>WJJG01000025.1 GCA_014729815.1 Candidatus Eiseniibacteriota bacterium
AGTCGAATGCGCTGCGACTCGCCGCCCGAGAGCGTCGCCGAGGGGCGATCGAGCGTGAGATAGGACAAGCCCACATCGACCAGAAACCGCAGCCGGTCGCGGATCTCCTTGAGCGCCTGGCCGGCGATGGAGCGCTCCCGCTCCCCGGGGGCCAGCTCGTCGACGCGCTCGGCGGCTTCGCCCACGCTCATCGCCGTCCACGCCGGGAGCGTGTGCGGACCGATCCTGACCGCGCGGCTCTCGGCGCGCAGGCGCGAACCCTTGCACTCGGGGCACGGCTGCGGACTCATGTAGCGGCTGATTCCCTCGCGCACCTCCTCCGACTGCGTTTCCCGGAAGCGGCGCTCGAGCTGCGGAATCAATCCTTCGTACCGCGTCCGCCACTGGCCGCGCCCGCCGCTGCGCGTCCAGCGCACCGCGAAGCGCTCATCGCCGGTCCCTTGCAGGATGCGTTCGAGCTGGCGTTTGGGGAGGCGTCCCACCGGCCGGTCGAGATCGACCTTGTGGCGTCTGGCCATCGCCTGCAGGATGACGCCGTTCCAGGCGTCGTCCACTGAGCGGATGAAGGCGATCCCGCCCTCGCGCACACTCAGCTCGGGATCCTGAATCAGCAGCTCGGGATTGACCTCCAGCAGCGTTCCCAGCCCCTGACAGCGGGGGCACGCGCCGTAGGGGCTGTTGAAGGAGAAGGCGCGCGGATGCAGCGGATCGAAAGAGCGCCCGCAGCGCGCGCAAGCTTCGCGCTCGCTGTAGATCTCGGCGGCGCCGTTCTCACCGGCCACCTCCACCAGACCGCTCCCGGTGCGCAGCGCCGCCTCGAGCGAATCGGACAGGCGCGAGCGCTTGGCCGGCTCGGCCGCCAGGCGGTCGACGACGACGGAGATGTCGTGCCGCTTGGTCTTGGCCAGCGTGATCTCCTCATCGAGACTGCGGATCTCGCCGTCGACGCGCACGCGCAGGAATCCCTGGCGCCGGAGCTGCTCGAGCTCCTTGCGGAACTCCCCCTTGCGGCCGCGGACGATCGGTGCCAGCAGCTGCACCTTTTGTCCGCCGAACCGCTCCCAGACCGCGCCGGCGATCTCGTCGATCGACTGGCTCTCGATCGGAATGCCGCAGTCGGGACAGGTGCGCGTCCCAACCCGGGCGAAGACCACGCGCAGGTAGTCGTAGATCTCGGTCAGGGTGGCCACCGTGGAACGCGGGTTGTGTCCGGCCCCCTTCTGCTCGATGGAGATGGCGGGGCTCAGTCCCTCGATCCGGTCGACATCGGGCTTTTCCATCTGTCCCAGGAACTGCCGCGCGTAGGCCGAGAGCGATTCGACGTAACGGCGCTGCCCCTCGGCGTAGATCGTGTCGAAGGCGAGGCTCGACTTGCCTGATCCGCTGACGCCGGTGATGACCACCAACCGGTCGCGCGGGATCTTGAGATTGAGGTTGCGCAGGTTGTGGACCCGGGCTCCGCGAATGACGATGTGGCGCATGGTGTCCCTACTCGTAGTGCAACGCGTCGATCGGATTGAGCCGGCTGGCGCGGTAGGCCGGATACAAACCGAAGATGATCCCCGTGCCGGTGGAGACGATGAGCGCCGCCGCGACAATCGCCCAGGGCAGCGCGAACGGCAGCTTCGTGCCGAGGTGCACGCCGAGGGCCAGAGCGAACCCCAGAACGATCCCCGCCGCGCCGCCCAGGAGCGTCAACGCGGCCGACTCGGTCAGGAACTGCCCCATGATATCGCGGCCGCGCGCGCCCACCGCGCGGCGCACGCCGATCTCGCGCGTCCGCTCGCCCACCGCCACCAGCATCATGTTCATGACGCCGATGCCGCCCACCAGGAGGCCGATGGCCGAGATGACGACCATCGCCATGTAGAATCCGGACGTGATCTGGTGGTACAGCTCCATCAACCGCTCCTGGCTGGTGATGCCGAAGTTGTTCGGCTCGTTGGGGCGCAGGCCGCGCAGGCGGCGCAGGATCTCGGTCACCTGGTCGCGCGCCGCGTCTGCCAGCTCGGGGCTGCGCGGGCGGATGATGATGTAATCGATCGATTCGCCGTAGCGCGTCGTCTCGACGAAGAACGGCAACGGCACCACCGCCAGATCGTCCAGCGACTGGCCCAGGAAGGAGCCTTTCGGCTCCAGAAAGCCGATCACGCGATAGCTGCGCTCCCCCACGCGCACCCACGCGCCCAGTCCTCCGCCCCACGGGAACAAGACCTCGCGCACGCCGTCGCCCAGCACAACCACCCGCTCGCGGCTTACGATATCCTGCGGGCTCAGGAAGCGCCCCTGCGCCACGTCGTAGCCGTTACAGGGGAGATAGGCTGCTGTGGCGCCCGACACGCCCAGGGTGCGCGTCCGCTCGCCGCGGAACTCCACCGCCTCCATGCGGTCCACCTGCGGCGAGACCCATTTCACCGCCGGCGCATGGCGGCGGATGGCGCCGGCTTCGGACAGCGTCAGGTCGGGACGCCGCTCGCGCTGCGTCGGGCCGAGCTGCACCTGCGCCTCGTGCTTGCTGACGTAGAGGACGCCGGTTCCCAGCGAGGCGATCTGCTGCGCCATCGACCGGTTGAGCCCAGAGATGATGGCCACCATCCCCACGACCGTTCCCACCCCGATCATAATCCCCAGCAGCGTCAGGACAGAGCGCAACTTCTGCGACCACAGCACCAGCAGCGCCTCGCGCACGGCGTCGGCCAGCAGCAGCCAGGGCGCCCTTGTCGCTCGCCGCCCGTTCATCGATCACGCCTCATGGCGCAGCGCCTGGATCGGATCGAGCCGGCTGGCGCGGCGCGCCGGATAGAGGCCGAAGACGACGCCCACGCCCACCGCCAGCGCCAGCCCGATCGCCACGGCCACCGGCTCCACGCGCACCGGAAAGGAAGTCCCGGCTCGCAGAGCCCAGGCGGCCGTCGCTCCCAGCAGCACCCCCACCACCCCGCCCAGGCCCGAAAGGGCCGCCGCCTCCACCAGAAACTGCAGCACGATGTCGCGCGCCCGAGCCCCCAGGGCGCGGCGGATGCCGATCTCGCGCGTGCGCTCGGCCACCGCCACCAACATGATGTTCATGATGACGATGCCGCCCACCAGAAGGCTCAATCCCACCACACCCAGCATCGCCAGGAAAAGACCGCCGGTGGCCTGCTCGTACAAGCTGAACAGCATCTCCGAGGTCATGATCTCGAAGTCGGCCTCTTCATACGGCTTGAGCCCGCGGCGCAGCTTGACGATGAGCGCCGCCTCCTCCTGCGCCTCGTCGAAGAACTCCGGTCCGATCGCCTTGACGGCGATGTCGATCGAGCGCCGGCGGCCGAACAGCTTCTGAAAGGTCGTGATCGGAATGATGACAATGTCGTCCTGGGACATCCCCAAGACCGATCCGCGCTGCTCGAGCACACCCGCCACACGGAAGGAATGCCCGCCGATGCGCAGCCGCTGCCCCACCGGATCGCCGGGCTGCAGCAGCTCCTCGCGGATCTTCTCACCCACGACGGCCACGCTGCGCCGCTGGGCGACGTCGGCGTGCGTCAGGTGGCGCCCTTCCGCCAGAGGGTAGGTTCCGATCTCGGGATAACCGTCCTGGGCGCCCAGAATACTGACGCGGCTGGCCCGCTCCCGCGGTCCTTTCACCTCGCGCTGCGCGCGGACTTCGGCCACCACCGTCTCGGCCAGCTCCATCCGGCGCCGCAGCCATTGGGCGTCTTCCAGACGCAGATCCTTGCGGCGCTGGGCGCGCAGGTAGGCGTCATAATCGGTGATGAAGCCGTGCTTGGTGAGGTTGAAGACATGGCTGCCGGTGCCGAGGATCTCCCGCGAGACGTAGCGGTTGAGTCCTTGGATCACCGCCAAGACCGCCACAACGGCGAAGACGCCGATGATCGTGCCCAGCAGCGTCAGGAAGGTGCGCAGCTTGCCCGACCACATCGACTGCAATGCGATCAGAATGGAGCGGAAGAACAGCATCGCCGTCAGAGCCGGGGCGCGGTGCCCGCCGCCCCGACGGTTTCATCCTTCTCGATGCGCCCGTCCAGCAGCCGCAGGATGCGCCGCGCGCGCCCGGCCAACCCTTCCTCGTGCGTGACGAGGATGACCGTCTTGCCCTGGCGGTGGATATGGTCGAAGAGCTGCAGGATCTCTTCCCCGGTGCGGCTGTCGAGGTTCCCGGTGGGTTCGTCGGCCAGGATGATGCTCGGCTCGGTGACCAGCGCCCGCGCCACCGCCACGCGCTGGCGCTGGCCGCCGCTCAGCTCATTGGGCTTGTGATCGGCACGATCGCTGAGCCCGACCGCCTGCAACGCCTCCTCGGCCCGCCGGCGCCGCTCGCCGCCCGACAACCGGCTGTAGATGAGCGGCAGCTCGACGTTGCGCAGCGCCGTGGCGCGCGGCAGGAGATTGAAGGTCTGGAAGACGAAACCGATCTCGCGGTTGCGGATGTGCGCCAGCTCGTCGTCGCTCAGCGTCTGGACCGCCTGGCCGTGCAGGATGTAGGAGCCGCCGCTGGGCGTATCGAGACACCCGAGGATGTTCATCAAGGTCGACTTGCCCGAACCGGACGGACCCATGATCGCCAGGTACTCGCCTTCGCCGATGTCGAGGTTGATATCGACCAGCGCGCGGACGCCGCCCCCGGCCATGGGATAGATCTTCTCGAGGCCGCGCAGGGCGATCAGCGCCGTTTCGGCAGGTGTCGTCACGAGGTTGCCTCGCTCTCTTCGTCTTTTTCCTGCACCTCGACCTTGCGGCCGTCGTCCAGTGTGCGCAGAACGCGATACGGACCGGTGATGACCGTCCGGCCCGCTTCCAGACCGGAGAGCACCTGGATATGCGTCTCGCCGCGAATCCCGGTCGTGACCTCGCGGAAGCGGGCTTCTTCGCCGTCCACGATGAAGACCCCTTCCACCAGCTCCTCCGCGCCGCCGACGCCTGTGGTCAGCCACTCCTCCGGAGTGCGCCGCGAGGCGACCTCATCCTCTGCGTCGCCGGCCGGCTGGGACTCCGCGGTCTCGCTGTCCCGGGCTTCCAGGCGATCGGGGTCTTCGCCTTCGGCCTCTTCAGCCGCATCCGGACCGCCGTCCTCCTCGGCGGCCCACTCCTCGACCTGATCGCGCGGGCGCACGGTGAGTGCCTGGATCGGGACGGCCAGAGCGCTGTCGGCCGAGGCCACCAGGATCTCCACGTCGGCCGTCATCCCGGGACGCAGCCGGGGCGGCGAGCTCTTGATGCGCACGCGCACCAGGAAGTCGGCCCCCTCCTGCGACGTGCGGCCCGCCTGCCCCACGCGGCTCACCGCACCCTGCAGGACCGTGTCGGGCAACGCGTCGACCTCGATCCGCGCCGGCTGGCCCACCGACACCGCGATGATGTCGGTCTCATCGACCTTGGCCTCGACCTCCATGCGGCTCAGGTCGGCCATCTCGAGGATGACCGTCCCGGGATTGTTCATCGTTCCGGTGACGACGTTCTCGCCTTCCTCCACGAAGATCTGCGTCACGAGCCCGTCGATGGGCGCCGTCACATGCGTCTCGGCCAGATCGCGCCGCGCCGCCGCCAGCGCCGCCCTCAAGCGCTCGATCTCCTGCTCCTGTGCGTTGTGCGCGGCCTGATCCACGGCGGCCGCCGCTTCAGCTTCATCGAGCTCCTCGGGCGAGATGAGATCCTGTTCGAAGAGGCGCTGCTTGCGGTCCAGATTGGCCTGGGAGACGCGGCTCTGGGCGCGATAGCGTTC
>WJJG01000202.1 GCA_014729815.1 Candidatus Eiseniibacteriota bacterium
CCCCAAGGTCTACCTGCGAGACTCCGGGATCCTGCACAGTCTGCTTGCGATCCCCGATCACAATGCCCTCGTGGCCCATCCCCGCGCCTGGGCATCGTGGGAGGGTTTCGTGATCGAGCAGGTCATCGAGCTTCTGCAGCTCAGGCAGGTCTACTTCTGGGCCACCTATCAAGGAGCGGAGCTCGATCTGCTCTTTACCCACGCCGGCCGCCCCTACGGCATCGAGGTCAAGTACAACGAATCCCCCACCGTCACGCGCTCGATGCGCAGCGCGCTGGAGGATCTGGGGCTCGAGCACTTGTGGGTGATCCATCCGGGTCCGCGCCGCTTTCCGGCGGATGCGCGGATCACGATGTGGCCGGCGGCGGAGCTGGCCGAGTTGCCCTTGCCCTGACCCGGGCCATGCGCCGAGCGTGCGCGCCGGCTGGCCTTGGCCATCGCCACTCGCGTCTTCCGTTCTCGGAGTGCTACGAGGTTGGGGAGCCCGTGGTCCTGGATGGTAGCCGAACGCACGACCCCAATCGGTCGGACGAGCTGGCCTTCCGGTGGGGATTCATCCGCGTCCCGCAGGGATCCGCGCTCGATGACGGTGCGATCCGGTCCGCCACCCTACCGACCGCCACGAGCAAGCTGACCGGGCCGGCCTACTACGGTCTCTTCGCTGGCCTGATGCTCCTGGCTGCGAGGCAATGCCGCGCACCCATCGGGCGCGCGGGCCCCTGTCTTGGCGCCTCACGGTGACGGTCCATTCTTCGGGAGTGCCCGCCTCGCCTCCCCTCTCCAGAACCCAGCCCGCGGCCCGGCATGCCCTGGGCTATGCCTCGTAGCCACAGACTCGTAACGGTTGTACCGCATCCGGTACCACGATGTGAAAACGTATGACACGATTCCCCAGCCTCCAGCGCAGGGACGAGGTCTCGCCCGGCCAGGAGAAGGACCATGACGCACTACAGCATCACGGTCACCCGAAGTGCGGTGGATGGGATGCACGTCGCCATCTGCCCCACGCTCGGCGGACTCTCGGCGCTGGGTAGCACGGCGCGCGATGCGGTTGCCGAGCTGGAGGAAGTCATCGCCCTGGCGCTCGAGACCTAGGAATCTCAGGGCTGGCCCATTCCCGAGCCGGACGCGATCCCGGAGTACAGCGGTCAGTTCCGTCTGCGCATCCCACGCTCGCTGCACGCCTGGCTGGCGTACGAAGCGCAGCGGCAGCGCGTGTCGCTCAACAGCTTGGTGGCATCCATCCTCTCGCGCGCGAGGGGGTCGATCGAGGCCCGCGGCGGTGCCCGCCCGCGGGCGGATCCGAGCTAGTCGCGAGCCCCTCACTCCACCACAAACCCCCCGACCCCCACCGCGGCCTCATCCAGATGCCACGGCGTCTGCCACGACGCCGTGCTCTCCTCATCCTCCGGGTCGTCCCAGTCGATCACGGTCAGGTTGAAGTTGAAGCCCTCCAGCCGCTCGACATCTCCCCGCGCGGCCAGATACTCGATCGGGACCGCCAGCTCCATCTCGTACCCGTCCCGGGTCGGGCGCTGCGCCATCACGAGCTCCTCGGGGTAGTTCTGCCGCTCCCACATCTGCTCGCTCGCCTCCTCCCGCGCTGGGAAGAGGGCCAGGAAGACGTAGGTCCGCAGATCCCACTGCGAGTGGATCAGCCGCCGCTCGGCGAAGGGCCGCGTATCGATCCGCACCTCCACGTGGTCGTGATGCCAGCGCGGCACGTCATCATCCACATGGATCACCCGATCGTCCGCAACGCGCACGCCGAGATAGAGCATCGAGTCGCCTCCGGCGAGGCCGAAGCGCGTCCGGCCCGCACTGCCGCTGTCCGCCACCTCGAACGGTAGCGCCGCCCAGTCGCTCAGGTCCCCATCAACGACCAGGCCTGATGGGCGATCTGGCAGCGTCCGCACCGCCCCGATCTCCAGACGGAAGTCGTGCTCGAACTCCAGCGGCCGGTGATCCTCCGGCTCGAACCCGGTCGTCACCGAGAGCGCCAGCGGCGCACCGCCCGCCGCGGCCTCCGGCGAGACCGTCAGCGGAACCGTGAACACCGCCACCGAGTCCGGCGGCACTTCCGTCTCGAGCACCCAAGACTCCGCCAGCCCCGGATGATCCTCCGCGCTGGCCACCACCCGCATCGGGATCGTCTCCGCGTTGCCCAACCGGAACCCCGCCTCGGTGAGCAGCGAGCCATCCGGCCGGCACAGCCGCGGCGTCACCCGCAGATCGACCAGCTGACGGACCAGCTCGGCGCTGCGCTCGGTGAAGACGTCCTCATCCCAGATCCCATCGAGCATCAGGTTGGCCACCTGCGGCCCCGAATCGGTCATCGTCGCCCAGACCACATGATCGAACTCGCCCCGATCCGGACCCCGCAGGCTGCTCACCCCGCCGCTGGTCGCCAGGACGAAGTAGCGACGATCGCGACGCACATGCTTGCGATACTGGTGGAAGTGGCCCGCGAAGACCGTGTACTCGCGCCCGGTCAGTAGTTCCTCCAGCTCGGCCCAGCCGGGTGCATCCTCCGCCTCGTAGACCCAGAGCGGCTTGTGCAGGAAGAGCAGCGTCCAGCGCACGTTCGGGTTCTCCGCGAGCGCGCGGCGGAAGTAGTCGACCTGCTCCGGACTGATCCGGTTGGGTTGCCCATCCTCGCTGTTGGCGCACAGGAAGAGCACGCTCTTGTAGACGAAGTGGTAGTAGGAGGG
>WJJG01000203.1 GCA_014729815.1 Candidatus Eiseniibacteriota bacterium
CCACCGCGGCCGATGCCGACTCCGCCGCCGCCGCAGACTCCGCCGCCGCCGAGGCCGACTCGGCCGCCGCCGCAGACTCCACCGCAACCGAGGCCGACTCGGCCGCCGCCGCCCCGCCGCGCGACCCCTGGCGCGGGCAGAACGAGGAGTTCCCCTGGTACACGCCCCCCAAGCCGCCGCCCGAGCCCGAGAAGGAGGAGCCGTACGGCGACTGGGAGAAGAGCCTCAAGTTCACCGAGCCGCAGGAAGGGCTCTTCACCATCCATCGCAAGCGCCAGGAAGTGCACCTCGAGATCGCCCCCGAAGACCTCGCGCGCACCTATCTGCTGGCGGTGACCCTCTCGCGGGGGATCGGATCGAATCGCATCCTGGGCGGCTCGACCATGGGCACAGCCGTCGTGCGACTGCAGCGGCAGGACGACGCGATCCGCATGATCGAGATCAACCCGCGCTTCCGCGCCGACGCCGACTCGGCGCTGGCGCGCTCGGTGGAGCTCTCCTACGGCGAATCGATCCTCTTCAGCTTCCCGATCGTCAGCGAGCGCGAAGAGGATGGGCACCTGCTGGTCGACTTCGGCAGCTTCCTGCTCTCCGACTACGCGGGGCTCGAGATCCGCATGCCGTATGCGATTGGCTCCCCGGCGCGCATCGACCGCGACCGTAGCGCGATCGGTACGATCAAGGCCTTTCCCGAGAACCTGGAGTTCGATGTCAGCTTCACCTTCGTGCCGGTGAAGCCGGAGAACGCGCGACTGGTCTCCGTGCCCGACTCGCGCTACATCCCGGTCGGCGTGCACTACTCCCTCTCGCTCCTCGAGGACACCGGCTATCGCCCGCGGCTGGCCGACTCGCGCACCGGCTACTTCCTGACCGTCCATCAGGACTTCTCCGATGATGCCCGCCGCACCTACTTCCGCCGCTACATCAACCGTTGGCATCTGGTGAAGAAGGATTCGGCGGCCGAGCTGTCCGAACCGATCCAGCCGATCATCTACTACATCGATCACACCGTCCCTGAGGCCTACGTGCCCTGGATCAAGGAGGGCATCGAGCTGTGGCAGGGCGCCTTCGAGGCGGCGGGCTTCAAGAAGGCCATCGTGGCCCTGCCCGCGCCCGACGATCCCGACTTCGCGCCCGAGGATGTGCGCTACAACACCGTGCGCTGGGCGGTCTCGACCCAGCCGAGCTACGGGGCCATCGGACCCTCGCGCGTCGACCCACGCACCGGCCAGATCCTGGATGCTGATGTTCTGATCGAAGCCTCGATGGTGCATGCCTGGAAGACCGGCTGGTCGCGGATGACGGGCCAGAAGCCGATCCAGGACGCGCAACTCGCCGAGCTGTGGGGCCGCGACCTCTCCACCCTGCCGCCCGAGGTCGCCTGGCTGGCGGAGATGACCGGCGAGATGGGCGGCGCCCCTGCAGGAGCGCGCGACTGGATTGCCTGGCAGACGCAGCTCCCCGAACCACTGCGCTGGCAGGCCGGCGAGCTGGGACGCGCGCTGGCGCTCGGCGGCGCCTTGGCGCACACAGCGATGGTCGCCCAGGGGCTGATCGAGCCGGGCGCGCCGATGCCCGACTCGATCCTGGCCGAGGCGATGAAGTGGCTGGTCTGCCACGAGGTCGGCCACACGCTCGGGCTGCGGCACAACTTCAAGTCGAGCAGCGTGATCCCCTACGAGAAGCTCCACGATCGCGACTACATCGACCGGCACGGCTTCGGATCGGTGATGGAGTATGTGCCGCCGAACATCTCCCCCACGCCCGAGGGGCAGGGCTACTACTACCGCGGCCGCCTGGGAGACTACGACCGCTGGGTGATCCGCTACGGGTACACACCGATCGATGCGCAGACCCCGGAGGGAGAGCTGCCGGTGCTCCAGGCGATCGCCGCCGAAGCCGCCGCCGATCCCCACCTGACCTATGCCACCGATGAGGATGCCTATATGCCCGCCGCCGTCGATCCGCTCACGGCGGCCTTCGACATCTCCGGCGACCCGCTGGCCTGGCGGCGGGACATGCTGCAGCTCGCGCGCGGCCTGCTCACCGATGGCCGCCTGGAGGAACGCGCGATGGGGGACGGCGACGACTACCTGTACCTGCGCAGCATGACCATGCGCCTGATCTGGCAGATTTACGCTTCGCTCAATGGCGCCGACCGCTTTTTGGGCGGGCAATACTTCCATCGCGATCACAAGGGCGACCCGGGCGGTCGCGATCCGCTGGTGCCGGTGGATCCCGCCCGGCAGCGCGCGGCGCTGCGGATGATGCTCGAGGAGGGCTTGCGCGACGATGTCCTACCCGTGCCGCCCGAACTGCTGAACCGCCTCGCCCCCAGCCGCTGGGGGCATTGGGGATCGAGCATCTGGGGCCGCGGCTTCCGCATGGACTTCCCGCTGCACGACATGGTGATGTGGACGCACCTGGGGCTGATCTATCGGCTGACCGACCCGACGCGCCTGACGCTGGTCGGCGAGCTGGCCCACAAGCAGGCGGACGCGGTGACCGCGGCCGAGATCTTCGACGGATTGACCGAGACGGTCTGGGCGCCTCTGGATTCGCAGCCGCTGCGGCTCTCCAGCTTCCGCCGCAACATGCAGCGCGTGCATGCGGGACGGCTCATCCAGCTCTGGACGAACGCCGGCGTGCCGCCCGAGCCCCGTGCGCTGGCGCGCATGCATATCGTGCGCGTGCGGGATCGCGTGGCGCGGGCGCTGGAGCGCGGCCCGGGCGGAGAGCTGCGGGCGCATCTCGAGGATCTCGAGGCGCGCCTCACGCGCGCGCTGGAGGCCACGATGGAGGTGGGATCCTAGCGGGGGCTGGTGCGCGCGCGATCCGGACTCGTTAGGGCGCTTCATCGAGGAGCACGATGTGGATCTCCAAGAGCTTCTCGAGCGCGAACCACCGCAGCCGTGGTCCCACGGCGGCAAGATCCCATGGCACGAGCCGAGTTTCAGCGCGCGCATGCTCCGAGCGCATCTGAGCCAGAACCACGATCTCGCAAGCCGACGCTCGGCCAAGATCGACGCCCAAGTGGAAGGTTGTGAGACGAGGATTGGTGAAACGCCTGCTGCTACTCCCTGCTGAGAGAACATCTTGTGGCTGCAGACGACCCGAAAGACGCGCTCCCGCCCGGGGCGGCGCCAAGATCCAGTCAGACCCTGTCTTGCGCCCCCCGGCTTCACCAATCCTCGTCTCACAATCTGCTCCTCCCGCCCCACGATCTGGGCCGTTACCGGACATCCGCCAACGCCTGGTAGAGAATCAGAAGACGGAATCAGATCGGTAGTGGGGGCACCGGCGATCTGACAGGCAGCGTCTACACGGAGCCACCCCCGATCTGCCACGAAGAGACACAATCCCCCCTACCGCATCGGATTGGAAGCGTCCCCGGGGCCGTAAGCGATCTTGACACTGCCAGGTCAGGGCCAGGCGGCTTCCGGTCTCGCCTCGCGCGTACGCATGCGATACGATCCGTTCTGAGGTTGAGCCACATCACGGACGTCCACAGGGCTGTATCTGCGTGTTGAGGTGCGTGTGAATCCTGAGACGCGTTCTGCCTGGCTTCCCTATGTCGTTCCCTTTGCAACCTTTCTCGCGCTCACGTTCGCAGGGTCGCAATGGCCTTCGGCCGCGCACTTGTGGTACGCCGCCAAGACGGTGATCGTGGCGGTTATGCTGATCGCCTGGCGGCGCAGCTACCCCGAGCTGCGCTGGAGTCGCAGCATCGCCAACTGGGCGATCGGGTTCGCCGCCGGTCTGCTGGTTCTGGTCGTCTGGGTCGCGCCGGAGAAGCTCCTCGAGCCCTTGAAGCTCGGCGAGCCGGGGGGATTCGATCCGCACGCCTTCGGCGCCAGCGGCGCGGGGCTGTGGGCCATAGCGGGCGTGCGGCTGCTGGGAGCCAGCCTGGTGGTGCCGGTCATGGAAGAGCTCTTCTGGCGCAGCTTCCTGATGCGCGCGCTCATCCGCTCCGATTTCCGCGAGGTCGCCCTGGGGACCTTCCGCCTCTTCTCCTTCGCCCTGGTGGCGATCCTCTTCGGCCTCGAGCACTTCCGCTGGGTCGTAGGAATCCTCGCCGGGCTCGCCTACGGCGGTCTGCTCGTATGGCGACGGGACCTCTTCACATGCGTCCTGGCCCATGCGGTGACGAATCTGGGCCTGGGCCTCTACGTGCTGGCGACCGGACGGTGGGATTTCTGGTAGGGATTGCCAAGGGGCAAAGACCGCCCCTTGTAGGTGCGGGTGGGAGGGCCTCGCGGCCGCGGCCGGACCGACAGGATTGCCTGACACTTTATGCGGCTCCGCCGGCGACTCCCCCGCAATCTGCAGGATGATGAATCCCAGGCCCAAATGCTCCTGACGGTTACGATTCCTTTTCCCGTCGTCCACCTCGGCATGGACCGTGCATGACCGCTTCATCGGTGGGATTCACCGCTCGTGACCACTCAGCTCGTTCCTGCCATCCGAACTCCTGCACACCACGGCTCTGACAACCGCAGGCCAGCGCGAGATGAGTGCGAGCGTTGCCCGAAGGGGGTGCATGATGAGTACACGGATCATCGCGGCCCTGGCCGTCGTCTGCTTGCTCGGTCTGGCGTTGCCCCAGTCACAGGCCACGATCTGGGAGATCTCCAAGGACTGGACGCTCTACGGAAACCTCGATCAGGACGACATCCCGGGAATCGGAGCGGTTGCCTGCGGTCCGACCGCCGCGGTCAACTCGTTCGTCTATCTGGAGAACGCCTATCCCTGGATCTACGACAATTCGCTGACACCCGTCCAGTTCAACAATCACGACGGGGATGAAGACATCGATGCCTACGATGACATGATCGACGCAGCGCTGACGCTGGCCGGCCCGAACTACATGAACACCCAGCCACCGGGTGGGACCTTCCACGATAGCTTCATCTGGGGCAAGTACTCCTACATCGAAGGACTGGTGCCTGGTATGACCCGGTATGAGGCGCAAGACTTCTGGAACTGGCAGAACCACGTCCGGCCGGCCTGGGTGGATCCTGTGATCCCTACCTGGGATTTCATCTACGGCGAGCTATTCGACTGCGAAGACGTCGAGATTCTGATCAACGGGGTCTACGAGGACTACGGTCACTATCTGACCTTGACCAGCTTCCACTGGGATGACGTCGCCAACAGTGGCTGGATGGACTACATCGATCCCGCAACCGGGACTTTGCGCGTCACCAATATCTGGTTGGACGACGCGACTGGGCAGATCCGCACCGACTACTGGGGTGAGGGGTATCAGGTCTCCTGGATCAGCATGGCGGTCTCCGAGAGCCCGATCCCCGAGCCCGGCACCTTGCTGCTGCTGGTCTGCTCCGGCGTGGTCGCCGGCGCCTGTCTCCGCCGTCGGCGGCACAGGTAGATTTCCGCTGAGAGATCCAGGCAGCGCTTGCAACGCACTTCGTCTCGTTCTATCTTTGCCTTGTAGCGACGGTGCAATGCCGAAATCCAGGGAAGGAGCGAGACGATGAGCAAAGCGATCTGGTGCATCTGTGCGGCGGCTCTTCTGATCGGTCACGCGAGCACGGTCGGTGCGGTACCCTACCTCTATGAAGTCTCCGCAGTGCGGGCCGACGCCGAGTCGGATCTCTACAGCCTCAGCGGGACCTTCTGGTACGACGATGCCTTCGAGGGGATGGCAGCCTACTCGGACTGGAACATCACCTCCGTCTTCTCGGGCCAAGAGGAGTTCATCTACACGCCGGAGAACTCGTCGCTCCTGGATCAGGATGTGGGCGGGGAGAAGGGCCCCATCGACATCGGGCCTCACAACCTGGCGCTGTTCGGAATGGAAGATCCGGATCCCCCCTGCGCCTTCTGGCTCTCCTTCGTCGACCCGCTCACTGACATCGGCCCCGGGGAGAACGGCTACCTGGTCACCGGGGACCAGGGCGGGAATCCCTCCTACGATGCCCGCATGATCAACTGGATCTGGGTCAAGACGCCCATGGAAGGCACGGTCGTCAATCTCAGCTCACCGGTCGTTCCGGAACCGGCGAGTCTGCTGCTCCTGCCGCTGGGCCTGGCTGGGTCGATCGCCGCGCTGCGGCTTCGGCGCGGCCGGTGTGATCCGGCATAGGCCAGGGCGGTCGAAGGCGAATCCGACCACTTCCACGACGTGCTGAAGACAGGACCTGTTCCAAGATGTGCTGATGACAAGAGGAGCAAGCCGCTGTGGCTTGCTCCTCTTCTGTCCATTCGTGTTCCGGCTCGGCGACCAGGGCCCCATTCGTGTTCCGGCACGACGGGCGGGTCCTTCGCGTCAGCGGACGCGGCCCCCGGCGCTCCTCGGTTGCCCCCCGACGGGCCCTTGGCAGCATCCGTGCGGGGATCAGCGCAGGATGATCATCGGCTGCCTTCGCGCGTCTGATCCACTCTCCAGCCGCCCGTAGTAGACCCCGGCGGGGACAGGCGTGCCGGTGTTGCTGCGGCCGTCCCACAGGAGCTGGTGGACGCCCGCGACCCGATGCCCTTCGGTCAGGACGCGGATCTGCCGCCCGGCGGCATCGTAGAGCGCCAGACGCACCCAGCCGGCAGCGGGGAGCTCGAAGCGCCAGCGGCTCTCCCCCGACGCCGGATTGGGGAATGGTACACCCAGGCGCAGCGCCCCGTCCGCGATCCAGTGCAGATCGGCTTCCGACGGATCGGCTTCGAGGAACTGGTAGGTCGCATCGGCAACCATGGCGCCGTATGCACTCACCCGTCCACTCGGCCACCAGATCGTGATGCTGTCGACCACCGTGGCCGCGCCCAGGCCGAAGTGGAGGTCGTGGGAGCTCTGTCCCATGTCGATGATCCCACCGGTCTCGACGCGGTACTGCGCCATGCCCCCCGCAACGACTCGCACGCGCGCGCCCAGCGCATCCCGATTGCTGATCACCCCCTGCAGGCGGACCTTGATCCAGTGGTTCGCGTTGCCGTCGTTCTGATAGAGCACGTGGGGGCCGAGGTGGAACGGGAAGTGGGCCCAGCCGTTGGTGATGTAGAGGTCGGGGAAGCCGTCGTTGTCGAAGTCGCCCCATCCCGCCGAGGAGCCGGTGCCTTCGACCATGCACTCGACGCCCGCGGCGGCGGCCGATTCCGTGAAGGTGCCGTCGCCGTTGTTCCTATAGAGCAGGTTGGCGTCGTTGTAGGTCAGCGGGCCCGAGACCGTACGGTCGTTGACCACGTAGAGGTCTTGCCAGCCGTCGTTGTCGAAGTCGACCGGCACGCAGGTCTTGCTGCTCTGATCGTCGGAGAGGCCCGCCGCGACGGTCACATCCTCGAACGTCCCGTCGCCCCGGTTGCGATACAGACGCCCGGAGAGATCGCTGTCGACGAACTCGGTCTCCACATCCACGGTGTCGGCACCCAGCAGCTCTCCCCCGATCGCATCGATCTCGGCCCAGAAGCGATGCACGGCGTTGCGATCGGTCGTGGTGCGCAAGTGCCAGGCGCCCCCGGAGGAGTCCTGCCAGATGTAGCAGCCCAGGGTCACGCCGGGCAGGATGTTGGGCTCTCCCAGATACTGCCCATCGTGGACGATGAACTGATTGCCGGTCGGATGTACCCCGGCATTGCCCAGGTAGATGTGCTGATTCTGCCCGATCAGCTTGTCGATGCGGATCTCGAACTCGAGGCTGCTGGCGTCGCTGGTGAGGTCGAAGCCGTCGATCCCGTCCTCCAGCGCGACCGGCGTGTCCATGTAGGTCTGGAAGCGCCACCGGTCCGGCTCGAGGTCGTAGGCATCCCGGCGCGAGGGCCAGTAGCCTCGCCCCAGATAGACGTCCTGATCGCCGTCGTTGTCGTAATCGAACCAGCCGATCGTCCAGATGCCCCACAGGCTGGGGAGTCCGCTGCCCGCGGTGATGTCGGTGAAGCCGCCCGCTCCGGTGTTGCGGAAGAGCGAGACGAAATCGTGCTCGGGATCGATCAGGAGCATATCGAGCAGGCCATCGTTGTCGAGATCGGTCAGGCCGGGCAGGCGCAGGTAGTAGTCCCCCAGCCCCCCGGCGTTGGGCACCTCCTCGAAGGTGCGGTTGTGCAAGTTGCGGTAGAGGCGGTTGGGCGTCGACTTGTTCGCCGCGAAGAGATCCAGCCAGCCATCGTTGTCGAAATCGAGAAAGCAGGCATAGCGACCCCGGCCGGCCGAGTCGGTCACGCCGGCCGAGTGGGCGATGCTGGCGAAGTTGGTGCCGTTGAGATTCCAGCAGAGATGGTTGTAGGCATGGGCATCGTCGCCGGGCGCCCCGACGATGATGTAGAGGTCGGGCAGTCCGTCGTTGGTGAAGTCGCCCCAAACCGCACCGTGCTGATCACCGCCTGCTGGAATCCAGGACTCCGCGAATACGTCCTCGAACGCTCCGCCGGCCAGGTTCTCGTAGAGCGTGGGGGTATCGGCGTGATTGGTGGCGAAGACGTCGTCGAAGCCGTCGGCGTTGAAATCGCCCCAGTTCGGCCCATAGGTGGCGATGACGCTCTGGATGCCCAGCGCACCGTCGACGCGGGTGAAAGTCGTCTGGGCGTCCGCCTCGCCGAGGGGGAGCAGCACGCAAACGAAGCCTACCAGTAGGGAGCGGGATGCACGGCGCATGGTGATGTCCTCGGGTGTCGATCTACGATGCCCAGTTCAATTCTAGCGAGTCGCCAGGCGGGTTTTCAAGCCAGCAGGGGATGAGCAAGACGTTGCCGATGGCGCATCTCGGCCACCGCAGGGGGAAGCCGTCGTTCCGGCTGGTTGTCGGGGAAACCGTCGCTCTGGCTGGCTGTCTGGGCTACTTGATGTAGCCTAGCGCGCGCAGGCGCTCCAGCGATCGGGGGTCGACCTCCGCCGGGCCCTCCCCCAGCTGCGTCTGCGCGAAGACGCCCACCAGCGCCTCGAGCTCTCCGCGCAGCCGCGCCACGGTGTCGGGATGCGCCGCCGCCAGATCGTTCTGCTCCCGAGGATCGACCTCCATGTCGAAGAGGCGCCAATCGGGATCCGACTCCGATCCGCGGCGGATCAGCTTCCAGCGTCCCTTGCGCAGCGCATAGAGGGTCGGGGGACGCTCCGAGAGCACTGCCAGCTCCCCCCCAACTGACAGCCGGCCCTCGGTTGCCGGTTTCCTTGGCAGCAGCTCCGGAATCACTCGCCCCTGATGCTGCGCCGGGACCTCCGTCTCGATCAGATCGAAGAGGGTGCGCGGCAGATCGAGCATCGCCACCGGCCGCTGGATGATCCGCCCCCCCGGCACACCACCCGGCGGACGGTAGGCCATCACACAACCGACGACTTCCTCGTAGATCGACCGTCCGTGACGCCAGCCTCGGTGGTCGAAGAACTCCTCGCCGTGATCGGTGAAGAGCAGCAGGTGGGCGCTGCGATCCAGCCCGCGAGCGGCCAACGCATCGAACAGTTCTCCGAGCAGGCGATCGAGGTGACGGATCTCCCCATCGTAGTTGGCGATCATCCCGGCCAGCTCGGCGGCCGACATCGTCGGCGGGTCGTCGAGGCACTCCCAATCGGCGCAATCCCCCGGCGGCGTGTGATCGGCGTAGGAGGGCGTGCGATGCGGCCCCGGTCCCACGCCCGGCGCCACCGCATCCCGGTAGGCTCGCGGCGGACGGTACGGATGGTGCGGGTCCATATAGTGCAGGTAGGCGAAGCGCGGCGCATCGGCATGGCCGTCGAGCCAGTCGAGGAAGCGCGCGTTGATCACGGGACCGAAGCCCTTTACACCGGGTCGTCGGGAGCGGCCGAGGCGCTTGGCCAGTCGTTCGAGAAAGGTGCGGTCGTTCCAGCCCCACCAGAAGGAGTGCCCCACGAACAACCCGAATCCCTGATCGTAGCCGTTGAGGGGACTGACGGCCTTGTTCCCCACGAAGGCCGCCGTGCGGTAGCCGTAGCTGCGGAAGTAGCGCGCGAGCGTCTCGATCCCCGGCGGGAGGGTCCAGCTCTCTCCATAGATGCCGTGTGAGGTCGGATAGACGCCGCTGAAGAGCGAGGCTACCGAGGGAATCGTCCAGGTGCTCGGCGTGTAGGCGTTGCCGAAGGCGTAGCTCTCGCCCAGAAAGCGATCGAGCCGCGGACTGGTCGGTCGCTCGTAGCCGAAGAAGGAGAGATGATCGCGGCGCAGCGTATCGATCAGGATGACGAAGACGTCCGGTCGCTCGCGTTCCGCGGCATCGGCGCGCAGGGGGACCCGCTCGTCGCGCGGCAGCTCGCGCAGCACGAAGCCCACCGATAGTACGAGCGCGGTGAGTGCCAGGAGCCCGCCTGCGAAGGCCGCCGCGCCGGACGCCGGCCGAGCGCCGCCCGCGCGCCCTGCCCGACGGCGCGTCCATACGTATCCAGCTCGGGCGATGCCCACCGCGACCAGTGCTCCGATGAGCAGCAGCAGAGCAGTCAGCAGCTTGCCGGTCGCCGAAGCGAAGACCAGCGCGCGCGACTCGGCGGTGATCCAGTAGGGAACCACGATGCAGAGCTCGAATGCGAGGGCGCCGCCCAGCGCGATCCAGAGAAAGGCGGCATCGCTGGCCCGTAGGAAGACGACGCGCAACGCCAGCGTCAGCACGAGAACGAACAACAGATGCACTGCGGCGCCGTAGAGCAGATCAGCGAAACCCGGCGCGCGGAACTCCGCGGCCCAGGTCTCGATCAGCCCGGCGAGGATCGCCAGCACACCCGCGGCCAGGAAGCCGGCGCCCCATGCCCTCCAGAAACTGCGCTGCGGTGCGGTCAATGCCTGTGTTCTCCTGCGCGAGCGGTGCGCTCGATCTCCCTGCTCCCAGCGCGAGCGGTGCGTTCGATCGTCTGCATCCCTGCGGTAGCGGTGCCCGTGGCCGCGGCCGCCCTGATCGTGGCCGCATGGCGATCAAAACCTATCACCCTCCCCACGCATCGGCAAGATGACCGGGCGTGGGGCGCGGGAGTCGCGTCGATCCGTCCGAGCTGCCAGGGACCGTCCCGCCTCCGTCCGATCCGCCTCGGTCCGTCCCGCCTCCGTCCGATCCGCCTCGGTCCGTCCCACCCCGAAGACTTGCGCCCATCGGAGGGAATTCCTAGTATGCGCTCACATCCGATCGCGCCCGCATCTCGCGCGGCGGCCGCGGCCGCGCGGGAGGGCATCCAATCTATCCGGCCAGGGTCCCGGGCCGGATCCTTGCCACAAGGAGCGCTGCATGCGTGACGACGCGACCGGTTCGAAGTCCCGCCTGCAGGCCGGCGAGCCTGCGGCATCCTCCCAAGCGCCGCCCGAACATCGGCCCTATATCCCGGCCGAAACCTCCCTGCCGGAGATCACCATCAAGGCCCTCATCCTGGGGCTCTTCCTGGCGGTGATCCTGGCCGGCGCCAACGCCTACCTGGGGCTCTTCGCCGGCATGACCGTCTCGGCCAGCATTCCGGCGGCGGTGATCTCGCTCGGCCTGCTGCGCTCGCTCAAGGCGCTGCGGCTGGCCAAGCAGGTCAACATCCTCGAGAACAACATCGTGCAGACCTCGGCCTCGGCCGGCGAATCGCTGGCCGCGGGCGTCATCTTCACCTTCCCGGCGCTGGTCATGATGGGCGTCTGGGACAGCTTCGACATGCTGCAGGTCTCGCTGGTCGCCGGCCTGGGCGGTGTGATCGGCGTGCTCTTCACGATCCCGTTGCGCCGAGCCCTGATCGCCCGTCGCGGCGGGCTGCAGTTCCCCGAGGGCGTGGCCACCGCCGAGGTGCTCGAGACCGGCGAGCGCGGGGGCGGCGGAGCCCTGATCATCGCGCTGGCGGGCATCGCCGGGGCGGTCTTCAAGTTCTGGCAGACCGGCCTGCGGATCTTCCCCGAGACGTTCGAGACGGCGGCGCGCATCGTCACCCGCAAGGCCGCTGGCGTCGCCGGCACCGTGCCGGGTGTCGAAGGCGGCGGCGCCTCGCAGGGCACGATCGCCTACTTCGGCACCAACCTCTCCCCCGCGCTGCTCTCGGTCGGCTACATCGTGGGGATCAACATCGCCTCGCTGGTCTTCATCGGCGGCGCTTTGAACTGGCTCGTGGCGATTCCGCTCTATGCGGCCGCGCACCCCTGGCCGGCCGAGGGCGGAACGCTGACGGCGGCGGCCGACTGGGCCAACCAGATCTGGTCGAGTCAGACGCGCTACATCGGCGTCGGCGCGATGGTGGTCGGCGGCCTCTGGGCACTGCTCAGCCTGCGCGGCTCGATCGTCGACGGGATCCGCTCGGGACTGCAGGCCGCGCGCGGGGCGGACGGCCCTGCGCCGGGGCAGTCCGGGGGGCGCGTGCGCACTGATCGCGACACGCCGATGAAGTGGGTGCTCTGGGCGCTGCTGATCTCGCTCGTGCCGATCTTCCTGCTCTATCTGACCGTCATCAAGGGTGTGGCGATCTCGCTGCTGATGGCGGTGATCATGCTGCTGGCCGGCTTCCTCTTCTCGGCCGTGGCCGCGTACATGGCCGGGCTGGTCGGCTCGTCGAACAACCCGATCTCCGGCGTGACCATCTCGACCATCCTGCTCTCGAGCCTGCTGCTCCTGGTGCTCGGCGTCAGCGGCGATACCGGACCACAGGCGGCGATCTTCATCGGCGCCGTGGTCTGCTGCGCCGCGGCGATCGCCGGCGACAACATGCAGGATCTCAAGACCGGCTATCTGGTGGGCGCGACGCCCTGGAAGCAGCAGGTCATGCAGGGCATCGGCACGGTGAGCTCGGCGCTGATCATGGCGCCGGTCCTGATGCTCCTGCTCACCGCCTACGGCTTCGGCGAACCGACCGCAGAGCATCCCAACCCCCTGACCGCGCCCCAGGCGACGCTGATGGCCTCTGTCGCCCGCGGGGTCTTCGAACGCAACCTACCCTGGGCCATGGTCGCCATCGGCGCGCTGGTCGGGGTGGTGGTGATCGCCCTCGACCAGATCCAGCGCGCGCGGGGCGCCTCCTTCCGCTTCCCGGTTCTGGCGGTGGCCGTTGGCATCTACCTGCCCTTCGAGCTGTCGGTGCCGATCCTGATCGGTGGGCTGATCAGCCTCTTCACGCGTGCTATCCTGCGCCGGCGCGGCGCGGCGGAACGCGAGATCGCCGCCTCGGCGCGACGCGGGCTGCTCCTGGCATCCGGACTGATCACGGGCGAAGCGTTGGTCGGCATCCTGATGGCGATCCCGATCGTGGTGACCGGCAGCAGCAACGTGCTCGCGCTCTTCGACAGCTTCCCGCTCGGCGCCTGGCCGGGCATCCTGCTGATGCTGGCGATCATCGCCTGGATGTTCAGCAACGGCTTGCAGCGCAAGGAGGTCTAGCGCCGCGTGGTTGCCGAGTGCGGCGAGGTGCGGAGCACGGGGACCTAGGTGGATTCCTGTGAGGTCTTCGGTTGCTCCGGCCGAAAGCCGGTGCATTCGGGTTCGGCGAAGGCCAAGCGGGCCGCCATGATCTGCGCGGCACGCGGATCGTTGTCGATCAGCACGAAGTCGCGTCCCTCCCGGGCGGCTGCTTCGCCGAAGGTGCCGCTGCCGGCGAAGAAGTCGCAGAGCAGCTCCCCCGGCTCCGAATGCACGCGCACGATGCGGCGTAGCAGTCCCAGCGGCTTCTGTGTCGGATAGCCGGTCCGCTCGCGGCTGTTGGTGGGAACGATCGTATGCCACCAGACGTCGGTGGGCGTCTTGCCCCGGGCGGCCTTCTCGGGCGTCACGAGTGAGGGCGCCATGTAGGGGATGCGATCGATCGCCTCGTAGCGGAAGGTGTAGTCGCTCGGATCCATTGCATACCAGAGGATGTTGTCGTGCTTGGCCGGCCAGCGGCGGCGCGAGCGGCCGCCGTAGTCGTAGGCCCAGATGATCTCGTTGAGAAGCGCATCCCGCCCAAAGAGCTGATCGCAGAGCAGCCGCGCGTAATGAACCTCTCGGTAGTCGAGATGCAGGAAGAGCGAGCCGCGCGGCGAGAGGATCCGCCGGGCTTCGCGCAACCGCGGCTCGAGGAAGCCGAGGTAGTCGTCGAAGCGATCGGCGTAGGCCATGCGCCCGATCTCGGTCGTCTCGTAGGCGTGACCCCCGAATCCCCGCCGATCCCCCTCCCCGCGTGCGCGGCGCGTGCGCAGACGGCGGCGTGTCTGCGCCTGTCCGGTGTTGAAGGGCGGATCGATATAGATCAGCGCAACCGAGTCGTCTTCGATCGACGGCAGCGCTGCGAGATTGTCGCCGAGAATGATTTGTCCCATGCACCCACTCCATGAACGGCGCGCTGCCATGTTCAAGGGCCGACTTCCCGCACATCCAAGCAGACCGGCGGCCGCGCCAGCCACGAACGGGTCCACTCCTCTTCGGCGGGGAGGGCCGCCACCCGCCGTGCACCGGCCCCCCAGCCGCCCAGAACGACCCCATGAGGCGTTCCGGCAGCCCGGAAGCCGCGCACCCGCGCCTGCGGGGCGGCCGCCCGCAGGTCCCGCAGGAGCTGCTCGGTTGGCGCGCCCCTCTCGGCTGGGGCGTGCCTTTCAGCTGACGCGCGCCTCTCGGCTGGGGATCGGGCGGCGTCCTCGCCGGGCCGGCGTGACGTGAAGACGGCCAGCAAGCAATCCCGCGCGCGACTGCCGGCGGCCGCCAGCGCAGCCAGATGCCGCCGGCCGATGCGCCCTCCGGCGGCACTGGAGGCTTCCGGATCGTAGCAGTAGGGATCGGCCAGCAGGAATCGCGCGCCCCCCAGAGGCAATAGGCGATCGACTCGTCGCACGAACGATCCGGCGTGCACCGTCATCTCGACGGCGTCCAACGCTGGGGAATCGGAGCGCAGCTCAGCGAGGATCCTCTCCAGCCGCCGCGCGCTGCGCGGCTCGGCTTCGCAGAACTGCGCGCGCGAGAATCGTCCGACCAGCAGGGCGATCGGGGGGCTTCCGGGGTAGAGCCCGCTGCGGTGGGCGGCAGCGGGTCGCCACCAGCGTCGCAGTGCGCGGGCGTAGGTTGCGCCGGGATCGGTGCGCATCGCGCGCAACGGGGGCGCGGCCGCCAGCGCCGCTCGCAGCTCCGTTGCGCGTGGGGTCGCGTAGGCTCCGGCGCCCGCATGCGTCTCGGCGTAGCTCCAGGGCATCCGGCCGGCCCCGAGTCGCTGGGCGACGTTCGCCAGGAGCGCGTGCTTGAGCCGATCGCCGGCGTTGGCGGCGTGTCGCTGCTGTCGTGTCCCCGACATCCATCCTCCCGCGTCCCCAATCGCCGCCACGATGCGCCCCCTGAAATCGGTCGGCACCCCTTGGGAGGTGGAACGAAGATTGGACGTGAGGCTCCGGCAGGCTCCTGCCGGCTGGGGCGGTGCACCGAAGATGCAGGGATGCACGCTACCGGCGGGACGCGGCGCGATGCCTTCTCGGGCTTTGGCGACACGCCAGATCCAATCCTCGTTCCACAACCCTCGTTCCACAACCTTTGTGAATCGCAAGGCATTGATTTGCAACCTGTTAGTGCGTAGAATAGCCTCTGTGATCCAGCAGACGGTCCCACGAGGCCACGCGAGCCTCCCCGGGGGGACAAGGATCTGCGCAAATATCCATTCTGCAAGATTTTGGGGCTTTCCCCCCATTTGGGAACCGCCCCGGAGCGAGCCTGTTCAGGGGGAATCGGGGTTCCCCGGAAGGGGGGCGATGCTATACTGCAGCGATCCTAGCCGAGCGTGAAGGAGCCTGTCATCAGGCTCTCATGCTATCCGGGGACTGGCCGAGAGAGAAACAGACGAGCCCCCAGGAGGGCCGCTCGTCGGGTCGGGCAGTGCGCCCCAGGGGATTTGGAATGGCGATACGGGTATCCGCGCTTCCCGATGCTGTCTCCGCCGCGTCTGCGGAAGGGGAAGAAACGAGGCAGACCCGGATGGCGGTTCACTCCCGAGTCTACGGCACCGGGATGTACGTTCCCGACGAGGTCATCACCAACCAGGACCTCGCCAGGATCGTCGACACGAGCGACGAATGGATCGTCACGCGCACCGGCATGAGGGAGCGCCGCCGGGCGCACGGTGATCAAGCCGCATCCGACCTCGCCATTCCCGCCGCCCTCGCAGCCCTCGATGAGGCCGGCATCACGGCCCGCGATCTCGACATGATCATCGTCGCCACCGTCACGCCGGACACCCTCTTCCCTTCGACCGCCTGTCTCATGCAGGAGAGGCTGGGCGCCCGTTCGATTCCGGCCTTCGACGTTTCCGCGGGTTGTACCGGAGCGATCTACGCGATCTCGCTCGCCCACCAGCTTCTCAGCCTGGGCACCTACCGACACATCCTCGTGGTGGGTGTCGAGATGCTGACGCGCATCACCAACTGGTCCGACCGCTCGACCTGCGTTCTCTTCGGAGATGCGGCCGGGGCGATCGTGCTCGGTCCGTCAGACGATGGGGTCCATGGCCTGCTGGGCTTCCACCTGGCATCCGACGGCGGGCGCGGACACACGCTACACATGCCGGCCGGCGGATCGCGGATGCCGGCCACGCGCGACACCGTGGATCGCAACCTGCACACGCTCCACATGCGCGGCAACGAGATCTACAAGACCGCGGTTACGACCATGTATGACTCCTGCAAGATCCTCCTCGACCACGAGAAGCTCTCGCCGCAGGACGTCGATGTCTACGTCTTCCACCAGGCCAATCTGCGCATCATCGAGGCCGTGGGGAAGCGTCTGGGTGTTTCGTCCGACAAGGTCTTCGTCAACATCCACAAATACGGCAACACCTCCTCGGCCTCCACCCTGCTGGCGATCCATGAAGCACGCCGTGAGGGGGCCATCAAGCCCGGCTCCCTGGTGCTCCAAGTCGCCTTCGGGGCCGGTCTCACCTGGGGGGGCATCCTTTGGAGGTGGTAGGCGGCGCCGTTCTGATCCGCGCGCTTCACCCTCACCTCCGCCTCCCGCTTGGCCGACACTTCTCTTGTATTGGGTCGCCGCCGGGCATCATGATCGCTGCGTCGCTGCATCCCTGGGCGCGCCGCGGCAGGTGGCTGCCCGGCGTGTCGCGGAGCGAGACGGCCCCATGCATTGGCGCCGCGGCATAGACGCAGCGCAGACCGAGACGGACCCATGCATTGGTGCCGCGGCATAGACGCAGCGCAGACCGAGACGGAGCTATCCCCGGAGGGTTTTCACGCATGCCCAAGCGGAAGAAGAAGAGCACTCGCCCGAAGCTGAAGAAGGCAATCGGGAACTCGCCTCTGCCGCCGGGCGTCGTCCGGCGCGGACAGACGCGCACCCCGCAGCGCAAGGGCGATCACATCCGGCGCGTCGGGATGATCTTCGCCGGAGGTCCGGCGCCGGCGGCCAACGCGGTGATCAGCTCGGCGGCGATTTCGCTGCTCGATGACGAGCGTGAGGTGATCGGTTTCCTGCGCGGGTACCAGTCCCTGCAGGAGTATCATCCAGTGTCACGTCGTCTACAGGAGGGGCGCCACTATCGGCTGCTGACCGCCCACGACGTAACCGGGATCCGCAACATGCCGGGCATCCTGCTCGGCACCTCACGCGCCAATCCCGGCTCGGAGATCCGCGGTCCCGCCGACCTGCGCGACAAGACGCGGGCCAAGAAGCTACACAATGTCTATGCCGCCCTGGCGGATCTGGAGCTCGACGCACTGATTTCGATCGGAGGCGACGACACGCTCAAGACGGCCAACCTGCTCTTCGAGTACCAGAAGACGCTGCCGCGTGACGCGCGGCGGATCCACATCGTGCATCTGCCCAAGACGATCGACAACGACTACGACGGCATCGATTTCACCTTTGGCTACTTCACGGCCGTCGACTTTCTGGCCAAGGAGATGAAGAACCTGCGCGCCGACGCCGAGGCCGCGGATCACTGGTTCATCGCCCAGGCCATGGGGCGCAAGGCGGGCTGGCTCTCCTACGGCGTCGGCATCGCCGGGGAAGCCAACCTGGTCTTCACCGTGGAAGATGTCGAGGAGGAGATGCTCGTCCGCGAGGAATACACAACGGCGGGCGGACAGAAGCGCACGGCGATGCGCCTGCAGGTCGAGGCCCTGGTGGACCGCATCGTCGATCTGATGGTCTTCCGCGAAGAGAAGGAGCAGAAGAGCTTCGGCACCGTCGTGCTCGCCGAAGGACTCGCCGAACTGCTGCCTCAGGAGAGCCTCGAGCACGTCGGTCGCGACGAGCACGGCCATGTCTCGGTCGGCAAGGTCGATTTCGCCCGCATCGTTGCTGCAATGGCCGACCGCGAGTACCAGCGGCGCACCGGGCGCAAGAAGAAGATCACCGCCCTGCGCCTGGGATACGAGTCGCGCTGCGCGCCCCCCCACGCGTTCGATGTCATCCTCGGCAGCCAGCTCGGCATCGGTGCCTACCGGGCGCTGATCGAGGAGCATCTCGATGGACATCTGGTCAGTGTCGAAGGGCAGTTCGAGCTGAAGTTCGTGCCGTTCAAAAAGCTGGTCGATCCCGAGACGCTGCGCACGGAGGTGCGCTACATCCAGCCGGGCTCCGACTTCCACCGCTTGGCGCGCTTTCTCGAGTCGCGCACCGAGGTGGTCGACGAGTAGATGGAACGATCACCGGCGCCGGCGCACGACTAGCGATGCCGTGGCCCTCGGCGGCAGGCGCAGCTCCTCAGCGGGTTTTCGGATACGTCCCAACGCGTCACAGAACTGCAGCGTCCACCCGGCCGGCAACCGCTCGCGCAGGTCGATCGGATCGCCGCCGCAGTTGCGCACCTGCAAGCGGACACCTGAATCGTCTGGCTCAGGCGTCGCACAGAGCACGAGCAGGCCGCCATCGCCCAGGTTGGGCGCCTGCGGCTGCTGGCAGCCTGAGTGCCGCACCTGCAGCTCCGCGGCGCTCTGCCGCCGCCCGGCGGGCGGAAGCACCCGCGAGACGAACGGAATCCGCGCGCCCCATCCGAATCGGGCAGCGCTCGCGGCCGCGGTGTCGCGCACGGTCGTGAGCACGTAGCTCCAGCGCAGCTCCCCGTCCTGGCTGGCGCGGAAGTTGGTCACCCAGTAGTTGTTCAGCACCCAGGAAAAGATCTGCTGCGTCGCCGGGCGGGCATCGGATTCGTAGCGTCCGGTATTGATGCCCCCGAACTGCATCAGCGGCGCCGCATCGCTGACCAGCAGGATCTGCCCGCGCGGGCTGCGCAGCGCGGCGTAGTTCTGCACCGTGTTCCAGTCCGAGGCAGTCCCGGGCAGTTGGTCGACGCCGGGCTGGACCTCCCCCCCTTGCGCCTCGAAGACCAGCCGTCCGTCGGGCAGGAAGAAGGGAAAGGCGATGTAGAGGCCTTCGGGGTCTCGCACGCGGAGCTTGCGTCCACGGTAGCGCAGCTCGATGCGCGGGGTCATCTTGTAGAGCCGCACCTCGCAGCGCAGGCGGTCGAAGCCCTCCAGCTCCCCCGTGAGCGTGACGCTCCGCCACAGCGGTCCATTCATGTGCGCGGCGACGCGCAGGTCGGTCCAGGAGCTGCGTGTATGCTCGCCCAGTTCGTAGCGCTCCATGGCCGCCCGGCTGGCCAGGCGTTCGTAGATCGGCTGGCCCATCTGCCAGTCTCGCGCCGCATCCAGCAGTTCCAGGCCGAGATGGCGATCGAAGAGCGAGACGACGCCACCCCGCTGCGGGTCGATCGTCACGCGATAGCGGGCGTCCTCCAGACGCAGCGCGCCGCGCCCGCCCGCTCGCGCGCGCGGCGGGCCGTGCGTCTGGGCTGCCTCTGCTTCGGCCGGTGTCCCCTCGGCCGAGGTCCCCCCGTCCGGTGCAGCGTTGGCCGACACCCTCGGGTTCTTTGTGTCCTCGGCCGAGCCCCATTCGTCCATCGCCTCCTCGTCGGCCGAGCCCCATTCGTCCATCGCCTCCTCGACCGAGCCCTGCTCGATCCGCAGCCGGTAGGTCGCCAAACCGAACGCCGGCACGTCCTGCGCCCAGATCGCCCAACGACTGGCCTCGGGGCGAGTGGCAAGGCGCTGCATCGGCAGGCGCGTTCCGTCCGGCGCCTCGAGCGTGGCGTCGCGATCGCGCGGCAGGATCTGATGATCGATCCGCAGCTCGTGGAGGCCGGAGCGTGACCAGCCGAGTGGATTGCAGATCGTCACCGCTGGCAGCCGACCGCTCGCGAGCTGGGACTGCAGCACGCCCAGCGCGGCCTCGCGCAGGAGGCGCGCGCGCAGGACCGCCTGCCAGGCGTAGGAGGCCTTCTGCAGCCACTGGACCTGGCTGTTCTCGCAGTCCGGATCGCTGACGCTCTCGGCGGCACCGAACGTGTGCTCGTTGAAGAAGAGCAGCAGATCGTCGATCGCGTCGGCCTGCTCGAAGAGCATCTCGGGAATCGACAGATCCAGCCAACGGGCCATCGCCAGCAGTCCTCGATTGGCGATCTGATCGCACTGGGCGCGGCGCGCGGCAGCCACCTCGCGCATGGCGCTGCCAAAGCCGTCGGTCCACCAGTCCGGCCAGGCGGCCCGATAGACCGGCAGCAGGCCCGAAGAGGCGCGCTGTACGCAGTCGAGGAACCCGGCCGCCGTCGAGGTGCGCAGGCGGGGCCAGAGGTGCTCCTGATTCCAGGTGCGCACCAGATCGTTGGCGGCGGTGGCCGGGGGGGCGTTGTCGGTGAGGAACCCGCCGAACTGCACGGCCACATCGTCGTAGCGATACCCCTTGGCAGACAGATCGCGCAGGTACCCGAAGAGCTCCATCCCGAAGCGCTCCGAATCTCTTCCCTGGACGCCCCAGAAGTTGGCGGTCATGTAGTGCTCGGCCCGATAGGCCAACATGCGTACGCCCGACGGCGACTCCCACCAGAAGGGCGTCGGCATCTCGAACGGCTCGAGTGCGCGATGCGTGTGCTCCCCCATCCAGACGTGGTCGACGCCCAGCTCCCGCAGCGGCTCGATCAGCGACCAGGGGAATCCGTTGACATCGTTCTGCATCGCCACGCGCACCGGCAGCTCCCTCGCGCGTGCTTCGGCAAGCCACCGCAGCCCGCGGGTCAGGAGCGTCTCGTCGGCGACCTCTCCGAGATTGAACGGCATGGCGGTCAGCTCGATGCGACCCTCGCGCACGCGCCGGCGCAGCCGCTCGATCTGCGCGGCGGGACGCAGGCGCAGGTATTCGTGCACCGGCCAGGAAGCCTCACAGGTCCAGCGGAAACGGGCCTCGTCCGGGTAGTCGTCGGTGCCGTCGCAGAAGTCGAGGGCGTAGTCGATGTAGCGCAGATGATCGCCCAGGATCTCCGCCGGCGGCCGCGTATAGCCGATGTCGGTGTGGGTGTGGTGCACTAGGTGAATCGTCCAGGGCCGCACCGGTTCCAGTCGCACCCGGTGCGTGGTCTTCTTCGAGCCCTGGACGATCTCGAGCGTGCGCGTCTCCGGCTCCATCACTGGCGGGATATCATAGCGCAGGCGGGTCCAGCCGAAGGGCAACGATCGACGCATCGTCGGACACCCCGCCGACGAAACCGCCACTTCGCAGGCCTCGGTGAGATTGAGGAAGCGCAGATCCACCGCTTGCCGCGCGCCCTCGTCCCGCCGCAGGAGCACCGGAGGGGTCGCCACGGCGACCGCGTCGGCCAGCGGCTCCTCGAACGTCATCACCCAGGCGAGGCTGCCATGCTCTTCCGGTCCGTCTTCGCCATCCTCCGCCGGCAAGGCGAAGATCTTCTCCTGTGGCCCCTCCGGCCGTCCGGCTTCCCCGGCATCCGTCGGCCGGTCTCCGGCCAGGCCCACCAGGGCGAGTCGCAGCCGATCCGCCGGTGCTAGAAGCCCGCACGGCAGATCGAGCAACAGAAAGCCGAAGCGGTCTCCGTACTGATCGCGCCAGACACCGCGAAACCGCAGCATGCAGCCGCGGGCGCCGCGAACCGTCCACTCTTCCCGATCCCAGGTCCGAAACTCGATCGTGTCGTGCTCGGCCACCTGTAGACGAAAGCGCGCCGCTCCGAGGTTACAGCCCAAGCCGGCCAACCAGACGAAGTGCACCCGCTCGGCGGCGGAACGCCGCGCCCGCGACAGGTCCGCCGTGCTCTCTCGCAACGCGGCCCCGCGCTCCGGTGGCGACGCCGCCGCCCGATCCCGCCGCGGTGCGCC
>WJJG01000204.1 GCA_014729815.1 Candidatus Eiseniibacteriota bacterium
CGCCAGTGCGATCAGGCCGAGCGCCGCGGCGAGGTGCGCAAGAAGCAGCGCGCCGCGGCGGGGCAGATCATCTCGATGTTCCATCGGGAACCTCCGGACCAAACGTGCGAAAGAGGATGCGCTCGACCAGCTCGGCGATCTGGTCACAGCTCAGGCGCGCCCGCGTGCTGCCGCTGAGCTGGCGATCGAGGATCTCCTCCTTGATGAATCCCGCGGTGACTGCACGCAGGGTGCGCGCGATGCGCTCGGGATCCCTGGCGCGCAGGACGCCCTCCTCGATCGAGTCCTTGCACAGCGAGATGAGGACCTCGGTCATTCGATCGCGCTCGGCGATCGCGGCGCGCAGCAGTTCGGGGTCGCCGAGTATCAGGTGCTGCAGGCTGCGGAAGGAACCCGCGCTGTACGCGGCGTGGCGCTCCGCCCAGGCGAAGAACTCGCGGATCAGACGATGCCAGCGCTCGTGCGCCGGGGCCCGGGACTCGACGATCTCGACCACCAGCTCGAACACCTCACGCTGGCGACGGGAGATGATCGCCGCGAAGATCTGGTCCTTGTTCGTGAAGAGCCGGTAGAGATAGCCGACGCTGAACTCGACCTCGGTGGCGATGTCCTGCACCGTGATGTCGCGGTAGTCCTTGACCGCCAGCAGTCGCTCGGCGGCTTGTTCGGCTTCGTGTTGGTGCCGCCGGTACTCTCGCTCGCGTCGCGTGAGCGGCCGAGCCGGCCGCCCCGCAGCGCCCGGGCCGGTGGCTTGCTCTGCGGGCGCCTGCTCTCGGGGCGAGGGTGAATCGGGGCCCGGTGACTTGGCGTCGGGAACCATCTTTCCTCCTCCGCGCCGCGCTTCGTATCGCTCGCGCGCCCTGGCGCCCAGGCGGCTGCGCCCTTCGCTCTCGATGGTCGTCAGAAGAGGTCGTCAGCAGACGCGGCAAGCGCCTCACTGCCCGACCGACATCGAGAACGAGGATTCATCTCATGAATGATCGCTCAGAATCCTATCTGAATGTACGTTCAGAATGCGAATTCGTATTCATGAGAAGTGACGCTCATGCGCATTAGGCGAGCTCATAGCGGCGACGCATGCCGGCCCGGTCGCCGCGCGTCGGCTGCGGGCACGATGGCGCCGAGCCGGCTAGCGTGAGGCGGGCTCGGGCGGACCGGGCGCCAGAACCGGGTAGGGCGGCGGCGGCGGCACGTCCCGGGGATCCTCCCGGATGAGCGCCTGCAGGTGTGCGATGGCCGCATCGAGCTGGGCGTCCTGCCCCCGGAAGGTCGCGTGCGGGAGGTTATCGACCTCGATATCCGGCTCGACCCCGTGCCCCTCGATCAGCCAGCGACCCTCGGGTCCGTAGACCCCGAACTCGGCGGCGGTGACGATGCCGCCGTCGACGAGGCGGTTGCTGTGCGTCAACCAGATCTCGCCGCCCCAGGTACGCGTGCCGATCAGCTGGCCGAGTCCCAGGCGCCGAAACCCTTCGGCAAAGGCCTCGCCGTCGGACATCGTCCACTCGTCGATCAGGACGCAGATGTGGCCGCGAAAGGCGTGCTGCATGTTCCAGTACGGATCTCCGACCCGTGGCTGCCAGTACATCCAGGCGGTCCGCATCAGTCGCGCCAGGATCCAGCTGTCGATGTTGCCACCGCCGTTGTGGCGCACGTCGACGATCAGACCGCGCCGGTCGAAGACCGGGTAGAAGTCGCGGTGCCACTCGGCGATGTTGCGCGCCTCCATATCCCGCAGATGCACGTAGCCGATTTCGCCGGCCGAGAGGCTGTCGACACGCAGGCGCCGCGTGTACTCCCACTCGTCGTAACGCAGATCGTAGGCGCGGTGGGAGGAGATCGCCTCGGCGATCAGATCGCGCCGCGATGCGTCCGGCGCGATGACCTCGAGACGCAGCTCCTGCCCGGCAAGACCGCGCAGGAGCTCCCCGGGATGGTGCGCCTGCAGGGTCGGCACCCCGTTGATCGCCGCGATCACCTCGCCCGCGCGGACGCGCGCGCGCGGGTGCGCCAAGGGTGCGCGTTCGGCGGGATAGTCGGGATCGGAGCGATAGACGTGCTCGACGCGATATCCGCCGCCTTCGGGATCACGCCGCAGGCGGGCTCCCAAGGAGGCGACATCCACCGACGGATCCGACTCGCGGTGGTCGCCGCCCCAAACGCCGATGTGCAACGCGCTCAGCTCGCTGGCCATCTGCGCCTGCAGATCGGCGAGCTCGCCACGCGTGGTGACCCGTCCGACGAGCGGCAGGTACTTGTGCAGGATCGCCAGCCAGTCGAGGCCGTGCATGTTCGGGTCGTAGAAGTAGTCGCGCTCGAGGCGCCACGATTCGACGAACATCTGCCGCCACTTGGCCGGCGGATCGATCGGGAAGCGCCAGTCCGACAGGTCGACGCGGCCCGCGGAGAGGTCGGCCTGCGCGCCGGCATCGGCCGCGATCACGAAGAAGTCGTCCGAGCGGCGCACCAAGAGCTGCCGCCCGTCGCCCGAGAGTTCGTAGCCGCGGATCTCCTCGGCGAGGCGGAGCGGTTCGGGATCCTCGTGCCCGATCGGCAGGGCCATGAGGTGGCGTTGGGCATCGGCCGAGCTGTCGCGCGCGATCCAGAAGAGGCGCTCCGCATTGATCGCCAGCGCGGCGTAGTTGCCCGCCGGGATCGGCACTTCACGCAGGCGCGCGGCGATGCCCTCGAGATCGATCTCCACCTCGGGCGGCGCGTCGGGCTCCTGTTCGGAGGCGTCCGACTCGCCGGTCGGCGCAGCATCCTCGCCGGCACGCTCTTCCCCGGCATCCCCGTCGCTTGTGGCAGTACGGTCCGCTTCACGGTCTGCTTCGGCGTCGCCCGCCTCCTGCGCGGAGAGCTCGTCGGGCGGGTCGAAGGGCGAGCGCAGTCCCGTGCGCAGGGGCAACAGGTAGATCTTGGTCTGCCGGTCGAAGTAGGGCTCCGGCTGGCGTGGCCCCCACGGTCCGTAGACCCGCGATTCGAAGGTGCGGTCGGAGAGGAAGTAGAGCCACCGGCCATCGGGACTCCACTGCGCGCTGTAGCTCGAAAAGCGCTCCGATGTCACCGGCGCGTGGCTGCCGTCGGCGACTCGGTAGACGAAGATCCGATACATTGAGTTCGAGCCTTGCACCGCGTAGGCCAGCCAGCGGCTATCGGGTGACCAGCTCGGTCCATCGAAGCCCCACTGCGGAGAGAAGTCGACCTGCCGCGAGTCGCGCGTCTCGGTATCGAAGAGCCAGAGTCGCTGGTCATGATCGGTGTGGGCGATGTAGCGTCCGTCGGGCGAGGGGACCCCGCCGAGACGCAGGACCTCGCCGTCGGTGGTCAACTGCTTGGGAGCGCCGATGCCGTCGCCGGGCAGGCGCCACCATTC
>WJJG01000205.1 GCA_014729815.1 Candidatus Eiseniibacteriota bacterium
CGAGGCGTCCTGCGCCGCGGCGCAGGACCCGGATGGGTACGTCTTCGAGGAGATCGGTGAATGCCTGCTCTCGCTCGGGCAGGAGGCCGCGGCCGGAGACTACTTCGCCCGCGCGCACGCGCTCCTCAGCAAGGACGCCTGGTTGGTCGAGAACGAACCGCAGCGGATCGAGCGGCTGCGCACACTGGCCGAGGAGCATGGCGTCCCCGGGACGGAGACCCCCGCAGCAGAGGAGGGCGGCAGCGTCCCCGCGGCGAACGAAGCGCGCGGCGGGTCCGCGGCCGAGGAGACCGACTGAGGCCGCGATCCCGAAGCGGCCGGCGGGAGGTCCGGAACGGAGCGCCGCTCGCGGCGCGCAAGGAGAGATGCCGATGCCCGGCCCCAAGACCCAAAGCGAACGGATCACCGCCTTCGATCTGCAGCCGGGGCGGCTGCTGGCCAATCGCTACGAGGTGATCGAGCGGCTGGGTGGCGGCTGGGAGGGCGAGGTCTACCGCATCCGTGAACGCACCACCGGGATCGAGCGCACCGCCAAGCTCTTCTACCCGCACCGCAATCCTCGCGAGCGGGCGGCGAAGTTCTACGCCAAGAAGCTCCACAAGCTGCGCCAGTGCGAGATCGTGATCCAGTATCACACCCAGGCCGAGATCACCTTCCGCGGCGCGCGCATCACTTTCCTGGTCTCCGAGTTCGTCGAGGGCGAGCTGCTCTCGCAGTTTCTGAAGCGCCAGCGCGGCGGGCGGCTGATGCCGTTTCAGGCGGTGCACCTGCTGCACGCGCTCGCCAGCGGGATCGACTGCATCCATCGCATGGGCGAGTACCATGGGGATCTGCACGACGAGAACATCATCGTCCAGCGCTTCGGGCTGGGCTTCGATCTGAAGCTGCTCGATCTCTTCCACTGGGGCGCGCCGCGGGCCGAGAACATCCGCGACGACGTCGTCGACCTGATCCATATCTTCTACGAGGCCCTCGGCGGCGCGAAGCACTACGCCGCGCAGCCCGATGCGGTCAAACAGATCTGCTGCGGTCTGAAGCGCAGCCTGATCCTGCGCAAGTTCCGATCGGCGGGGCAGTTGCGAGGCCATCTCGAGCGCATGAGCTGGGAGTGAGCGGGGGCACATTGCCTGGAACCCAGTCTTCCTCCTTGTGTAGTTTATCTATGGACATTGGGGACTGATGGTTGCCTCCTCTCGCACTGCCTGTCTGATCCAGCACCCAGTCCCCGATGTTCCATTGGCAGTCTCAGGGGCCCGGCGCAGATCGGCCCGCATAGGCGCCGTTGCGGCGCTGCTCCGCGAGTCGGACGCGGGGATAGATCCGGGGACCGTATGCGGCGCAAGCCGCGTCCGGTCCCGTCGTATCCCATTGGTTGTGAGACGAGGATTGGTGAAGCCGGGAGGCACAAGGCAGAGTCTGAGTGGATGTTGGCGCCGCACCGGCGCGGGAGCGCGACCTACATCTCGTCTGCGGCCACAAGATGCTCTCTCATCGAAGCATGCCAGGTGGCGCTTCACCAATCTTCGTCCCACAACCTATCCCACTGCGGCAGCGATGCCTCGGGAGACGCCCCCTTCCCGCGACAGCGGCTGCGTTCGCAGGGCGAACGCGGTATCATTCCCTGCAATCTGACCTCGGGTCGCGCCCTCGCGCGCGGTCCCCACGTCTTGGGCGGAGGAATCCGATGAGCGCAGATCAGCCCAGCATGACCATGATCGATGGCAACGAAGCCGCCGCCTCGGCGGCGCATCGCATGAACGAGGTGATCGCCATCTACCCGATCACCCCCTCCTCGCCGATGGGCGAGCACGCCGACGAGTGGTCGGCGCGCGGCCGGCGCAACGTCTGGGGCACGGTCCCCCTGGTCGTCGAGATGCAGTCCGAGGGAGGCGCGGCCGGCGCGGTCCACGGGGCCCTGCAGGCCGGCGCGCTGACGACGACCTTCACCGCGTCGCAGGGTCTGCTGCTGATGATCCCCAACATGTACAAGATCGCCGGCGAGCTGACCGCCTACTGCATGCACGTTTCGGCGCGCACCCTGGCAACCCATGCGCTCTCGATCTTCGGCGATCATTCCGATGTGATGGCCTGCCGCCAGACCGGATTCGCCCTGCTGGCTTCCGGATCGGTCCAGGAAGCGCATGACATGGCCTGCATCGGACAGGCGGCCACCCTGCGCTCGCGCGTCCCGTTCCTGCACTTCTTCGACGGCTTCCGCACCTCGCACGAGGTGCAGAAGATCGCGCTGCTCAGCGACGACGATCTGCGCGCGATGATCGACGATCGCGATATCGCCGCCCATCGGGGACGGGCGCTGACGCCCGACCGGCCTGTGCTGCGCGGCACGGCCCAGAATCCGGACGCCTTTTTCCAGGCGCGCGAGGCCTGCAACCCGTTCTACGAGAAGTGCGCCGCATTGACCCAAGAGGCGATGGAGCGCTTCGCCGAGCGGACCGGCCGCGCCTACCATCTCTTCGACTACGTCGGCCACCCGGAGGCCGAGCGCGTGATCGTGCTGATGGGCTCCGGCGCCGAGGCGGCGCATGAAGCCACCGACTACCTCGTCGAGCAGGGCCAGAAGGTCGGCCTGCTCAAGGTGCGGCTATACCGCCCCTTCTCGGTCGCCGATTTCGCCGCCGCGCTGCCGGCGAGCACGCGGGCGATCGCGGCACTCGATCGCACCAAGGAGCCGGGCGCGATCGGCGAGCCGCTCTACGAGGACATCATCACGGCGCTGCGCGAGGTGCGCGAGACCGGCCGGCTGCCCGAGGCGTTCCGGCCGAAGGTGGTCGGCGGACGCTACGGGCTCTCGTCGAAGGAGTTCACCCCGGCGATGGTCAAGGCGGTCTACGACAACCTGGGGCAGGAGACGCCGCACAACCACTTCACCGTGGGGATCGAGGACGATGTCACCCACACCTCGCTGGAGGTCGATGCGGAGTTCGATACCGAGCCCGACGATGTCGTGCGCGGCGTCTTCTTCGGACTCGGGGCCGACGGTACGGTGGGTGCCAACCGCAACTCGATCAAGATCATCGGCGAGGAGACCCACAACTTCGCCCAGGGCTACTTCGTCTACGACTCGAAGAAGGCCGGGGCGGTGACCATCTCGCACCTGCGATTCGGGCCGCGCGAGATCCGCTCGACCTATCTGATCCGCCGCTCCAGCTTCGTGGCCTGCCACCAGTTCGGGTTCCTCGAGAAGTACGACGTCCTGCAGTACGCGGCGCCCGGCGCCGTCTTCCTGCTCAACTCCCCCTACGGACCGCAGGAGATCTGGGACCACCTGCCGCGCGAGGTGCAGGAGGACCTGATCGCCAAGCAGATCCGCTTCTACGTGATCGACGCCTACGACGTCGCGCGGGAGGCCGACCTCGGGCGTCGCATCAACGTCGTCATGCAAACCTGCTTCTTCGCGATCTCCGGCGTACTGCCCCGTGAGGAAGCGATCGAGAAGATCAAGGAGGCGATCCGCAAGACGTACGGCAAGAAGGGCGATGTGATCGTGCAGCGCAACTTCGCCGCGGTCGACCACACTTTGGCCAATCTGCACGAGGTCGAGGTGCCTTCCGAAGTCACGGCCACCGCGCCGCGGCCCCCGGCCGTCAGCCCGCGCGCGCCGGAGTTCGTGCGGGAGGTCACCGCCACGATCATGGCCGGTCGCGGGGACGAGCTGCCGGTGAGCGCCTTTCCGGTCGACGGCACCTGGCCGACGGCCACCACGCGCTGGGAGAAGCGCAACATCGCACAGGAGATCCCGGTCTGGGATCCCGATGTCTGCATCCAGTGCAACAAGTGCAGCCTGATCTGTCCGCACGCCTCGATCCGCGCCAAGGTCTACGCGCCCGAGCTGCTGAAGGAGGCGCCGGCCGACTTCCGCTCGGCCGACTACCGCGCGCCGGACTTCAAGGGACAGAAGTTCACCGTACAAGTGGCGCCCGAGGACTGCACCGGCTGCGGCCTGTGTGTGGTCACCTGCCCGGCCAAGGACAAGGCCAACCCGAAGCACAAGGCGATCAACATGGAGCCCCAGCTCCCGATCCGCGAGCGGGAGCGTGAGAACTACGCCTTC
>WJJG01000206.1 GCA_014729815.1 Candidatus Eiseniibacteriota bacterium
GGTCTGTGGGACGCGCGGGTCCCGCGCCGCGACCGGGGCGCGTCCTCCATCCTGCCTGGCTGCGCCTCCCCTACACCGGCTGCCCGTCGCGCACGATCACCTTCTCCCGACCGGCCGGTGAGATCGCCATGATCGTCGGTTTCTTCACCAGGCAGTCGAGATGGATGAAGGCCTCGGCGTCGTCGTCGTAGTTCGCGCCGATGGCGAAGTGGCAGGTGCCCAGGATCTTCTCGTCCTCGAGCATGTTGCCGGTCACGCGCGCGGCAGGATTGAGCCCGATCCCGAGTTCGCCCAGATGACGGGCGTTCTTCGCATAGGATGCGATGCGCTTCTGACTCCAGCCCGGCTTGCCCTTCATCTTGCGCGCCGCGGCCTCCCCGGCCCGCAGCGACGCCTCCAGCCGGCGGGCTCCGGCGCCGCCGCTGAGCTTCGTGATCAATCCGCCCCGCACCTCGGCCCACACCGGCTTGCGCGGCACGAAGGCGCCCCCCTGGGCCTCTGAAAGCGATCCGTCGAAGACCAGCACGCCGTCGGCGTCGTAGTTCTTTGGGGAGATGTAGACCTCTCCGGCGGGCAGGTTCCCTCCGCTGCCCGGTTTGCTGAACGAGCCGTCGTCGGGGAAGGCCTCGCGCTCGCGCAGCCCGACCTCGAGATCGGTCCCGCCGGGGGCCACGACGCGCACCCGCTCGGCCCGATCGAGTCGACGCTTCAGCTTCGCCGCCCGGCGGCGCATCTGCGCATAGTCGACCGGTACGGTGCGCACGAACATGTCCTCCGTCACCGAAGGCGACCAGAAGGCCCGCGAGCGGCCCGAGCTGCGCAGCGCATCGTAGATGTGCGTCCAGCGCCCGCGGACGCCCTGGAAGCGATACGGCTTCTGGAGACCGAAGCGGTCCTTGCCGAACTTGGCCGCGCTGATCGAGATCATCACGTCCGGCTCCGAGCGCATGGCGTAGATCACGGCATCCGACGCCATCTCCAGCGACGTGCGGCGCGGCTGGATGATGACCACGGCATCGGCGCCTCGATCGAGGCTCGCGTCGTAGAGCGCCGCGGAGATGCTCAGCACATCGTCTTCCGGGTTGGTGACGATCACCACGCGCTCGTTCTTGCGCACCTTCATGATCTCGCCCATCGCCACCTGTGCCGCGCGGGCCAACCGCGAGGGACGCCGGCGGCTCCGTTTCGCTCTTGCTGCCATGACGGCCTCCTTCCCAGGGCGCTACTCCGCGCCGCTCTCGTCCTTTCTCGGCGCCTCCCCCGCGGGGGCTGCGGTCGGACGCTCGAAGATCACCTGCTGATGCCCATAGTCGAGGGTCACCACGAAGTCCGCCAGGACATTGCCCCCCAGGATGCCCGCGCCGGCGCCGCCCACGACATCCAGGAGGACCTGCAGGGCGCCCCCCTGACGCAAGCGCAACGCGGCCATCGGCTCGCGCACGCGAAAGCCCGCGATCTCGAGGCTCTCCAGACGCACCATGCGGAACTGCTCGCTGCCGCCGACGCCGAAGGCCTCGGTGCGCCCACCCTCCCGCGACCAGAGCCCGCGGCGCTCGGCCAGCTGACGGCCCAGGACGGTGACCTGCGCCCCGGTATCGAGCAGGAAGGTCGTCGCCTCCTGCCCATCGATGCGCACCGGAAGCGTGAAGACGTTCATCACCAGCGGCGCGTCGACGACCACCGGGATCCCCGCAGCCACGGGGGGCGCATAGCCGCTCGAGTCGGCGCGCACGGCTTGCGGGGGAACGCGGAACGAATCCGGATCCCAGAAGCGGATGCGTGCGCGGCGCCAGTCGATGCGCGAGACGAAACGACTGAGGAAGTCGAAGCCAATGACCCCGCGGATCTCTCGCCCCCCCAGGTGGGGTCCCCACTCGTGCAACGCGATGGCGGCGCCGCTCTGCTCGGCCACGCGAATCCCACCGAGCGAGAGCGGTGGAATCGTGATCAAGTAGACCTCGCTGACCTCCCCGGCCCCCACACCAGGTAGGCGCGCCTCCATGGCCACCCCCAGCGAAGCGGCGTAGGCGCTATCGAGTACCGTGCGCCCCGCGCCCGAGTCGATCAGAAGGGAGACCGCTGCCCCTTCGCCCACCCGCGCATCCAGGAAGAGCAGCCCGTCGTGAACGTTCACCGGAACATCCACGAACGGCTCTCCAGCGGGGAGCTCGAAGTCGCGCACCTGTTCGAGCGGCAGGGCGAAGAGGCTCTCGGGCAGGGAAACATCGAAGCGCACGTCCACCCACTGCGAGCGCACGGTCTGGCCGACCTGCGGCACGGAGGTCTCTTCGGTGAACGCCACCGCGATGCCTTGCACGTCGCGATAGTCCGCGAAGCGCGTCACGCTGGTGAGGCCTTCTTGGCGTCCGCGACGACCGGCCGGCAACATCGTCTGCGGATCGAGATAGATGTCGGTCTCCGCATCACGCAGATGGAGCGTCCAGCACGAGCGACCGCCCAGCTCCGCCACCGGCTCGGGACCGGTAACCTCGATCTCTCCCGGAGCCGGGTCGAGGTAGTCGTAGCGTGCCAGCATGCAGCTGACCATCGCCTCGCGCACGGAGAAGGGGTCCTTGCGTACGGTTACGCGCCCATTGGCGTCCTCGATCCAGGAGACGCCGCCGTCGATGCCGATCACCATCCGCACCGGACCGATCTCGATCTCCTCGCGCATGCGGCAGGGCTTCGCGAACCAGACCTCGCGCCGCCCGCCGCCCGGAATCCCGGTCAGCTCGAGATCGCCGCGAGCATGCA
>WJJG01000207.1 GCA_014729815.1 Candidatus Eiseniibacteriota bacterium
GCCGGTCGCCTCCCAGATCGGTCGCACCTGCGCCAGCCACTCGGCGATGTGCGGCTCGCGTCCCGCATCGATCCCCGTCGCCAGCGCCCGGATCCCGCCGCAGTCGGTGTGTCCGCAGACGATGATGTGATTCACCTGCAGATGCAACACCCCGTACTCGATCACCGCCCCGGCGCCACTGCAGGCGCTCTTCGCCGGCGGGACGATATTGGCCACGTTGCGCACTACGAACAGCTCTCCGGCGCGAGCACCCGTGATCTGCTCGGGCACCACACGCGAGTCGGAGCACCCGATCCAAAGCACGCGCGGTCGCTGGCCGTCCCGGGCCAGAGCGAGGTAGAACTCCTGCTCCTGCGCGAAGCGCTCACGAAAGCCGCGGTTCCCATCGATCAGCCGTCTGATCGGCATGCCTGCCCCCTTGCTGCCCCTCATCTCCTTGCCTCAGCTGCCGGCCATCGCGCGGAACCGCTCGATCGACAGCGGCGCCGATCCTTCGAAATGGTTGTTGATGTTGACGAAGACGTCGATGCCCCGAGCGACCAGATCTTCGGTGATCGCCACCGCCGCCCGCAACTCTCCTTCGCGCGGCTCGACGATTCGATCCCAGCGCTTCCCGCTCTTCCTCTCGATGCCCTGCCGGTCAGGCCCGTGCAACCGCAGAACGACCGTCGGATGCCGTCCGATCGCCTCGCGGCAACGATCATAGATCTCCGCGATCGGTGGCATCCAGTACCCCTGCTGCAAGACCGGCCGCAGCCCGGCGTCAGCCAGGAAGTCGAAGAAGTCCGGCTTCAGATACGGGGGATTGCGCACCTCGACGGCGAACCCGTGCGTCCGCGGCAGGTCGCGTGCGAAGGCGGCCAGGCGGTCGCGCAGCTCGTCCCCGCCGGAGATCTTCTGGCGATTCAGATACTCGAACTGCAGCAGGAGCGGACCCAGCGTCCGATCCAGGGGCGTGAGGCGCTCGAGGAAGCGCTCCATCAGGCCGGCGTCCAGAAAGGAGGGGTTGGCAACCAGTGGATCCCGCTTCGAGCGACGATAAAAATGCGTCAACGTGATGCTGTTGGGGGCCTTCACCGTGAAGCGGAAGGCATCCGGCACCGCTCGGCGGTAGGCCAGGACATCGCGCTCGCGCGGCAGCGAGACGTGGCCGGGCCGATGCAGCGACCAGAACCACTGATCGATCTCCACCGTCTCGTAGCGCTTGGCGTACTCCTGCAGGTAGTCGATTCCCTCGGACGCCGAATAGACCAGTCCCGCCCAGGAGGGGAACTTCCAGCTGCAGGTGCCGACTCGCATGCGCGCCATGGTTGCTGCCTCTCCGCGCCGACCGCACCGGCCGCCTGCTGCGCCGGGGCTCCACACCGGCGCTCCGCCGCGCGAGTGGATTTCTTCGCACGGCCCGCCGCGCCGGTGGCCTGCGGCACCCTGCCGAATCCCCTCTAGGCTAGGCATTCGCGCCGCGGATTGGTAGCGTCAGCCACACTGAGACGCGGGGGCGGCTCCCGAGGAAAACCGGTCGGCGGGCAACCGCGGGCGCGGTGGCGCGTAGTGAGAGTCGTTGCCCTGCGGAAGGAACCGGCGTCCTCCGCTTCCACCGAACCCCGACAGGAGAATGACCCATGACTTCGACGCCTCCCCGCCGACCGAGAACCGCCATCTCGCAGGTGTCGCACGGGCGCGGCACGTGCCTCGTCGCCCTGCTCGCCGCGATCCCGCTCCTGCTGTGCGCCGCGGTCGTGCTCCCCGGCAGCGCCCCCCGCGCGGCCGAGGAGGAGATCATGGTCGATGGCGTGCGGCACCTGCGCAATGCCGTGCCGCTGACGCCCACCCCCGAGCGGATCGAGCTCGAGGAGCTTTGGCGCGCCGGGGGCGCCGACGACGAGGAGAGCTTCTTCGGCCTGATCGTGGATGTGGTCAGCGACGATCAGGGACGCATCTACCTTCTCGACGCGCAGCTCTCCGAGGTCGTCGTCTTCGCACCCGACGGCCGCCGCGAGGGCACGCTCTTTCGCGAGGGCGAGGGCCCCGGGGAGGTCCACGGGCCGCGCGACCTGCTCGCGTTGCCGGACGGTTCGCTGGGAGTCGTGCAGGAGGCGCCCGGCAAGGTCATCGCGGTCTCGCGCGAGAACATCCCGCAGCCCAGTCTGATCGCCGAACGGCCGGATGGATCGGAGGGGTTCGTGGTCCTGATCGCCGGCGTGTCCGGGGGCGGGAACATCGTGCTCAGCGGCATCGCCACGATGCGTCCCGACGAGGCCGGCCGTCAGGAGCGACACAACTTCCTGGCCAGTTTCACCCGCGAGGGAAGTGCACGAACGACCTACGCCACAGCCCGCGGCGACTACGACTTCTCCGCCTTCACCTTCGACGAACGCCTCCACTCGCCTCCGATCTGGTGGGGCTTCACCGTGGGGCCGGACGGACGCGTCTACGCCGCTCTCGACTTCGATCGCTACGCGATCTCGGTCTTCGAGCCCGGCGGTGACCTGGCGATGGTCATCGAGCGCGACCATGAGCCGCTCCGGCGCGCGAGTGCGGATCTGGCCGCGATGCGTCGCAACATCGCCAACGCCCTTCCGCCGGGCGCGCAGGTCGAGATCGCCGTCTCCGAGACCGATCCCGCCATCGCCTACATGCACCGTGGGCTGCGGGTGCCATTCGGCGATCGGCTTTGGGTTCTGCCGAGCCGCGGCTACCAGGACCAGCCGCCGGGCGTCTTCGCGACCTATGACGTCTTCGATCTCGAAGGGCAGTGGCGCAAGCAGGTGTCGCTGGCCTGTGAGGGAGACGGCAATCACGACGGTCTCTTCCTGCTCGGGGATGGACGCGCCGTTCTGGTGCGTGGGTACCTCGAAGCCCTCGCAGCGATGTTCGGCAGCGGCACTCCGCTCTCGGAAGAGGACGCGGAGGCGCCACCGATGGAAGTGATCTGCTACCGCTTCCCCGAGTAGCGGTCCCGGCCGCCCCACCAGGGCGTGGCCCAGCGGTCACCGAACGCGGTGCAGCACGGCGGTGACCGGGAAATGGTCCGAGGGATAGCGCCCCGCCTGTCCGCGGCTCACGATCGCCGCCTCCAGGGGATGCAGATCGGGCGTGGCCAGGATCCAGTCGATGCGCGCGCCGAAGCGTTCGCCCCGGAAGCCGTGGTAGGTGCCCTCGCCGGGAGCCAGGGGATGGAGCGCGCGATACGTGTCGATGAGCGGGCGCAAGACACGCGGCGCACGCGCATCCCGCGGCGCTCGCTCTGCGCGACTCCCGACCTCGCCGAGCAGGATCCGATACGGCGCGCTCTCCCCGGCGTCGGCCGGGGCGTTGAAGTCCCCGGTGACGATCACCGCGCACGACCCACAGAGGTCGCCCAAGCGCTCACGCAGCAGCAGCGCGGCCTCGCGCCGGGCGCGCGAGCCGCGATGATCGAAGTGCGTGTTCAGAAAGCAGAGCGCCCCCCCCGCGGCCCGCCCGCGCTCGGCCAGCCGCACCCAGCTGACCATCCGGGGACAGGCGGCATCCCACCCGCGGCTGCCTGGACGCGACGGTGTTTCGCTCAGCCAGAAGTGTCCCCCCGCCAGCTCCTCGAAGCGCGCGCGGCGGTAGAGGATCGCGCACATCTCCCCGGCGCGTTGACCGTCGTCCCGTCCCGCGCCGAAGAAGGCGTAGCCGGATAGCGCCGCTTGCAGATCGTCTGCCTGTTCGGCGAGGCACTCCTGCAGCCCGAGCAGATCGGGGTCGAAGCGGAGGATCGTTTCGACGACCATCTCGCGCCGCTGCGGCCAGGCGTTCTCTCCATCGGCCGCGCTGCCGTAGCGGATGTTGAAGCTCATCACGCGCAGGGGTGGCGCGGCGTCTCGCGACCCTCCGTCCGCAGGTGCGCTCCGAGGCGCACCGGTCCACAGGACGACCAACAGTCCAGCGGCGCCCCACAGCAGCGCCCCAGCGACGAGCCGCATCCCGACCCATCGTACCGTAGCCCTTCCGATCATCGGCCTGCACCCCCCTACGCACGATAGCCGGAGAGCCCCGAGACGGCGACGATTTCTCCATAGTAGATGCGGTGGTAGTCCTGTTCCGGATAGCAGCGCTCGATGGCCGGCTCGAGGAAGTGACGGGGATCGAAGTCGTCCCAGTAGATCTTGCGGCACTCGATGATCAGCTCCGCCTCGGCGAATCCGGGGGCCGCCACACGCTGCGCCGCCACCGGCGTGAGGCCGCTGGCGCGGATCTTGTCTCCGTCGCGGCCCGAGCGCGTTCCCAGGAGCTTGAGCGCCTCGCGCTGCGCCTCGCCAAAGGCACACAGCGTGAAGGTGTCGAACTCCTCGATGAAGCCGTAGGTGTGGCGCGTGGGCCGCACGACGACCTGCGCGAAGGGGCGGTTCCACATCGTCCCCAGGCTCCCCCATGCGACAGTCATCGTGTTGTAGCGGTCGCGATCGAAGTCGCCCGCCGTGAGCAGGAACCATTGCCCGTCCCAGACCTGCAGCGAGCGCAGCCGCAGGCCATCGGGCGGAATCTCCTGGCGCTCCATATCCGTACCTCCCTCTGGCGCGCGCGGACGTGCGCGGCGAGCGCGTCCGCGGTCGTAGTGTCTACCAGCCCGCCGACCCCGGCTCCCCCTTGAAGGGTCCGGCGATGTCGCTCGTGATCCAGCCCCCATAGACCCCCCCCGGCTGGGGGCGCACGCGTTCCCCATCGACGTAGCAGGCATCCATCAGATGCGCGTAGAAGGCGATGTGATCGCGCAACGCCGCGTATTCGACCACCGGATCGGGATAGCTCCAGGCGGCGCGCTCGGCGATGCGCGCGGCGACGCGCACGTCATAGTAGCGCGCTTCTCCCTTCCATTCACAGAAAGAGCGCCCGGCCGCCGGTGCGAGATGCTCGCTGCGCACATCGTGAGGGGGAATGTAGTAGACCGGCGGATGGCTGGTCTCGAGGATGCGCAGGGCAGCCTGGCTCTCGGCGATGGTCACACCGGCGAAAACGACACGGACCGGTTTGCCCGTGCGCTCGAGGCGCGGAGGGCGGGGATAGTCCCACACCGACTCCTGCCCCTCCCGCGGCGGGATCTTCTGCGGCATCGAACATCCTCCCTCGGCAATCCAGACCGCACGTCGGTGGGGATCATACCGCAGGAGGCGGGCGGCTGTCTGCCGCGCGGGCGCGGGCCAGCCGATCGAGGAAGCGCTCGGCGTCACGTGGATGAGTGCAGACGACCCATTCGAGATGCGCGTACTCCGCACCTCGGCGCGCGGCGGCGTATTCCCTGCGCCGGCGGCGATGGCTGGTGACCACCCACCAGAGGATCGAGTCGCGACTCAGGAAGGCTTGGCGGAAGGTCTCGCGATTTCCCCCGAAGAGCCGCTCGCGATGCCAGACGCGGCGCATTGTTCGTCGCAGTGCCCGGGCGAAGATGCGCGGGAATCCGTAGTCGAGCCAGACCACAGTCGTCGCCCGATGCCAGACCAGATCGCGTACCGGGCGGTAGTTGCCGTCCACTACCCAGTGCGGCGCGTCGATGGCCGACGCCACGCGCTGCCGGAAGCGCTCGCGCGGCTCCGGCGTCCACCGTGGTCCCCAGTAGAGCGCATCCAGCTCGATGTGCGGGTCGTCCAGCAACGTCGCCAGGCGTTGCGCGAAGCGGGTCTTGCCGCAGCAGCTCGTGCCGATCACGGCCACCCGCCGCACGTCGCTCGCCGGCCTTAGAGCTGCTCCGTCAACCAGGTGCGCAGCGTCTCGAAGAAGGCTGCCCGCACACGTCGCTCCCGCCAGGGGCTGTGGCCGCAGGCCGCCCACTCCCGATACGCGAGCTGCGGCAGATGTCCGCGCAGGTGATCGCGGATCATGCGCCCCGGATGCGGATCGAAGGCGCCGTGCAGCATCAGCACAGGAGCTGGGATCCGGGCGAACGCCGCTGGATAGGCGCCGTTGCGTTGCAGTCGTAGCATGTCCTCCCAGGTCTCGGCGTGCGCGCGAACGTCGAGCGATTCGGCCGGGCCAGCGGGCGTCTCCTCGGGCAGGGGATCGAACTCGTAGAGCGGACGCATCAGCTCGTACTGCCGGGCCAGGCGCTGCTGCGGATCCGGGATCTCCTCGCGCAGGGACGCCATGCGCGCACGCAGCCGCTCGTCCATCCGCTCGCGGAGGATCTCGCGCATCCGCTCGCGGGCGGTCGGCTCGAAGGTTCCGCAGCCGATCAGGACGATCGCACGGACGCGTCCGGGATGGTCCGCGGCATAGGCCAGAGCCAGCATCGCGCCCCACGACGCCCCGACCAGCCCCACCCGATCGTCGCGGCAATGCGCCGCGAGCAGCGCATCGAGATCGGCGACATGCCGCGCCACCGTCAACGGCTGCGATCCGCTGCCTCGCTGCCAGGGCTCGAGCACCCGGAAGCGATCGGCCAGACCTCGCGCGATCGGCTCGGCTTCGCCGACCGCCGCCGGACCGCCGTGCAGCACGGCTACCGACGGACCCTGTGCGCCGTGCAGCCGCACGCGAACCATCGCCAGCCTTCCGCCCGTCTACTCGCTTGCCGCAGGATCCCGCCGCACCCCAACGAAGAACTCGCAGCTCTCCGGATCGACCTCGGAGTGCTCGAACGGCAACGCCCGCGCCTCGATCCCGACGTCCGCCAACGCCTGCAGCCAGAGCGCGCGCGGGAAGATGCCCATCGCATGAACATCCTCCAAGACCCGTGGCGCGCGGCCCGTCTCGCGCAGGATGTAGGCGAAGACCGTCCGCACGACCGTGTCGTCCGGATCCGGATCCCAGCTCCATTCCTGGTAGCGCAGGCCCCGTCCCGCACCGTCGTGTCCGCCCTGCTTGACACGCGACCGGAAGGTCTCGCGCAGATGGTCGGGCGCCACCAGCACGACCCCTCCGGGACGCGCGTGGGCGCTGGCCGTCGCCAGCGCCGCGCGCAGATCCACCTCGGAGGTCATATACATGATCGCATCATGGATGAAGACCGCGTCGAATCTGCGGCCCAGCCGCACCGTCCGCATATCCCCCACATGATGCGTACACTCCGGATTGACCGCGCGGCTCACCCGGACCATGCCCGGCGCCAGATCCACGAGGGTCAGATCGAGATGCGCCTTCAGGTGCACGGCGTTGTTGCCTCCGCCACTGCCCAGCTCCAGCAGCGTGCGCGGACGCGACCGCGCGGTGGCGAGAATCGCGCGCCGGTAGAGGTCCGCCTCCTCGGCGTAGTCCGCGGGCGCGGAGAGCAGCGGCCACCAGTCGGCCAGTTCCGTGTAGAGGCGCGGCAGGTGGGCCGTCCCGTTCGCATACCGGGGCGCGGCCTGCGAGGCGAGGTCATGCGGGTCGAAACGGTGCTCCGGCGGGCCCACGCACGCTACTCCCACTGTCCCGCCCGATGCAGACCGCGCGCGATCCGCTCGGCCTCTTCCTCCGAGAAGTCGCCGGTGATCAGGGCGCGCCCTCCGGAGATCGTATCGCGAACCACCGGGGCGGCCACCAAGCGGCCGTCGAGGAGGATGCCCAGATGGTGGCCGATGTGGGTCCCGGTCGCGGCAGCGAACCGCTGCGCTCCGTCCGGCGTCAATTGCAGTTCGATGGCGCGGCCTTCCCCCCAGGCGACCACGTCCGCCGAAGCGACATGCATGTTGCAGAGCAGCACCTCCTCCGCCACATAGAGCGTGTCGGCCGGGCCCCATCCCGAGAAGACCATCTCGGTCAGTCCCGGACCCGGCTGTGCCTCCGCGCGGCGGATCTGCAAGACCACCTCGTCTTCCTGGATCTCGCACGCCAATCCGCTGGCCAGCACGAGCAGCGCCCCCAACAGGGTGATCGTCCGACTCGGCTTCACGCAGCACCTCCCTTCACTGGGCGGGAACCCGATGCATCCCGCATCAGGAGATAGGCCGAGCCGAACCAGCGCATCTCCCGCCGATAGCGCGCAATCTCGGCCTCTTTCCGCTCAAAGATCTCCTCCGCCCGCCGATCGCCGGCGTGCTCGCGGCGCAGCGCCCGCACGCGCTCGCGGAGGGGCCGGTAGTAGCCTTCCCACCAGAACGTCTCGGGGAACGTGAATCCTCCGATCCACTCGTATCCCAGTCGCCCGGCTGCCGCGGCGTACGACTCCAGGGTCCGGATGCACGGGAAGCGCGGGGTCCAGTACGCCTGCGCCGCAGGCGGCGGATCCGCCCGCAGCCAGGCCGACTCATGAACCACCAGGCAGCCCCCCGGAATCAGAAGCGGGCGCCAGCGCGCGAGGCCCTCCTCGAAGCCGATCACATGGATGGAGCCCTCGGACCACACAATGTCGAACGATGCGGCGGCGAAGTCGATCGCCAACATCGATGCCTGCCTCACGGAAACGCGGTCCGCGAGACCCGCCGCCTCCGCCGCCGTGCGGAGCTCCTCCAACGCCCACTTGTCCGTATCGATGCCGACCAGCTCGTTGCCCAGCCTCGCCAGCTCCAGCGTGGGTCCCCCGCGCCCACAACCGACATCCAGGATCCTACGTGGACGCTTCTGCGCCGGGAGGAGGGCGTAGGCGCGATGCAGCCAGGCCCGCCGCTCCGGGGTCATCGCATCCAACCCGCACTGGATCTGCTCGAGCAGCTCCATTCCCGGCTCCCGGCGTCGCGCCTGCCTGGTCGCGTGCCGTTGCGTGCGTCCCGATCGCTGTGACGGGCGATCACCCTCCCGCTCGAGATCGCGTGCCGCTGAGCAGGACTCCCAATCCCCCCAGGTACGTCGGCCGGCGGCTGATGCGAAACGGCCCCTCGGTGACCAGCGTGCTCGAGCCGCGAAACGGCTTGACCTCGGTCCCACAGCGCTCGAGGAGCCCGTCGGCCCGGAGGTTCAGCGCCTCGCCCGTCATCAGGGGCACGAGGCCCAGGTAGCGCCACGGCGTCCCGACCTGATCGCGCAGGGGGAGGACGAAGCACGCACAGCATCGCCACGATCCCCTAGAGCGAGATGGGCCACTGGCAGAGGACGCCTCGGAGCCTCCATCGGCCGCCTCGGAGCCTCCATCGGATGCCCCCCGGAGCTGCCGCTCTGTTGCAAGAAGATCGCGCTGGACACCCGTGCGCCCGTTCCTCCAACAAGATAGCATGACCAGCCCGCTCGCGCGAACGGCGGGGTCGGGACGGCCCGCGATCTGGGCCGCGTGGCGGCCCGAGCCGTGGCAGGCCGCCTCGCGCGCCGCCCGCTGACGTACCGCCGCTGCGATAAAGGGTAGAAATGACTGGACATCCGGTGTCCGATCGACGAGGATCATAGAGGCTCTTGTGGGGCCGCCTTGCGAGGCGGTCATGCAGGAGAGAAGAAGGCCTGAGGTCAGGGTTCGGAGGAAACCAGTACCGCCCTATCCAATCCGCACGCTGAGTACGCCCGGCCGATGTTGTTCTGCAAGCACGCCTTTGTCTCCCTCGTTGGACGACCCGTCGGTAGCTCCAGAGGTTGACCGAAGATCGTGATCGGCGACGCCGCCGGAGACTCATCGGGAAGGTCTCAGGTTGTTTCGGATCGGTTCGGGAGCCGATCCTTGCGGTGGAAGGCTCCCCAGGTAGAGGACTCTCGTACATGTCCAACAAGCTCTATGTCGGAAACCTGTCGTTTGACACTCGTGAGGACCAACTCCAGGAACTGTTCGCCTCGCACGGCGAAGTGCTCTCGGCGCGGATCATCACCGATCGGGAGACGGGCCGCTCGCGCGGTTTCGGCTTCGTCGAGATGGCGCAGTCCGACGACGCCCAGAAGGCGATCGACGATCTCAACGGCAAGGACTTCATGGGTCGCACCCTGAAGGTCAACATCGCCCGGCCGCGGGAGAACCGCACCGGCGGCGGTGGGTATGGTGGCGGCCGGCGGGACCGCTGGTAGCTAGAAACCTCGAGGGAGTCCGGAATCTCGGGCTCCCTCTTCCTCTCTCTGCATCGATTGCCCTGGATGGCGCCGGGGTCTTCTTCGTGCACCCTCGTGCGTGCCCGCGCGCGGCGTTCAAGTTCCGCTTTGCCGATCCCAGTTGCGGATCATCATCCCTGCCGCATCGCGCATCCCCAACGCACGGTAGAACGGCCGACGCTCCGCATCGCAGATCAGATCGACCATGTAGAGATCGCCCAGACGCGCCAAGATTCGTCGCATCAGCTCGCGTCCGATGCCGCGGCGACGGTAATCGCGCCGCACTTCCAGCAGCGGAATGTACGCGGACAGGATCCCATCCGAGATCGCGGTCACGAATCCCACCACGACCCCGCTCGCCGCATCGACGGCCAGCTCGACCCGGTCGCTCGCGGCAAGGATCCTGCGGTGCGTCTCGGGCGTGGGCGGCATGGGCCAGCCTTCGAAGAATCCCGCGAGTTGCTCCGGTGTGATCCCTTCCACTGTGGATCGGTACTCGATCATTCGCCTTCTCCCTTCGCCACACGATCGTCGGGAGCGGGGGGTGCGGACGTCTGCGCATCGCCGCGGTGGCCACCGGCGGGACGCCGGCCGGCATCCTCGGAGCCGAGCAGGCCCTTCTCCGCGGCCACCCGGACCAGATCCTGGCGCATCTGTGCGCTGTCGACCGGCGGCTCGCAGGGGCGATACGGAGCGCCCTCCAGATAGACGCCGTCCGAGATCCCCCACGCTTCGAGCTGCGCACGCTCCGACGTGTCGATCTCACGATAGTCGACGATCGCCTCGAGGCCCCGCGCCGCGTCGCGCGCCGTGACGCATTGCCCGCAGGCCCCCATGCACCACCCATGCACGAAGACGTGCAGCGAGACCTTGTCCGGGTCACCGCTCGGGCGCTGGCGCTGGTGGCGGAAGCGCGGCGGCTCGGCGGACGCGCGGAAGCGCTTCCAGACCAGGACCGCCTGGCCCTGCTGATCGCTGCGCGCGTAGCCCATGTGTTCGTAGAATGAGACGGGGTTCCAATAGGGGAAGTCCATGCCCCAGGCCGCCACGCCCGCGAAGCCGGCCTGGCGAGCCTCCCGCTCGAGCGCCTCGAGGATTGCGCGGCCATGACCGCGGCCTTGCCGGTTGCCGAGGTGATGGGCGTACCCGTGCACCCAGACGCATAGGATCGCCAGCAGATCACGCCCCAGGAGGTGGGACTGCTCGATCGGCACGGCCTGCCCTAGCGCGACCACCTCGTCGCGCGCATTCACGACGACCTTGGCCCGCAGGCCATGTTCCCGGTGGGCCTCGAACCACCGACGGCGCATGGCGACCACGCGCGGATCGTCGGGGCGCTCATCGTGCAGGCAGCGCAGGAAGGTGTCCACGCTCCGCGCATCCACATCGCGTATTCGCCTCACGCGTCTCCTCCTCCCACGTCTCTCCAATCCACGATCACGTCCCTCCACTCCCTGATCACGACTCGCCGCCCACGGATTCCGCGGAAGGGTCCGGCTTGCGCGCGCAAAGGGTGAAGGTCAGCGGGAGCTGGCCGGGATGCTCCGGATGCTGGTACCAGCGGTCGCGACAGGGGACCATGCCGGGGAAGTGGCGGTAGAAGATCCGATCGAGCTCTCGAACGGACTCCAGGCGCAGCCCGGCGCCGAGCAGAGCGCCGAGGACGTCGGCGATCGACCAGACCCATTCATAGGATGGGTGGCACGGCACGTAGCTCGCGTCGTCATAGTCCCCGTCGCCACTGTCCCAGCGGACCGGTCGGGGATCGTGGAAGTAGGAGTGGATCAACTGCAGGCGTCCCGGGCGACTGTCGTCGAAGAGATTGCAGAAGGGGTGCGACTCCATCAGATAGAAGCGCCCCCCGGGCTTGAGATGATGGGCGATGATTCCTCCCCAACGCTGCAGATCGTACAGCCAGCACAGCACTCCGCGTGAGGTATAGACGATGTCGTACCGCTCGTCGAGCTGCTGCGGCAGATCGTAGACGTTGCAGTGCAGGAACCGCGCCGGAATCTGCAGCTCGCGCGCCAGTGTCTCGGCCATCGCGATCGAGCGCGCCGAGAAGTCGACCCCCGTCACCCGTGCGCCACGCCGCGCCCAGGCAAGGCTGTCGGTGCCGATGTGACACTGCAGATGCAGCAGGGTCCGATCCGTGACGGGTCCGAGCTCCTGCGTCTCGACCTCGTCGAGCACCTCGCCGCCCGCCCGAAGAATCTCCACTTCTCGATACGAACGGTAGTGCACGGGGGCCAGCTCGTCCCACAGCGCCTGATTGCTGCGCTCCGCCTCCAGGGTCTTGGTCGGGTGCTGCTCGCGGCCGGTCACCACGGACTCCTCCCGGTTGTGATCTCGCTCCGCGGGTTTCCGTGATTTCGCAAGGGAGCGCTTTCGGATGCCGCGCGCGGGAACCCTCGACGGGATCGCGCGCATCGGGACGACCGGGGACGGGTGGGCACCAAGCCATCTAACACGGTTCCTGCCGGCGGCCTCTGCGCGTGGCCCGCTTCTCGTCGATCGCATCCTGCCAGCCGCTGCGGACGTCTTCGCGCAAGTCGCAGCGGGCGATCACCGGCTTGATGTCGAGCAGTGGCGTGCCATCGAGCACGTCCAGATCCTCGACGTGCAGGATGCGGCCTTCACGCGCGATCAGGCGCACCAGGCTCAGGCCGATCCGGTTGGGTCGTGACGGCGCGCGCGTGGCGAAGACGCCCCGCTCCCGATCCTCGAGGTAGGGCGTCACGCGCAAGCACTCGCCGTCGGCGCGATCGAAGTAGTAGAGCAGATGGATGTGCGAGAAACCTTCGAGATCCTCCAGCCCGGGCGCGAAGGTTTCGAAGACCTCGACCCTGCCCGCGATCCCCCGGGCCCACACCGGCTGAATCGGCGTCTTGTGTGGATCACGGTGCGGACTATGGATGCGTCCGATCGGCCGCAGACGGATCTGATCGGATTCCACGGGCCCTGCCCCTTCTGATGCGCGCCCAGTGCGTTTCGGCGTACATCTCGCCTACGACGAGCCTGCGGTCGCGGACGCCCCGACGCGTGAGTGGCCGGTTGCACTCCCCCACGCGCAGTGTTGGGCCGCAACTCTCATCGAGCACGTTCGTCCCGCCTGCCGAGCCTACCACACTTCTCTGGCATCCCCGGAGTCTGGATCGTCTCTTTCGGACCGCCCCCCCCGGGAAGCCGAACCGGGTGCGCGTGATTGCGCGAAAGGCCATTCTCGGCGCGGAGGTCGCAGACCACACGCCGCCAGCGGGACCGCGAGACGACGATCAGCCAAACTGCCAGGATGAGTTGCACCATGGAGAAGGCCAGGACAGCAACGAGAACGTCAGGCCGGCGTCGATGCGGGGAGTGGCTGTCGCGAAGAGCTCACGGCCGAGGAGCAGGAGTGGCGGGATCCAGAGTGATAGAGCCCAGGCCGTGATCGCCTGCGGCCAGGCGAGGCGGCGCGCATCTCGTCTCCGTGCGCCGTTCCACCCAGCAGCCGTCCGGTCCACCACAGGACGGACCCTCCGATATAGGGGCCGACGATTCCCCCGATGGGGCCCGGGACATCCGCGCCTACTCCCGCGAGTGCAGCCCGACGCGATTGCCTTCCGTATCCAGGATCAGACCGAAGAAGCCGAACTCGCCGATGTCGGTCCTCCCGACGATCACTTCGCCGCCGCCCTCCCTGGCCCGCGTGAGCGCCGCGTCGAGATCGGGGGCCGTGAAGTAGATCAGCACACCGCGATCCGAGGGCTCGTAGCCTTCCCCTTGCACGAGGCTGCCGGCGGCGCCCGCGGCCCCCTGTTTCATCGGAAACCAGGCCATTCGCGACGATCCCATCTGGTGCTCCTCGAGCTGGACGCCCAGGAGCTGCTGGTAGAACACCTTCGCGCGGGCCATCTCGTGCACGGGAATCTCGAACCATCCCGCAGGATTCCCAGCTGCGCTCATGGATTCCTCCTGCGTACCGCCAGGGGTGCGACTCGGCGATTGCTACCCGCCTGCCGGCCGGGAATCGCCACGCCTAGCGGTAGAGCTGCTTGACCGTCCCCCAGGTCATGCTCGCATCGCCCGAGGGGCCACCCTCGGGGCAGCATTCGATCCCTTCGGTGAAGATCCCCATACCGCCGAGGCAGTCGGCTTCAAAGATGCCGGGCGGTGTGAGGCAGTTTCCCCAAGCGGCGTAGTCGAAGTCGGGGTCGGGACCGATGGGAATCACGCCTTCCCCGTACGCGTACCCGGCGAACCAGTAGACCGGGACGAAGTTGCCATACCAGGAGTCGCCACCGGTGGTGACGAAGGAGACGCCCTGCTGCGGCCCCGGCCAGCCGTCCATGGCCAGCTCCAGGCACTCCCCCACCGGGCAGCAATGGTCCCATTCAACGAACGCGAAGATCCCAGGATCGTATTCGTCGAACCCGAGCGCGACGCCGCACCAGCGCTTCGGTTCATCCCAGGCCGAGAGGATGAACCAGACCGCTGGAGCCCCGAGCGTATCCGGCGTGAGACTGGCGCTCTGCTCCTCGCAGCAGTCGACGGCGAACGCATCGAGGTAGTACTGACACCAGCCCTCCTCGGGCGGCGGATCGGTCCACTGCAAGCTCGGCGGATGGTGTGTCACGAAGACACCGCCGGATAGGTCGGCCTCATCCGCCATCGGCGCGGACAGGAACAGGATGGCGGTAGTCACGAGGGCCGCGACGCCGACGCCCAGTCTGCTGATCATGCGCAACCTCCTTGAAGACCACCCCAAGAGCGGTTGTTCGAGGGCCCCTGCTGTCTCGCCGAGGGGTCGCGGCTTTCCGCCCGAGGCGAGCCACGTCCAGTCGAAGACGCGCCACGGCATTGGGAGACGTCCCGGCCGACAATCACCACCCTCCCAACACCGCCATCAGCCAAGGGGTTGCACACGCCCATGCCTGGCGGCATGCCAGATGGGTGCGAGAGGACCACCGAGAATCGGCTGCGCCGGCCGCTGTTGCAGACCCGCCCTGCAGCGGTGGCGGAGGTCGGCTCGCGAATGCGGCAGCGGCCGCGCTCCCACAAGTGTCATCGCAGCCCATTCCGACGCCGGCCGCCTCACTGCGGAGCACCGGCGCCGGGAGTTCGGCGGGACCGCTTCCGCGCGCCTACTTCTTCGCCAACTGGCCGAGGATGATGGCAGTGTAGATCGCTCCCAAGCCAACTAGGATGTAGACGATGCGGGCGAGCACGGACATCGCGCCGAAGATTGCGGCGACCAGGTCGAAGTTGAAGATGCCCACCAACGCCCAGTTCAATCCGCCAACGATGACCAGGATCAGTGCGATGACATCCAACGCATTCAGACTCTTCATTGGCCGTCCCCCTTCCCGATCGGCAAACACGAAGACACACTCGTAGTAGGACGCCGGGAGACTAGCAGCGGCCAGGGGAAGCCTCAAGCAGGAGTCGCGAGGCTCGATCACCGTCACATGGGGCGGCGGCATGACGGGCGAGCGGCCCCTTGGAGTTCTTGGCCGCTTGGGAGTTGGCAGTTGCGGCTGTTCCTGCCACCTACGAGCGAACTGCCGCTCCCCGCGCGCAGCCCAAGGTGCAGGTCGACGCCTACCGGGTGGGACGCAAGGCGGCGCGTCAGGTCCCAAGTGTGGTCTGGGTGAGATCGGCGCGAAAGAGAACGCCCTCGCCCCCGCAGAAGGCGATGCCCGCCAGTTCGGGCCCCGGGGTCATCTCGACGAAGCCGAAGGCTTCGTGCAGCGCGATACTGGCACGGTTGCGCGCGTTGGCCACGTAGTAGGCATGGCGACTGCGAGACGCGATCCAGCGCAAACGATCCCGGGTGAGTATGTGAGCGACGCCCCGGCGCCGGAAGTCGGGATCCACGATCACGCCCGTCAAGTACCAGCCCCCGGGGGCATACCCCGCCCGCGCGCGAGGAGGGATGTGGGGGACGTAGCGCAGCCTCCCGAAGCCGACAGTCGTCCCGGCGATCTCGGCTACGAGGACCAAGGCGCCACGACTCCTCCGGTCGCGGCGGATTCCCCACCGGATGTCCGGCAACCGCGCCGTGGGGTCGCCGCCTTCTCTCTCGGATGAGATCCGTGCGATCGCCTCGGCGTCCGCCACCTCAGGGATGCGGATGCGCAGTCGGGGATCCAAGCGACGCGTGCCACCCTTTCGCCGTCGCTCGCGAAACGCCGCAAAGCGCCGAGACGGATCCTGTGTCATACAGCCTACTCCCCGCGAAACAGGGTGTGCGCCGCCTCCCAAGTAGAGTGCGCACCGCCCCCCAAGTGCGGCTCCCCCACGGCGAGGATTCCTCGCCGAAGAGAACGCCGCGCTGAGCGGCTGGCACTCGGAAAGGACCCGGTTCGTGTCCGGTCATCCGGTGGGATGGCCGATGCCGGATGCGATGCAGGTCCACGAGTGCGCCGCCAGCCTCTTCCTCCGCGCAGAATGGGCCATCTTTGATTCTGGCCATTCGAGGACGTGCGTGAGCCAGTACGCGGCGCAGACGGAGGCCAAGAGTGAGCCGCATGCAGATGGGGGCGTTCTTCACCTCGCGTGCTCCACTCTCGGTCATCGTGCCTTCGGATGGCAGGACCCTCCCACATCCTGCAACTCATCTGCGCGGTTCGGTAACCGCCCTCTCCTGCCATTGTGTTGTCTCTTGGCAGCCAGCTCAAACGGGGCTTTCCCCGATGCCGCGTCTCCCGCGGCGACTGCGATCCTCGCACACGTCGTTCCTCGAGATCGCGAGCTTGCCTCGGGCGTAGGGAGCGATGACGCCGTGGCGCAGGTTTCTTCCGCGCGGCGGTCACACATCCGGTCAGGCCTTGTACGAACACTGGGAGAGGCTTCGCGCCAGGCTCCCTGCCGTTTCGCATTCCGCTGAGCAGAGAGGAAGGAGATGCTCGATGATTCCTCTGAATCGCCTGAGCCTGCACGCCGTCATCCCCATCCTGGGAGTCGCGCTGTGCGCCGCATCTCATGCCGTGGCCGACTCCGCACCCGCGCAGACCGGTTTCCAGCGCGTGGGCGCCTGGCCGTACGGTCCTTCGCTGGCCGTCGATGTAGACGCTTCACGCAACCTCGTTTTCCTGGGAGCGGGAGGCGGTGTCCTGATCCTCGACGGTTCCGATCCGACTGCCCCGGCACTCCTCACTGAGGAGATCCGCACGGTTGGCCTAATCAGTGACTTCTTCTATGACGCGGATGATCAGAACCTCTACATCGCCGGCGGCGAGGGGGGGACTTGAGATCTGGAATGTCCAAGATCCCATGGCGCCCCTGCATCTCAGCACGACCGAGGTTGCTCTACTTCGGGGTCGAGACGCCGGTTCGCAGTGTCGAGGTCTATCAGGAGTACGCGATCACGGAGAACGCTTTCGGCTACGTCCACTCGCTCGACGTTTCCGATCTCACGAATCCCGTGCAAGCGGCATTCAACAATGTGATGGGCAATCCCTCGAATGAAATCCACGTCTCCCAGTCGGATGGCCAGGTCCACGCCACTGGGGCGCAGTACTTCGCACGCTTGGGGATCGAAGAAGACGGCGGCCTGACGACTACCGGACTTCGCGACTTCGATTTCGGTTCGGGAGCCGTATTCGGCACCGAGACCATCGCTTATGTCGGCTATGCGGGGGCCGTCTACATCCTGGATCTTCTGCTGCCTGGATTCCCCCCGTCGGCGATCATCGACACCGGTGGCGTGACCGATCTCGTCGTGCGCGATGGGTATGCCTATGTGATCAACAGCGACAGGTTTCAGGTTCTCGACGTCTCGATTCCCAACAATCCCGCCCATGTCAGCAACCTTCCTCTCGACACATCGCTACGTGACATCGTCGTTTCGGATGGCTATGCATACCTGGCCTCTCGCATCGATGGCCTGAAGGTGATCGACATCAGCGATCCAGAGAATCCGTTCGAGGCAGGCACCTACACCGATGTCTTCGCGATCACCTGGCAGACGAAGGTCGCCGGGTCCCACGCGTACCTCGCCCATTCGGCCAATGGTCTGACGATCCTGGACATCTCTGATCTGTCCCGGCCCGAGCATCTTGCCAGTACAGGAAGCCTCACGGAGACGCGTGATGTGGCCTATCAGGCGGGCCTCGTCTACACGGCCGACGGTACGGGCGGCTTGCGCATCTTCGATGTCGCCGGCCCTTCACAGCCGTTGGAGATCGGTACGATCGGTGGATTCAACGGTTGGCGCCTGCTGGTCGATGGCGACCTCGTCTATCTGATTGATGCGGTTCCCAATGACTACTATTTTCTGCGGATCTTCGACGTTTCCGATCCCACGATGCCGGTGGAGCTCTTTGCGATGCGGTTCCAGGAGAATGAGGTCATGTCGGATCTGACGAAGTACGACGACTACCTCTACGTTGCGGGGGACAATGCCGGCGTACGCATCATCGACGTCGCGGATCCACTGCTCCCCATGGAGGTCGGCTCCTACGACCTTCCGGACGTGACCGACCTCGGCGTTGAGGGGGGAACTGCTCTGCGTGGCGGCATTCGATGCGTTCGACGGGGGCCTCTTCCTTCTCAGCCTGGCGGACCCCGGGAACCTGCAGTACGTTGGCAGTTACGAGGAGACGGGCATGAGCGCGTTCCACCTCGATGTGATGGATGACTACGTATATGCGAGTGATACCTTCGCCGAGCTATACCTCTTCGACATCAGCACGCCCGAAGCGCCTGTGATGCTGGATGCCTATGTGACCCCGGGTGGACTGGTCGAGGTCACCGCCCACCAGCAATACGTCTTCGCCTCTGATGCCGAGGCGGGAGTCTTGATTCTGGAGAACCTCTTGATCGAGCCGTCCGCGGTCGATGTCCCGACCGGCGAGCATGCCTGCGAGATCCTACCGGCTCTGCCGAATCCGTCTACGCAGGAGACCCGTCTCGGTTTTCGGATGCCCCAATCAGGCCGCTTGCGAATCGAGATCCTCGACCCCACCGGCCGACGATCCGTACGCTGCTGGATCGCATGGTAGCCTCGGGAACCGGTCACGTCGTCTGGGACGGTCGTGATGAAGGCGGCCGGCGTGTGGGGACCGGCGTCTTTCCCGTGCGTCTGATCACGCCGCAGGGAACCCGCTCTGGACGGATCGTCCGCATTCGATAGTACGCGTTGAGGCCTTGCGGCACGCGGTGAGCTGTGTCGCCGCGTGCCGCGTCGAGGCCACCAAAGTCGCATAGGGCCTCGGACGCGGGCACTACGACGCATCCTCTTCTTCAAGCCGTGAGACATCCGCAATGTCCTGCGGCCGGCCACTGGCACGCTTGTTCTTGAGCAGTTCGTTGCGGCCGAGGATTGACACCTTCAAGCCCTCGATCTCCACCTCCACGCGATGGGCCCAGGCCTCCTCAAACGTGACGGCTTCGATCGACGTCAGGATATCGACGCGTCGAGGGGCAACTCCGATCTGAAACACGACTCCCTCAGTGGTGAGGTCGCGCTCGACTAGATCCTGTAGCGGTGCCCCGAACGCCGCCAAGGCTCTCCACACGCGCCGGGCATTTTCGGGAGAGGGGCGAATCCAGATATCGATGTCGCCGGTTGCGCGAGGCAGACCGTGTGCCGCCAGCGCGTACGCGCCGACGAGGAGAAACTCAGCTTCCTCCGCGCACAAGGCGGACAGCATGTCGCGGTAGTCGGGATTCAGCATCCAAGTCCCCCACGAATGCCCAGGCATCTAGGGCCAGCTGCCACATCATCGCGATCCGCTCTGCGGGACTCAGCCGACGCAGTTCGCTCTCCGTTCCCTGGTCCCGAACTCGCCTCACGCGGATGGGTACGCTTCTCGATTCCATGGTCTCAGGATATCATGGAAGGGTGTCCGGTTCGCCAGAACAATGCGGGGCCTATGTGGCGGAAGTTCAGTGCATTAGCGCCGCGAAAGGTCGGCAGAGGGTCCCCGCCACCGGTGGGCTCATGCTCTTCTTCTGCCTAACGAATGGATGACCGGCGGGCCGCCCACCCCTCACGCGGCGCGCGACTGGCCCGAACCAGGCGCGTGACGCCCGGGAACGGCAGTTCCCGGCCGCTCAATCCAGATGATACTCATGCAGGCCTCCTCCTCAGCATACCCCCGCGGGTATGCTGGGGATGTGTGTCGTTGCTAACCCCAACGAGGAGGAGACCTATGAGATTCTACGGTCAAGAACACCGCCACTATTGCGGTGTCGATCTGCACGC
>WJJG01000208.1 GCA_014729815.1 Candidatus Eiseniibacteriota bacterium
GCGCCACACTGCGCCGCGGAGATCTGGAGCTCATCGCCACCGGCCACGGGGGCGATCACACCGACCTCTTCGTCTACACACGTACCCTCGGGGACGAGCAGTTCCTCTGCGCGCTCAACCTCTCCGACTACCGGCCCACGGCGGAGCTCCCGGATTCCCTCGCCGACCGCAGCTGGCATGAATGGCGCGGAGGGGCGTTCCAGCCGGTGCCGGCCGGCACCCTGGACGGCACGCTCGCGGTGGAGCCGAACGAGTATCAGATCTGGTACTCGCGGGAGGACCCTTCCGGCCCATAGATCCCAAGCCGCGGGCATCCGATCCGGGAGCGCAGAGGACCTCGCGCGAGGGGAGATGGGCTGACCCCGCTCCCCGATGGCGGGGAACCACCAGCACCGATCCGATTCCTCCCCCGGAGGCAACGACGGGGCGGTGGGGAGCGATGAGGGAAGCGGACGGACGCCGTTTGCTCACGCCGTGCGCGTCTTGGTATAATTCCCAAGATGGTGCTTTCCTGAGGACATCTCCGGCCTGGTATGGGGGACAGCCCAAGCCCATGGGAGCTGAGCATCTATGGCACCGCACATGAGCACCAACGCAATCCTCGCGGCCGCACTGATCTTCCTGGTCCTCCCCTGCATGGCTGCTGTCGATCCTGCACGGGCCGAGCCTCCGCCCTACTTCATCTCCGGTAGCGCCGATAGCACGATGAAGCTCTGGCGGCTCTCGAGCGGAGAGTGCGTCCGGACCTACACCGGGCACGACGAGAACGTGCGTGCGCTCGAGGTCTTCGAGGATGACGAGCGGCTCCTTACCGGGAGCTGGGACCATACTCTCAAGCAGTGGCGCATCGACGATGGAAGCGTGCTGGACACCTATGTCGGCCATACCGACCAGGTCTTCGCGGTCGACATTCTGCCCGACCAGGAGCATGCCCTCTCGGGCGCCTTCGACAACACGATCCGTCTGTGGCGGCTCTCCGATGGGGAGACGGTCCGCGTCTTCACCGGGCATACGGGAGGCGTCCGTTCGATCAAGATCACGCCCGATGGCGAGCACGTGCTCTCGGGCAGCGAGGACGGCACCCTCAAACTGTGGCGCATCGCCGACGGGCAGTGCATCCGTACGTTCTACGGGCACTCCAGCTGGGTGGGGTCGGTGGATGTCTCTGCGGACGGAGTGCACGCGCTCTCCGGCAGTCTCGATGACACCATGAAGCTATGGCGGATCGCAGATGGTCAATGCCTCCGGACGTTCACAGATCACACGGACTGGGTGCGAACGGTGACTTTCTTCCCCGACCGGTTCGAGGCGATGTCGACGAGCAGCGATCGCACGATCAAGCACTGGGATCTCGCGGATGGCTCCTGCATTCGCACATTCTACGGTCATACCGACAATATCTGTCCCGTGATCGTCTCGGATGATGGGCAATACGCCCTCTCGGCGAGCTGGGATCTGCGCATCAAGCTCTGGCGGATCGCTGATGGCGAGTGTTTGCGCACGTTCACCGGGCATACCCAGCGGATCTGCGCGCTGACCTGGTATGCGGGACTGCCCGCCGCGGTTCCGGACGTCGGACCCCGGCTCGCGTTCACCGTCGCTCCCAACCCCGGGCGGGATCGACTCCGCATCAGCGGCTACGGAACGGCGGAGGAGGTTCGCGTGACCGACGTGGTCGGGCGGATCACGTTCCGCGGGCAGCCGAAGCGGCATGCCACCGAGCTGAGGTTCGGCCGAGCAGGCGTCTACTTCGTGACGGTGACAGCGGATGGCCGGTCGGCGACGCGAAGGGTGATCCTCTGCCGGTAGTGCGAAGCCCCCCGACCGCAAGATCAGGGGGCTTCCGGGGACGGCTGCGGGGCCGACGAGACTTGAACTCGCGACCTCTGGCTTGACAGGCCAGCGTTCTGACCAGACTGAACTACGACCCCGTTACGAATCGGACCGGGCAAGGATAGGGGAGCGCGGGCGCCTGTGTCAACGCGAAAGCCGGACCAGGTCCTCTGGAGGCATTGCCGTGAGCCGCCCCCGCGGTCCGTGATCCGCCGATTGCCTCGCGGGCCGCGCGGGCGCTCCGCGCCTACCACCAGCGAGCGAAAGTGATGCCGCGGTAGTAGTGTCGCAGGATCTGGGGGGCGCTCAGTCCCCGGCGAGCCAGCTCGCGGGCCCCCATCTGACACATCCCTACGCCATGGCCGTATCCGGCCCCCTCCAAGGTCACGTGACAGCCCGTGTCCCGGTCGACCTGGAGCTTGCCGATCCAGGTGCTGCGCAACAGTCCGCCGTCGGGACGCCGCAGGACCCAGCGAATGCGGTCCGCGCGCACGCGGAAGCGGCCCCCCTCCATCTGGATCTCGAGCAACTCGATGCGCCCCGAGGGCGAGCGCCGCTTGGCCTTCAGGCCGGTGAGGGCGCCGAGATCGCCTCCGCGGGCCGCGGGCACCTCCCGCGGCAGATGCTCGCGGATGATCTGCTGCAGTTGGGCGCAGCTCCACCGCTCCTTCCAGCGGAAGTAGCGACTCGCCTCGCAGAAGCAGTCGTCCCCATCCCGGTCGCGCACGGCCCGCAGGTAGGGATACGACTCTCCCGGCCAGACGCGGTCGGACGACTCCGTGGCCCCACCGCAGGTCGAACAGTAGTTGGCCCGGATCGGGAGCCCTTCCCAGACCGCCACGATGCCCCGCGTGGCGACCACCGCCCGCGTGGCGGCGTCCGTCTCGGCCGGAATCCCGCCGTAGACCTGGTCGTCGGGACCGGCGAAGAGATCGCAGCCGGCCGCCGCGCGGCGCCCCAGATAGAAGAGGGCGTAGCTGCGGGCGGCGATCGCCTGTGCGCGCATCGCCGCCGGCGCCACGCCCTCCGAACCGATCTCCAGAGGGACTACGCCCCGCAGGTAGTCCTCGAGGCGTACGGCATTGATGACGTTGAGGCGCTCCGGCGCCCCCGCGCGAACCAGGATCTCCCCGCGATAGCTGCAACCGTCGACCCACAGCGGATGCGCGCTCGAGAGCGGTTCGATCAGGAGTTCTTCGGGGAACGTCCCCAGAGCGCCCCGCGGCGCCAGAGAGAGACGCACGCCCCACCCGGGAAGCGGGAGGGCCTGCCCGCGGGGTCTGCTCTGGCGATCCTCCACGCGCGCCGCGCGCATCCGCAGCGTCACGCCGGGACCGAAGCGGCTCCCGCGCAAACCGCTCCCCCGGCGCCAGATCCGCACCCCTCCCTCGCAGCGTATCGTGCAGTCGGGCACGCCGACCAGCAGACCGATGCGCACCACCGGGCCATCGTGGGGAATCGCCGATCGTCCCGTGGGCGGGGGGCCCGATCGTCCCGCGGGGACTACCGATCCGGACTCGCCAGCGGCGGCCGACGAGACGATGGCCAGGACCAGGAGGAGGAAGGGGAACGAGCCAGCGGGGGGCCTACGCGACTCTGGCGCGGCGATGGCGAGCAGATCGGCGTCCAACGGCATGCCTCATTCCGCACGGGACGCATCGGTGCCCCGTGCGAGGTGCGGGGCGGCATCCCGGCTCGCTGACGCTCCCTGCCCGGCCAGCGCGGGGTGTCATTCTGCCGCATCCGCCCGCAGACATGCAAGGGCTGCAACCCGAAGTGTGGTAGCAAGGCAAAGCGGCGGCCGTGGCCGCCGCTGGTTGGAACTCCAGGAAGGATGCCGAAAACCGACCTCGACAGTCGCCGGAAAACAGATCCGTCGGGTGTCTACGAAGCCCGCCGCAGTCCGCTTCCGTCCCGCCTTTCGTCGCTCCGGCGGCTGGCCGGACGCGACGCGCGACGCTTCGGCTCGACCAGCTCGTACTTCTCGAGTCGATAGCGCAGACTGCCGCGGCCCATGCGCAGCAGCTTGGCCGCTCGCACGACATTGCCCGAGGTGCGTTCGAGGGCCGCCAGCAGAATCGCCTTCTCGAGCTCTTCGAACCCCACCCCTCCCTCGGGGAGGTGGACCAGGATCTGGTCCTTCTCTCCGCCTACGTAGGCTTGCTGCGTGCTGGGATGGGCCAGAACGTCCTGCGGCGCTCCCGCCGGAGCCTCACGCTGCCCGGGCGATCCGGCCCCGGGCCGGGGCGCGGGACGACGAGCCGGTCCATAGGTCCCGCCTCCGGGTCGCGCCTGAGTGCCCCGGGCCGCAGCATGGGGCAGCGGCGGCCGTGCGGTGCGCGGGCGTGAGGGACGCGCCTGGGCGGCCAGCAGACCATCGAGATGTTCGGCGCGGATCTCCCACGAGTCCCCGGCTCGCGAGAGGGCCCTGCGCATCACCTCGCGCAGCTCGGTGACATTGCCCGGCCAGTCATACTCGAGCAACCGTTCGCGCGCGGGCCGAGCCAGGCGCATCACACTGCGCTGCTGGTCGTGTCGCCAGCCGCTGAGGAAATGCTCGGCCAGGAGGAGCGCATCGCTGGGGCGCTCACGCAGCGCGGGCAGATCGATGCGCTGGGGAGCCAGTCGCTCGTAGAGCTCGGGATGGAACGTCGCCGCGCGAGCATCGCGCTCCAGATCGCGCTCCGTCGTCGCGTAGATCCGCAAGTCATGTCGAGGACGGCAGAGCTGCTGGATGCGCCAGAGCTTGTGGGCATCGAGATACGCGAGAATGCGCTGCTGATCGTCCCGTCCCAGTGCATCGACGTGCGCCAGCAGAACGCCGCCCCCCTCACCGATTCCGTCGCCGTCTGGAGCAGAGCCGGTCGGGCCGCCGTCGGTCTCGCGCAGGGAGAAGACGTGCAATCGATCGTCGTCGCTTCCGACTTCCCGGCAATCGATCTCGAGCAGCCTCTTCTCACCCCGGCCGCTCTCGGAGTGGATGGCGCGCGCGAAGAGTCGCTTCCCGGTTCCCGGCTCGCCGCACAGCAGAACGGGCGCGTCGCGATCGGCGGCCATGCGCATGGCGTTCTCGAGCGCCACGCGGAAGGCGACCGAGCGACCGATCAGCGCATCGAGCCCCTCGATCGGAGCATCCGCCGGGTGGGCGCTCCGGCGCCCGGCAGAGATCCGGTCGAGCAGTGCACGCATCTGGGCGGGCGATTCGGGCCGTGGCAGATCGGCTTCCAGGGTCAGACCATCGATCCACTCCGCATGAGACGGGACGGGCTCGCGCGCATTCGCACGCAGCACGTAGGCTCGCGTCCCCTGCGGCAACTCGGATCCGGTCTCGCGAAGCCGCCCCAGATTCGGGGTGCGTGCGTCCACGAGCAGAATCGGGTCGCCATCGGCCGCGGCAGGTTCCCGGTTGCCAGGGCGCGCGAGATGACGCACCGCTGCCCGGGCGGAGTCGAAGGAATGCACGGGGAGCTGAACGAGGGTCGCTTCTCGGACTGCGAGTTCCCGCAAGGCGGGGTCGGCACTGATGATCAGCAGTTCGGGTTGCATGGAGCGCTGCTCTCCTCCGGGTTGTGCCGTACTGGAGCTTGCCCGGAACGAGTGCAGCGGCGGCTTCAGTCCTCGGCGCCGGTCTCCGCGGGCTTGCTGGCCGGACCACTCGACACCACCACCCGACTCGCCCGCAGGAGACGATCCCCGAAGAGATACCCAGTCTGAAGCACCTCTGCCAACTGCCCTTCGGCGTACTCGTCCGAGGGAACCGTCAGCACGGCCTCGTGGATCTCGGGATCGAAACGATCTCCCGGAGAGGCCTCGATCTGACGGAGGCCTTCCCTCTTCAATGCTTCGGCAAGTCGTTTGCGGATGATGAGGATCCCTTCGCGATCGTATGCCTCGGCGCCGTCGGGCCGGGCGGCCTCGGCGCGCTCGAAGTCGTCCAGGACGGGCAGGAGCTGCAGCGCCAGATCTCCGGCCGCCAGCGCCGCCGTGCGGCCCCGCTCGCGGTCGGTCCGCTTGCGGTAGTTGTCGAATTCCGCTAGGAGCCGCTGGTGCTGCTCCAGAGGCACGCTGGGCTCCGTCGCGGTCTCGGCGGAAGGGGTCTCCGTGGATCCCTCGGCCTGCGGAGGACCGCTCTGCGCACGAGAAGCCCGCTCCGCAGAGGCCTCCGGCTCCGGTCCGTCTGCCTCCGGCGCAATCTCTTCTTCCACAGGGGCTTTCACGGTCGCGTCTGGCTGCTCCGACTTCCTCGAATGCGGATCGGCCGCATCCGAGCGCCGCGTCCGTCCCGACTTCTTGGCGCTCACCGAGCATCCTCCTGATCGGCCGAGGGCTTGGATGGCTTCTCGGCCGTATCTTCCTTGACCGATTGATCTTGCTCTTCCGACGCCCCTCCCCCGGCCTCCTCGCGCTTCGACTCCTCGACGTAGTTGAGGCGCAGGGTCGTGAGGATCCGCCGCAGCTCGCGCTCCTCCTCAGGCACGAGATTGCCGCGGCTCTTGCGCTCGATCATCTCGAGCGTCCCGATCGCCACGACCGTCTTCTGCAGATCGACCTCCGACTTCTCCGTGGCAGGATCCTGGATCTTGCCCAAGCCGACGAGACCCAGGTACTCGTTCTGAGCCAGGAGGGCCAGGAAGAACTGGTCCGGCTGCGTCTCCGTCATCAGGGGAACCTCCGGCAGCAGGGCGGCGCCCGGTGCGATGCGGACGCCGCCCGCCGCGTTCTAGCCGCGCGCGGTCTACTTGTTGTCGTCGACGACCTCGAAGTCGGCGTCGACCACGTCCTCGTCCTTCTGCCCCCCTTCGGCGGACCCGCCGCCGCCGCCATCGCCGCTCGGGCCGGCCGCGCCGGACCCACCGGCCGACTGCTCCCCAGCCGACTGCTGCGCCGACTGGTAGAGCTGACCGGAGGCTTCATGCCAGGCCTTCGAGACCGACTCCATGGCCGCACGGATCGCAGCCGTGTCGTTGCCCTTGAGCGCCTCCTTCAGCTTCTGCACCTCGGCTTCGAGGTTGCTCTTGGTCGCCGGATCGAGCTTGTCACCGAGTTCGCTGAGGTTCTTCTCGGTCTGGTAGACGAGCTGATCCGCCTGGTTGCGGGCGTCGACCGCCTCGCGCCGCTCGCGATCCTCGCTCTCGTGCGCCTTGGCATCGCTGACCATCCGCTCGATCTCCTGCTCGCTCAGGCCGCTGGAAGCCTCGATGCGGATCGACTGCTCCTTGCCGGTGGCCTTGTCCTTGGCCGAGACCTTGAGGATCCCGTTGGCGTCGATGTCGAAGATCACCTCGATCTGCGGTACACCGCGCGGCGCCGGCGGGATGCCGGTGAGCTGAAAGCGGCCGATCGACTTGTTCCCGGCCGCCATCTCGCGCTCGCCCTGGAGCACATGGATCTCGACCGTCGTCTGGCTGTCGGCGGCCGTCGAGAAGACCTGCGTGCGCCGGGTCGGGATCGTCGTGTTGCGATCGAGAATCCGCGTGAAGACTCCGCCGAGCGTCTCGATTCCGAGAGAGAGCGGAGTGACATCCAGCAAGAGGACGTCCTTGACGTCGCCGCCGAGCACGCCGCCCTGAATCGCCGCGCCGATGGCCACCACCTCGTCGGGATTGACGCCCTTGTGCGGCTCGCGATTGAAGAGGCTCTTGACCAGCTCCTGCACCTTCGGAATGCGCGTCGATCCACCCACCAGGATCACCTCGTCGACCTCGCTGAGACCGGCGTCCTTCAACGCCTGGCGGCAGGGCCCCACGGTCCGCTCGACCAGATCATCGACCAGAGACTCGAACTTCGAACGCGTCAGACGTAGCTGGAGGTTCTTGGGACCCGAGGCGTCGGCCGCGATGTAGGGCAGCGCGATCTCGGTCTCCATGGTGCCCGAGAGCTCGCATTTCGCCTTCTCCGCGGCTTCCTTGAGGCGCTGCACGGCCATCGGATCCTTGCGCAGATCGATGCTCTCCTGCTTCTGGAACTCGTCGGCCAGGTATTCGAGGATGCGCTGGTCGAAGTCGTCGCCACCGAGATGCGTGTCGCCGTTGGTGGCCTTGACCTCGAAGGTCCCCAGCTCGGGGTTGATCTCGAGGATCGAGATGTCGAACGTGCCGCCGCCCAGATCGTAGACGGCGATCGTCTGCGCCTTCTTCTTCTCGAGCCCGTAGGCCAGCGCCGCTGCGGTGGGCTCATTGATGATCCGCTTGACGTCGAGTCCCGCGATCTTGCCGGCGTCCTTGGTCGCCTGCCGCTGGCTGTCGTTGAAGTAGGCCGGAACCGTGATGACCGCCTCGGTGACCGTCTCCCCGAGATAGGCTTCCGCGGTCTCCTTCATCCGGCGCAGAACCATCGCGGAGATCTCGGGCGGGGAGTATTTCTTCTCGCCGATCTGGACATAGGCCTGACCGTTCGGCCCCTCGACGACCTCGTAGGAGACCGAGTGCGCCTCGGTATCGACCTCCCCGCGGCGACGGCCCATGAATCGCTTGATCGATGTGACCGTGCCCGCAGGATTGGTGGCCGCCTGACGCCGCGCCAACTGCCCGATCAAGCGCTCTCCATCGCCCTTGAATGCCACCACCGAAGGCGTCGTCCGTCCGCCTTCGGCATTCGGAATGACGACTGGCTTCCCACCCTCGATGATCGCCACGCACGAGTTCGTCGTGCCCAGATCGATGCCGATAATCCGTCCCATCGCAAAACCTTCCTTTCCGCCGTGCGGCCCTCCGCCGCAAACTGGCTATGCGGCGCGCGGATCTCCATCAAACCGCGGCCGGATCCGATCTCGATTCCGTCTTCTCGGGGCGCCGCCCGTATCTGATGGGTCGGTCGCCGCTTGTGAGTGGGTGCAAGACCCATTCCAGGCGAAGCCCAAATCCCGAAGAAGCGGGAATGCCATAATGGATAGTCTTTCAATAGCTTACGATACTATCGCGAGGAGCTCGAGCAGGCCGCACACACTGGCAGCGAGGAGTGATTCAAAACGAAACGCAATCGACCGTGTCATTTTGGCACATTCGAAATGCCATAGCGCTTCATCTTCCGCCAAAGGGTGGAGCGCGAGACCCCGAGACTGCGCGCCGCCGCGCTGAGGTTTCCCCCGAAACGCGCGATCACCTTCTCGATGTGCCGCGCCTCGACCTCCGCGAGGCTCAGTTCGGGGCTGTAGCCCGCTTCCGCCGAGCCGCTCCCCGGTTCGCCCCCTCCCACCCGCTCGCGCGCCTCGGCGGCATCCAGGCGGGGCACGCCGTGCTCGACGATCTCGGCGGGGAGATCGCGGACCTTGATCGTCTCCCCATCAGCCAGGATCACTCCGCGTTCGATGGCGTTCTCCAGCTCGCGCACGTTGCCGGGGAAGTCGTAGTTCATGACGTGACCCCAGGCCCGATCGCTCAACTCGCCCACGCGCTTGCCGAAGCGCCGCGAGAAACGCGCCAGGAAGAAGCTCACCAGGTAGGGGATGTCCTCCTTCCGATCGCGCAGGGCCGGGACATGCAGATGGAAGACGTTGAGCCGGTAGAAGAGGTCTTCGCGAAAGCGGCCCTCCTTCATCAGGGCCCGCAGATCGCGATTGGTGGCGGCGACGACGCGCACGTCGACCCGGATCGGGCTCTCTCCGCCCACGGGTCGGATCTCCCGCTCCTGCAACGCTCGCAGCAGCTTGACCTGCATCTGGGGAGACATCTCGGCGATCTCGTCCAGGAAGAGCGTGCCGCGGTCGGCGACCTCGAAGAAGCCGCGCTTGGACGTCTTGGCGTCGGTGAAGGCGCCACGCACATGGCCGAAGAGCTCGCTCTCCATCAGCGAGTCGGGGATCGCTCCGGCGTTGACGGCCACGAACGGCGCTCGGCTGCGCTTGCTCTGATAGTGGATCTGGCGGGCGACCTTTTCCTTGCCGGTCCCGCTCTCGCCGGTGATGACGATGTTGCTCTCGGTGGGTGCGATCCGTCGCACGAGCTGCAGGATGCGCTGCATCGCCGGGGAGGCGGCGATGATCTCTTCCGAATGCACGCTGGCGTTGGCCGCACCCATCCTACGCCTCCCCGCGATCGGTTGGCGCCGCGGGCGCAGCGCCCCGTGTGCGGGGGCGCATGTGCGGGAAGAGCAGCACGTCCCGAATCGCCTCGGCGCCGGTCAGGAGCATCACCAACCGATCGACGCCGATGCCGACCCCGGCGGCCGGCGGCATCCCATGCTCCAGGGCCATCAGGTAGTCCTCATCCAGCGGATGCGCCTCCTCGTCACCCGCGGCGCGCAGCGCGCCCTGCTGCTCGAAGCGTCTCCGCTGCTCCTCCGGATCGTTCAGCTCGCTGAAGGCGTTGGCCAGCTCCTGGCCGCCGACGAAGAGCTCGAAGCGCTCCACCAGACGCTCGGGATCGTCGCGATGCGACTTGGCCAGGGGGGAGACGAGCTTGGGGTGATCGGTGACGAACGTCGGCTGCACCAGCGCGGGCGCCACGGCCAGATCGAAAATCTTCTCGATCAGCTTCCCCCGCGATGCATCCGGCGGCATCTCCGCCTCGAGCCGACGACAGGTCGCACGGAGCGTCTCCGCATCCTGCTCCAGCACCTGCTCCCCCGTGGCCTCTCGAATCAACTCCATCATCGACCGTCGCGCGAAGGGTGGTTCGAGGTCGATCTGGTGCTCGCCCCAGGCGATCTCCAGTCCGCCGCACACCTCGCGCGCGACGGCGCGCAGCATCTCCTCGACCAGATCCATCGCGTCGCGATAGTCCGCGTACGCCCAGTAGAATTCGAGCATCGTGAACTCGGGATTGTGATGCCGATCGAGGCCTTCGTTGCGAAAAACGCGCCCGATCTCGTAGACGCGCTCGAGGCCCCCGACGATCAGCTTCTTCAGGGGCAGTTCCTCGGCGATGCGCAGATAGAGATCCAGTCCGAGCGCGTTGTGATGGGTGCGGAACGGGCGCGCGAGGGCGCCGCCGTAGACGAGCTGCAGCACCGGCGTCTCGACCTCCAGGAAGCCGCGCGCATCGAGCAGCCGTCGCAGCGCAGCGATGGTCCGGCTGCGCTGCCGAAAGGTCTCGCGCGTCTCGGGATTGAGCATCAGATCCAGATAGCGCTGCCGGTAGCGCGCCTCACGATCCTGGAACGTATCGTACCGCTCCCCATCGCGTTCCTTGACCACCGGCATCGGGCGCAGGCTCTTGGCCAGGATGACCAGCTCCTCGACGCGGATCGAGATCTCGCCCATGCGCGTGCGGAAGACGCTTCCCCGCACACCGAGGAAGTCGCCCAGATCGATCGTCTTGAGGAGCCGGTAGCCTTTCTCGCCGAGCTGGTCGCGACGGGCGTAGATCTGGACGCGACCGCTGGCATCCTCGATGTGTCCGAAGGTGGTCTTGCCCATCGGACGCAGCGACTGCAGGCGTCCCGCCACGCGCACCGACGCGTCCTCCTCGAGCTCGGCGAAGCGCTCGAGGACCTCGGCCGCCTGGTGTGAGCGCGAGAACCGAGGGGGGTACGGGTCCACTCCGGCCGCACGCAAGCGAGCCAGCTTCTCGCGGCGGGCCGCGAGCGGGTCAGTCAGATCAGCCACGCAGTCTCCTCCCTCCTGCAGTCCCTGGCTTCCTCGATGCGTCGCACGCGGCGCATTCTAGCGTGCCCGGGCGGGTCACGCCAACGGGGGAGATCGAATCTGTTGCGTTTTGGAACGACTGGGATCGCTTCCTTCTTGGTGCCGACGCGCTGTGCCGGGGAGCAAGGAGGCCTGCGATCGTCCCCCCGTCCCACTCGACCGGCGGGCCGCTCCTGCAAGGCTCTGGATGGGATGCTATGCTGCCTCTGATGGACTCGATGGCCCAGAATCTCGCCCGTCTGCAGGAGCGGATCGCTCGGGCCGCGCAGCGCGTCGGGCGGGAGCCCGAGAAGATCGGGCTCGTGGCGGTCTCGAAGACCGTCGACGCTCCGCGCGTGCGCGCCGCGCATGCGGCCGGCCTGCGCGTCTTCGGGGAGAACCGCGCGCAGGAACTACGGGACAAGTCGCGCGAGCTCTCTGACCTTTCGCTCGAGTGGCACTTCGTCGGGTCGATCCAGACGAACAAGGTCCGCTACATCGTGCCCACCGCCGAGCTCGTCCACTCGGTCGATCGACTGGCCGTCGCGCGACGCATCTCACAGCGCGCGTCGGCCGAGCGTCCCCAGAGACTGCTGGTGCAGGTCAATACCAGCGGCGAGGAAAGCAAGTCCGGCGTCCAGCCCGATGCCTTGGACGCCCTGCTCGAGGGACTGGCCGAACTGCCGCACCTGCGCGTGGAGGGTCTGATGACCATCGGTCCACTGACCGACGATCAGCGGGCGATCGGGTCAGCCTTTCGGCTGCTGCGACGACTGCGCGATCGGGCGCGCGACGCGCAGCACCCGCGGATGCCGCTGCAGCACCTCTCGATGGGGATGACGCACGACTTCGAGCTGGCGATCGCCGAGGGAGCCACGCTGCTGCGCATCGGCACGGCGATCTTCGGGCGCCGCGAGGCGTGATCTCCTCCGGAGCCCGGCGCTTTCGTCAGAGCCGTTCCCGCGACCCGTCGGAGGTCTGCCCCGCCCCCGGCGCCCGGGAAGGCTGGCACTCGAAACCGGACGCGGCGGCCTAGAGAGACTCGAGCAACGCGGCCTGGATATGTCCCTCCAGGACCTCGGGGGGCTGCAGTCCCACGAACGCGCGCAGGACGCGGCCTTGCCGGTCGAGCAGGAAACTGGTCGGGATGCTGCGAATCCCGCCCAGGGTTTGTGCGGCCGGCACCCCATTCGGGATGATCGGGTAGTTGATCTCCGGATGGCGATCGACGAACGGTTTGACCGCCCGCATCCCGCCCCGATCGACCGAGACGCCCAAGACCTCGAACCCGGCATCGGCGTACGTCTCGACGAGATGCACCAGGTGCGGGATCTCCATGATGCAGGGACGGCACCAGGTCGCCCAAAACGCCAGCAGTACGACCTGGCCCTGCATCTGGCGGAGCTCGATCTCGTCGCCGGCCAGATCGACCAGGCGCAGATCGGGGGGTCTCTGGCGCTCATCGGACGGCGGGAGCTCCGGCCGCGGGTACTCGGGCGCGTCGGAAAGGACCTCGGATACGGCCGCGGCTGTAATCTCCAGCGGTTCGGTCGCCGCCGTCCGCTTCCCGCTCTGCCCTTCGGGCGGCTCGCCCGCTACATGGGCGGCATCGGTGGGCTGCTCATCGACCGGCGTGACGCTCCCGGAAGATCCGCGGCCGGGTTCCTCCGCCTCGGCGGCGACCTGCGCGCGGTCCGATTCCTGGTGCGCGGCCGTCTCGGCCTGATCTCGCCCACATCCCCACGCGGTCAGAAGCAGCGCTAGCAGAATCAGCGTGCGCAACCGCAACCGGGCTCCTGCGGCTGGTACCATCTCAGCCCCCCATCGGCTCAAGCGAGTCCCTGGCGTCGTCGCACGACCCATTCGATCGACAGAATTGCCAACACAAACGCGAAGAGCGACCAATGGTTCCACAATTCGAAGTGATGGACAAGGCGTGCCCTGCGATAGTCGCGCGGCACACGACGGATCAGCTCGGGGAGATCCTGCAACTGTGCTGCATACCCTCCCGAAGCCTCGGCGAGCGTCTCGAGCGTGCGCGGCGAACTGGCCAGGCGCAGGTATTCGGCGCCCATCGGTTCGACCCAGAAGCGCCCCTCGTCCCGCCAGGCCTCTCGATCGGCACCGTGCCCGACGTGTCCTGCGGCCCGATAGCGATAGGTTCCCGGCGGCAGGGCATGCAGCGTTCCGGAGTACCCGCCCCGCGAACCGTCCGGATAGAGCGTCAACTCGGTGGCGCTGCGCTCCCCGGCGGAGAGCGACGCATCGTCGTGCTGCGCTTCGATGCGCACCCGGATCCGGCCCTCTCCCACCGGGTCGAAGTCCGCGTCCCGCATCTGCGCGTGGAAGACCACCGGCTCGCCATCCTGGAAGACGCGCCGCATCGGGTGCACCACGAAGCGCTCCCGGGCCAGCGGCTCGGAGAGCCAACGCGCCATGCGCCGCCAGAACTCCGGCGCGAGATTGGTCCCCTCGGAGATCGAGCGCATCACGAAGTCCCAGCGCCAGAAGCCGCGTCCGGCCAGCACGGCCACACGCGGACTCCCCGGCGGCGGCAGGGTCAGCAGCGGGATTTCGACTGGCGGCTGGCTCCCGATGGCCTGCAGCAGGACCGTCGCGCCCGGCGAGCGTTCGTAGCGCCCCGCACGCGTCCAGATCGGCGGAAGCTGCCGCCAGAGCGCCTCCGCCTCGGCGGGAGCGTCGGCCACCAGGGTGATCTCATGCGTCAATCCGGTCATGGTCGGCCGCGTCGCGCGGAGCTCGAAGCCGTGGCGACGTGACGGCGCCACCAGCAGAGGCAGCCAGCGCCCCCAACCGGCGCGATGCCACGCCTCGATGCCCGCCCCCGCCCGCGGCGCATCCAGGAAGAGCAGACCACCTCCCCCCCCCACGAACGCCTCGAGGGCCGTGCGGGTCGCCTCGGGTAGCATCTGCGGCGCCAGGCGCCCCAGGATCACGCCCGCGTACGGGGCCAGGTCGGCCGCCGAACGCGGCAGGGAGGCCGGCGGATCGTCGCCATAGGCCCGATAGCTGCCATCCGTCTGGCGCACCAGATAGGCATACGACAACGTCGTATCCGCATCGAACACGCGTCGGAGGAAGGTGAAGTCCCAGTCCGGCTCCCCCTCCAGATAGAGCAGGCGGGTCTTCTTCTCGCGAACCTCGAGCGCCACCCAGCGACGGTTGTTGATTGCGATCTCGTCCCCGCCAGGGCCCTCCAAAGCCAGCTCGTAGAGCTGGAGTCCCGGCCCGCGGGGCGTCAGCTCGAGCGAGACTTCGCGCTCGCCCGCGCTCGGGCTCAGCCGCACAGCCTGCTCTGCCACCGGCGCGCCGCGCTCGATCCCGCCGCTCCCGAAGCGCACCGGGCGCAAGCGCAAGGCTGCGGACGTCGACGTCTCGTCGGACGTCGCCCCCGACGATTCGAGCACCGCGCGCAGCGCGGTCGGTTCACCGGCGTACGCCAGTGGATGGGACTTGACCTGGCGGATCATCCAGTCGGCGGGTGGCACGCTCTCGCCGAGACAAACGCTGAAGATCGGCAGAGACAGGTTGCGCGCCACCAGGGTCGGGTCCTTCCCCGCCGTGTGGGTGCCATCCGAGAGCATCAGGATCCCCGCCGATCCGATCTCCGATTGACGCAACAGGAGTTCCTCGAGCGCCTCTCCGATGGCCGTGGCCCCCTGCGCGGGGCCGTCGTACAGGACGGGGGCCCCTCCCGCCGATTCGAGCCGCGGCTCTTCGGCGCGCAAGGCGCCGGCGAAGCTGAAGAGCTGGAGCTCGAAGCGATCCCCCAGCGCGCGGCGGATGCGCGCCAGCGTCTCTGCCGCCTCCTCGCGTCGCGTGGGCGCCTCCGTCCCCGGGAGCGCCATACTCGAGGAGCGGTCGATCAGCACGGCCAGGCGCGGCGTGCTCCCGCGCTCGCGCTGCACACCGAGTACGGGTTCGAGCAACAGGAGCAGCAGCAGGACCAGCGCGCCCACGCGGAGGAAGCGCAGCAACGCACGCAGCCCCACGCCCAGCGGCGCGAGCAGTCGGAAGTAGGCCCACACGCCGACCCCGATCGCGAGCGGCAAGGCGATCCACCAGAGGAACGTCGGGCCTGCCAGGAAGTTCAGTGTGATCTCTGCCATGCTCTGTTTCCGAACCCAAGCGCCACCGGGCGGTTCCCGGCGGCCGGCACAGTCCGCAGAGAGTAGCCGAGGCGCGCATGGCGGCCAACCGGTGATGGGACCGGATTCCGCACCGGGCCGCGACGTGCTAGGCTGATGGTGATGAACCGCGCCGATCGATCCGCCACGCGCCCCGCCGTTGGCCGCACGCGGCCCCGGCTCCTCCTAGGACTCGCCGCGGCCGCGCTGGCGCTGCTCGTCTGCGCCCTGCTCCTGCTGGCACCCCGCTTGCGCGGTGGGCGCTGGCGCATGCCCACGCGGCCGCCGGAGGGATGGAATCTCCTGCTGGTCAGTCTCGATACGACGCGGCCCGATCGACTGGCAGCCTGCGACGGCGGCCCGGTGGCGACCCCGGCTCTCGATCGACTTCGAGGAGGCGGATTCCTCTTCGCGGAGATGATCGCCCCGGCGCCCAACACGCTGCCCGCCCATGCGAGCCTCTTCACCGGTCGCAACCCGTATTTGCATGGTGTGCGCGAGAACACCGAGCATGCCCTCGGACCGCAGCAGGTGACGCTGGCCGAGCGTCTATCCGCCGCCGGCTACGAGACGGCGGCCTTCGTGGCGGCCTTCGTGATGGATGCCCGCTTCGGTCTGGGTCAGGGATTCGGACTCTACGAGGATCGCCTGAGCGAACCGGAGAGTGGTCTGGCGCCATTCGCCGTCGAACTACGGGGTGAGATCGTCGCCGAACGCGCCGCACGCTGGCTGTTCGACTACGCCGGACGGCGCGCGCAGGATGCTGGCCAGCCTCCCTTCTTCCTCTTCGTGCACTTCTACGACGCCCATGCGCCGTATCAGCCTCCGCCACACCATGCGGCCGCCCATCCGGGACGCCCCTACGAGGGTGAGTTGGCCTACCAGGACGTCTGCCTCGGGCGCCTGCTCGATGCGCTCGAAGCGACCGGAGAAGCGCCGCGCACCTGGGTTTGGGTGGTCAGTGACCATGGGGAGTCACTGGGGGAACATGGCGAGGCCACCCACTCGCTCTTCGTCTACGAGGCGCCGATCCGGGTCGTCTCGATCCTGCGCCCGCCGCCACCCGACGGGCGCTACCGCGCGGGCGCGCCCCACGCGCGCTGCACCAGCGGCACGAGTCTGATCTCGGTTCCCCCAACGCTACTCGAGATCGCCGGGGTCCCGCTCGCACGAACCGCGGCCGAAACCGGGGACGCCCGGTCCACGGAACGGATCGAGGGCCGCTCGCTCCTCCCCTGGATGGAAGGGGCCGAGCTGCCCTCCGATCCGATCTACTGCGAAACGCTGAGCCCCTGGATCAGCTATCACTGGGCGCCGCTCTACGCCGTTCGCACGCCCCAATGGAAGTACATCCGCGCCCCCGAGGCGGAACTGTACGATCTCGAACGCGACCCTCGAGAGCGGGACAATCTGATCGCCGAGCGCCCCGCGCGCGCCGCGGAGCTCGCGGGCGTCCTGGAGGCGTATCTATCGAGCGCCGGAGAAGCCGACGGCGATGCACGCCGTGTGGCCACCGAGGCGGAGCGCGCACGCCTGCGCTCGCTCGGCTACATCGCCTCCGAGTCGAGAGCCGCTCCGGAAGCGGATCGGCCCGATCCGAAGCGCATGGTGCGCTTCTTCCACACCCGCTACCAGACGGGCAAGAATCTGCTGTATCGGGGGCGCTACGACGAGGCGGCCCGCGCGCTGCGCGAGGCGCTGCAGCTGGATCCGCTGAACAACTCCCTACTGGTCTACCTGGGGACGGCCCTCCGGGAGTCGGGTCGCCCGGAAGCCGCCTCTCGCGCCCTGCGCCAGGCCGTGGGCCTGCAACCGGCCTCCCCCCGCGCCTGGAACGGGTGGGGGCGCAGCCTGCTGCGGTGCGGGCGGCCCGACAGCGCGCGCTGGGCGCACGAGCAGGCCCGGCGCCTGATCCCCAACTCGCCGGAAGCGTGGATGGGACTGGGCGACGTCAACCTGCATCTCGGCCAATACGCGCCCGCGGCCGCGGCATACGACTCGGCGCTCGCGCGCGGAGGAGACGCGGCCTACCTGCACGGCCTGCTGGCGCGACTCTATCGCGAACGCCTCCACGATCCGACGGCAGCGGAGCGTCACCTGCGCGCCTTCGCCCGGCTGCGCGGCGTCGATGCGCGCGGCGCCGCCGCGCAACTCCCCCCGTTGCCCGAGCCCTGATGCGGCGCCTGCAAGTCGAGCTGGCGCACGAGGCGTAGCAGGAGCCGCTCGAGCGGCTCGTCCAGCACGAGGTCGGACGCGAGGGGTCTGCGGGCGCCTCGCACGACGAACCAGCCCGTCTCCCAGCGCAGTGCAGCCGCGAGCCGTTCGGCCGCCTGCCGGCGCAATGCCTCGTCCAACCGCTGCGGCGAGACGAAGCCAGACGCGCGGAGCAGCCCACCCAGGCGCCGGCGCTCGGGTCGCGCGAGGCGCTGGAGCGCCAGGGCGAAGCGCAACCTGGGCGGTGTCAATCCGCCCTGGCGCACGAGTCGGCCGCCGAGGCGGTCGGGATCGGGCGCCCAGCGGTCTGTCTGCGAGTCGGCTCCGCCCGGGAGGGGCGTTCGGCTGCGAATGCCGCGCAGTCGTCCGTCGCGGCAGTGGAGCGCGATCGCCCCGGCACCGCTGAGCATCAGCTCGACGTCGCCGCGATGGTGCGCCATCCACTGCAGGAGCTCGAGCGGCGCGAAGGCATCCAGCCTTCCCCAGAGGAGCGGCGCGGCGCAACGCATGGGGCTGCGGGAAGCCATCCCTCGTCTCCCTACCCGCGGCGGGCCAGGTTGATGGCGCCGATCGCCACGGCGTGCAGGACCGAAAGCCCGAGGAGGATGGTCACCAGCGTGCGTGTGGCCTCGACGACCTCCGGCGCCCAACCGGGGAACAGACCGCGCAGACCCAGTAGCAGGAAGGTGGCCGCGGCCAGTAGCAGTCCGGTGCCCTTGCCGAACGGAGTCGGCTGGATGCGCACCTGGCCCTTCCAGAGGTAGAGGAGCCCGCTGCCCAGCAGCACGAGACCGCTGCGCGAGAGGATCAGGATCAGGGCCACGGGACTGAGCAGCCCCACCAAGCCCAGCGTGACGAAGACCGAGAGGTGCAGAAAGGCGTCCATGATCGGATCGAGCACGACGCCGAGCTTGGTGCGCAGGTCGTAGCGCCGCGCCCACCACCCGTCGACCGCATCGGTCAGGGTGATCGCGCCATACAGAAAGACGCCCAGACCGTAGTCGCGGTGGGCAAGCACGTAGACCAGGACCGGGAGCGCGAATCCACGCAGCAGCGTCAGTACGTTCGGCCCCCCGAGGCCCGGTCGCCGCCGCCCGTCGAGGGTCTCGAGAAAGCCCACGTTGAGGACCGTGCTGATCAGAATCGCCGCCACCCAGGCCGTGTGCAGGAAGGCGAAGAGCGGCCAGGCCGACCAAGCGTGTCGCCACAGCACCGCCAGATCGATGACCACGCAGAGGAGCGCCAGCGCGATGCCGGCATGCAGCAGTGAGCGCATCCCGTCGGGATTCTCGCGCGACCCGACACTGCCCCGGATCCAATCGAACGCGTTCTCGGGCTCACGGCGGCGTCCCGCCGCCACATATGCCAAGCGTTCCCAGAATCGACCCACGCTTCCTCCGGGGAATCACAGCCGGATCCCCGCAGCCGAGGCGCGGTCCTAGATCTGCCCCCGATGGCCCGCCGGCGCCGACGAGTCCCCGGGCTGCACCGTCGCCTGCGCGGCCGCGAGCCGTGCGATCGGGACCTCGAAAGGTACGCAACTGACGTAGTCGAGTCCCAGCTGATGGCAGAACTCGATGCTGCTCGGGTTCCCTCCATGGACGCCGCAGATTCCGGTCTTGAGCTGCGGTTTGACCGCGCGAGCACGCTCGACCGCCACCCGTACCAGCTGGCCGACCCCTTCGCGGTCGAGGACCACGAACGGATCCTGCGGCAGGATCCCAGATGCCACGTAGTCTGGCAAGAAGCGTCCCGAGTCGTCGCGCGAGTACCCGAAGGTCATCTGGGTCAAGTCGTTGGTGCCGAAGGAGAAGAAGTCGGCCTGCTCGGCAATCCGATCGGCCAGCAGGGCCGCGCGGGGCACCTCGATCATCGTGCCGATCGCATGGGGCACGTCGACGCCCGTCTCTTCGATGACCTCCTTGGCCACGCGTTCGGCGATTCGTCGCTGGTGGGCGAGCTCCTGCGGGGTGCCAACCAGCGGGATCATGATCTCGGGAAACACCTGCCCCCCCTCTCCGATCAACCGCGCTGCGGCCTCCATGATCGCCCGCACCTGCAGCGCCGTGATCTCGGGGTAGGCCACGCCCAATCGGCAGCCGCGATGTCCCAGCATCGGGTTCTGCTCGCTCAGCTCCGTCACGCGTGCCAGCAGCGCCTCGCGCTCGGCGAGCCGGTCGGGATCGCTCCCCCGCTCGCGCAGCAGCGCCACCTCGACCTCGAGCTCGTTCTTCTTCGGCAGGAACTCGTGCAACGGAGGATCGAGCGTCCGGATAGTCACCGGCAGCCCATCCATCGCGCGGAAGATGCCGTAGAAGTCATCGCGCTGGAAGGGCAGGATCTGCGCCAGAACCTCGTCGTAGCGTGCGCGCGGACGGGCCAGCGCCTCGCGCAAGCGGGCGATCTCCTCCTCGAGAGCGGTGCGCGCCTCACCGGCCGCGTTCTCGAGCTCGCGCTCCCTCTGCGCGAGCTGCGTCTGGATGCGCTTGACCTGCGGCGCGAGGAGGATCATCTCCTGTACCACCGGCAAGCGGTCCTTCTGGAAGAACATGTGCTCGGTGCGACACAGTCCGATCCCTTCCGCACCGAAACGCCGTGCTGTGGTTGCCTCCTCGGGGGCATCGGCATTGGTGCGCACACGAAGCTGCCGCCGCGCATCCGCCCATTCCATGAAGACGCGGAACTCATCGGCGATCTCTGGGGCCACGGTGGGCACCTCTCCCTCGATGACGTCGCCGCTCGAGCCATCGATGCTGATGAAATCGCCGCGCTCCAGCACGGTCTTGCCGATGCGCAGGATGCCCGCCTCTTCGTCGACCTCCGCCTCGGAGCAGCCGGTCACACAGCTCTTCCCCATGCCGCGGGCCACGACTGCCGCGTGCGAGGTCATGCCGCCGCGCGCGGTCAGGATTCCGGAGGCGGCCGCCATGCCGTGGATGTCGTCGGGTGAGGTCTCGCCTCGCACGAGGATCACCGAGTCCGGGTGCGGATTCTCGCGCGTGGGCGTCACCAGCGTCACCGCATCGTCCGGATCGAAGACGATCCGACCCACCGCCGCGCCCGGCGAGGCGCCCAATCCCCGCGTCAGCGGATCGAACTTCGCCTCCGGATCGAAGCGCGGGAGCAGGAGCTGGTGCAGCGAGCCGGGATCGACACGCAGGAGCGCCTCCTCCTGGGCGATCAGCTTCTCGCCGACCATCTCGACCGCGATCTTCACGGCGGCCTGGGCCGTGCGCTTGCCGGTGCGCGTCTGGAGCATGAAGAGGCGACCTTCCTGCACGGTGAACTCGAAGTCCTGCACATCGCGGTAGTGTCGCTCGAGGCGCTGAGTGATATCCCGCAGCTCGGCATGTACTTGCGGCATATCGCGCTCCATCTCGCGAATCGGGCGCGGCGTGCGAATGCCCGCAACGATGTCCTCGCCCTGGGCGTTGCGCAGATACTCTCCATAGAGCTGGCGCTCCCCGGTGGCGGGATTGCGGGTGAACCCCACGCCGGTGGCCGAATCCTCGCCCAAATTGCCGAAGACCATTGCCTGCACGTTGACGGCGGTGCCCAGGTCGTCGGCGATCCCGTGCTGCCGGCGATAGAAGACCGCGCGATCGTTGAACCAGGAGCGGAAGACCGCATCGCGCGCCCGGTCCAGCTGCGCGTGGGGATCCTGCGGAAAGGGCTCGTTGGTCCGCTGCTCGATGAGCGCCTTGAACTGCTCAGCCAGCTTGTGCATGTCCTCGGCGCTCAGCTCCAGGTCGAGTTGCACGCCGCGGCCGCTCTTGAGCGCATCCATGCGCTCCTCGAAGAGGCGTTTGGGAATGCTGAGCACCACCGACCCGAACATCTGCAGGAAGCGCCGGTAGCTATCGTAGGCGAACCGGGGATTGCCGGTCTTGCGGGCCAGGCCCTCCACGGAAGCGTCGTTGAGCCCGAGATTGAGGATCGTGTCCATCATGCCCGGCATCGAGTACTTGGCTCCCGATCGCACCGAGACGAGCAGGGGGTCGACCGGATCGCCGAGCTGGCGTCCTTGGTCCTGCTCGAGACGCTCCAGCGCTTCGCGGTGTTGGTCGCGATAGGCGTCGGGCAACTGGCCGCCCAGCGCGTAGAACATGTTGCAGACCTGCGTGGTGATCGTGAAGCCCGGCGGGACGGGAATGCCTGCACGGGTCATCTCCGCCAGACCGGCGCCCTTGCCTCCCAGCAGGTCCCGCATCTCCCCCGAACCCTCGGTGCGATGGAGACCGAAGCTGTAGACGAGCTTCTCGCTTGCGTCGGCCGACCGGCCACTCCGCGGACCATTCTTCGTCGATGACTCTGGATGCACGCGATTGCCCTCCATTGACGGCCCAGCATCGAGGCCACTGCCAAACGTGCGCGAGACAGCGGCCCGCAGGGGTTCAATCGAACCAGCCATGATCGGATCCGGGGGGGTCGCCTGTCAAGCCCCGGCGCGGGATCGAAACCAAACCGGCTGCGGGATCCGCTTAGCGGACGATCGTGAAGAACCCGGTGGCCGATTCCCCATCTGGTGTGCGGACGGAATAGAGATAGACGCCGGAGGCCACCGCTTCGCCGTAGTCGTTCTCCAGATCCCAGGCCAGGGAACCTCCGCTCACGGAGGACGCGGCCTGCGGATGCTCCAACGTACGCACGCGCTCCCCGTTCGACGTGTAGATGCGCACCGTGGCGCGAGACGGGAGATTGAAGAAGCGCACCAGCGGTCCGCTGAGCGGACCGAAGCGGCTGGGATCCTCGTTCTCGACGTACGGATTGGGCACGACGAAGACGTCCGCCAACGTTGGCACCCGCGTAACCGCTTCTACGCGGGGGACCAGTCCGACCGGCGGTCCATCGGCCTCGGTTCGGTAGAGGCCGGCTTCCTTCGTGTTCTCGGGCACACGGAAGCGCCCGCCGTCGAGGAACTCCCAGTAGTATTTCGTCAAGCTGTAGTAGTAGGGCACACCGTTGTGCGGGCCGCTGGGAACCGAGAGCGTATCTCCTCCGCGAGCGATGATCGACTCCGGATCGCTGAAGCTGCGCAACGTGTCCGTCGAGAGCCAGTTCCAAGTCGAGTCGCCGAAGTCGAAGACGCGCAACAGCTCCAGGTCTTCCTCCTCGGGCGTCCGCGCGCGCCAGATGCGATAGCCGCCGAAGCAGCGCGGGGTCGCTACACTGGGGATGCATTCGCCCTGATACCACCACTCGACGCGCCCGTCGGCCGTCCCGAAGTAGCCCTGCAGGCCATCTCCCGAGATCGCGAAGCCGCCGATGTTCACATCCAGCGTGTCCTTCGACTGATACGCTCGTGCCGTGTAGCCATCCAGCAGACCGATGATCCCGTCGCTCTGTGCATAGGCGATATAGCGCCCCTCACGCGGACCGTAGGCCAAGCGCAGCGTGGCCGGCTCGGGCGGCTCGTAGGCCCCCAGTTCCGTACCTCGGGCGGCATCCCAGACGCGCACGCCGCCGTTCTCGTCCGCGCTCGCCAGGCGCTCGGCGGTCTCGTTGAAGACCAGGCGGGTGATCGCCAGACCGTTATGGCCTTCGATGACCCGGCGCGGGACCGGATTGCCCGTGAACTCCAGCGGCCAGATCGAGATCTCCCCGGCGTCGCTGCCCACGGCGATCTCGTCCGCTTCGCGGGTGATGCCGACCGAGAGGAGCGGAGCGCCCTGGCCGGCATCCACGCTATCGCTGAGCGCGCCCGGCCGGCCCCACTCCTTCCAGAAGCCGTCGTCCCCGACCGAGACGTACGAGGTGTCCAGGTCGCTCGAGAGCGGCTTGAACGTGATCGCTCGGCAGGGGGCGGCGTGGCCGCGGTAGATGGTCGGCGCGGACGTGATCGACGGCCGCCAGACCGCGATGCTTCCGTCGGCGAGACCGGCCGCAATCAGGATCCCGAGGGGGTGGATGCCGCTACACAGGACCTCCGATCCGGCCGGAAGCGGATCGAGCGTCCCATCGACGACCCACTGCCCGTCGTCATCCTGCACCAGGCGCGCCACCAGATCGCCCCAGCGGCCCAGGGCCCAGAACTCCTGCGCTTCGCTTGGCGAAAGCAGGTACGCGACCTCCTCCTCCGCCACGACGACCTCGCCGAGCTTGAAGAGCCGCAGGTTGCCGGTGAAGACCGGGTCGTCGGGGTCGGGCATCCAATGCAGATCGACCTGCCGATCCCCCAGTCGCGCATCCGGCTCGAAGGCCACCGGTTGCGCCAGTCCGACCAGCGCCACGAGGAGTATGCCGGCGGCCGCTCCCCACTGGATCGCCTGTCTCATCCCGCTCGTTCCTCCTTGCGGCACAGCCCGCGCTACTCCGCTCCGGTCACCACCCAGCGGAGCGCATATGTCATGGCGGTCTTGAGGTTGGCCCGATCGAAGAAGTAAGGGTGGAACGCGAACGTCAGGATCCGACCGCGATCGAATCCCTGCAGGCTGTCCTCGGTCGAGGCCGTGGTGCGCCAGGCCACCGGAAGGCTGTCCGTGATGGCGCCTTCGACGAGAGAGCGTCCCCGATAGAGCAGCTCGAGTCCGCCCTCGTCGGCGACACGACCGTACCAGGGGTCATCCGCCGGTTCGTTTTCGTTGAGCGTCAGACCCTCGAACGCCAGTAGACCGCGCTCGAAGGAGCCGCAGACCCACCGGTTCGGATCGAGGACCAGGTCGGGGTAGAGGCCGTTGAGCGCCTCGGCGCGCACGAGGGTCTCATCCGCCATGCGGCGCGCATCCCCCGTCGGGTCGCGCGGCTTGTCGATACAGCCCTGCAAGCGCAGCAGGTCCCAGAGGAATCCGGTGCCCCGCTCCCACAGCACGCCCAGGCAGCCGCTCTCGCAGGGGCAGCACGGATCCGACTGGGTGTGCCGGCAGTCGAAGACGTTGGTCACCGGACCGGCGTGGATGTAGAGGAAGAGGTTGCCCCCCGCGCCCACGTACCGGGAGAGGAAGCCGCGCCGCACCGCATCGCGGTACCCGACCGATTGTCCGGAGCCGCAGTCCCAAATGACGTTCTGGAACGTGCCCAACGTATCCAGAAAGGCGCCGGGCAGCTCCACGGGCCGACCGGAAGTTTCGTCTCCAAAAGCGTTGTAGACGCCCCACGTCTCCCCCGCCGGAAGGAACTCCGCCATTCCATCGGACAGCATCTCGACGCGGAACGCATCGGTCTCCTCATCCGTAGGCGGCAGGCCGACGCACGCCGAGGGCGCCCGGTAGAGGTCGTCGAGCAGCAGGAACTTGCGCGAGAAGCTCAGCTTCGAGACACGGATCGCCACGGCGCAGTCGGTCTCGGTTTCATAGAGGTTGGTCACATCGCGCATCTTCAGATAGAAGTAGTGCGTCTTGCCCTCGTCGCTGCGCGGATAGGAGATCGCCTCGCGCATCTGGGTCCAGTTCCCCCAGCCGATCCAACCCCCGATCCCGTTGGCGTCGCGGTAGGCGTCGTCATCCGGATCCGGGATGTCGAAGCCGTAGTTGCTGGGACCGGGTTCCGAGCCGGTCCCGCTGGCGTCTCCCTCCCAGCGGAAACGGATCGCCTGCTCGGGTGCCACACTGACCTCCCAGACCTTCTGGAAGGTCACGTTGTTGAACGTCTCGTTCCCCAGGGACGGTTCGGAGATCGTCACTCGAATGCGTTCATTGGTGATGCGGAAGAACACCCAGTTCTTGTTGCGCACGAACTCCGGCTCGATCGCACCGGCCTCATCGATGGCGCGCAGGGCGAAACCGTAGGTCTTGCCGATATCGAGGTTGCGCAGCCAGGCCTCCGACACCTCCGTTCCGTCTACACGCACCCAGGACTGCTGGGCCTGCTCGAAGTAGTCGCCCAACGAATCGGCCGGATAGTCGCCGGGACTCAGATCACCGAAGAAGACATTGGTACTGTCGCGGAAGGCCCGCTTGACCGCCGGAAGATCGACCGGATTGGGCGGGCTCTCGAAGCGCACCAGCTTGTATTCGAAGTAGGCCGGCAGATGATCGGCACGGGATCCATCGAGATCCTCGCCGATCCAGGTGATGCGCAAGGTCGAGGCCCAGCGGGCATCCACCTCGGGCTCGGGCGAGACGATCTCGCTGCTCGGTGCGATCGTGTGTGCATTGAAGTAGCGGCGATCGGCCCGCGAGCGTGTGCCATCGTTGTCCACCGCGCGCACGAAAAACGTGTGCCAGTCGGAGAACCGCGTCTCTTCATCCGTCGGCGTCGTGGCGTTGAAGGGCACGACCGCGTCGAAGCCGGTGGTTCGCGTCCAGGCTTCTTCGGTCACCGTGTCGTCGATGGCCCACTCGAACCAGCGCACCACCCCGTCGTCATCCGCGCCATACCAGTAGAAGTGGATACGGCTCTTGTCCGCATCGGTGCTGTCTTCCAGCACGCCTCCGGTGATCTCCACGCGGGGCATCGTATTGCGCACGGTCTCGCCCACGAAACCCTCTTCCGGCAGGAGAATGCACTGCGAGAGCAGGATCCCCGAGACCATCAGCAGAAGCGCCCCCAGCGGCGCCCAGCGAAAGCGCTGCGGAATTCTCATCAGACCATTCCCCTCAGACTGCCGACCGCGGTCCGCTCGCCTGACGCATCATGCGACCTACTCCACGATGTGGAAGCGAACCGTCGTCTCGAGGAAGCGCTGCGACTCCTGACCGCTGACCACTTCGGAGATCTTGACGCCCAGCTCATACGTTCCCGGCGCCAGCCATTCCTCCGGCAGCTCGATGGTGTAGCGGGCCGGGTCGCCGACCGCTCGCAGAATCTGACTGAGTGGCTCGTACAGGAACCCGGTCGTGCGCCACTGATAGCCGAACCCGGGTGTCGTCGAATCGGGATCCACGGCCATGAACCGCAGGTCGAGCTCGCCGTCCGCGTCGAGGATCGTATCGAGACGGATCTCCTCGTCCTGCATCGGGAACTGGAGAATCGGCTCGCCTCCTTCGAAACCCAGCGTATCGACCAGCTGGGGCGAGCGATTCACGTAGATCGGCAGGATCGCCGGCGTGCCGTCACGCCGTCCGAGGCCGTCGGTGGCGCGCGCCTGCAGGAAGAGATTCGCGGTCTCGTAGTTCTCGAGGACGATCAGGCTGTCCGTCAGCGTGCGCCACACACCCTCGCCCGGACGATACTGGAAACTCGAGAGGCCGTTCTCGGTGACCGGGTCGGGGTCGTAGCCTTCGATCACGGCATAGATGTCCACTGGTCGCGGGCCGCCCTGCGCGCCGCTGAAGGGCACCGTGTCACCGGCGAAGAACTCGCGCATCGGCCAGGCGTCGGAGACGGCGAAGAAGTGGGGGCGCTCGCGCCCGAGTGAGTCGATTCCGGTCTCGAAGGAGGTCTGCGGATCCCGATTCCAGACGAAGCTCCGCTGCGCTGGATCGAGACCGGCGAATCCGGCATCATCCAC
>WJJG01000209.1 GCA_014729815.1 Candidatus Eiseniibacteriota bacterium
ACGCGACCCAAGGAGAAGCAGACCGAGGACTACATAACCGGTCGCTTCGGATAGGAGATCGGCGATGTCGCTGCTACTTCAGCGCGAGATCGAGAAGGTCAAGCGCATGATCCTCTCGCTCAGCGCCGTCGTCGAAGAGAGTGTACAGAAGGCGGTGACTTCGATCGAGCGCCGCGATGTGAGCCTGGCCAGGGAGGTCATCGGGACCGACAACCTGATCGATCAGGCCGAGGTCGACGTCGAAGAGGAGTGCCTCAAGATCCTGGCGCTCCACCAACCGGTGGCCGGCGATCTACGGCTCATCATTGCGGTGCTCAAGATCAACAACGATCTTGAGCGGATCGGTGATCTGGCCGTCAACATCGCCCATCGCACGCTCTTCCTGTGCAGTCAGCCCGAGGTGCCGCCACCGGTCGATTTCACCGAAATGTCGCGTCGCACCCTCGATATGGTCCACCAGAGTCTCGACGCCCTGGTCAACATGGACGCCCCGGCGGCCCGCGCCGTCCTGGGGGCCGACGACGAAGTCGACGCGATCAACCGCCAGATGTTCAAGCGGATCTTTGCCGCCATCCGGGCCAATCCCGAGCGCACCGAGTGTCTGCAGAGCTACTCCTCGGCCACGCGCTACCTCGAGCGGATCGCGGACTCGGCGACCAACATCGCCGAGGATGTGATCTACCTCGTGGAGGGTCGCATCGTGCGCCACGGCGTGTCCGAGCCCTCGAAGTAGCCCCCGAGAGACGGGCCCGCGTGATTCCCGAGTGCGGCGAGGTGTCGGGCGCGGGGAACGCCCCAGGCGTGCATGGAACGCGCCCGCAGGACGCCCCCATCTCGGCGCCGGGGCGGGCGCGTTCCATCCAAGACGCGTCACCCGGCCCGAATCGCCTTTGGGCGCGCCGTGCCCGTCGACGGTCCCCGCGCTTGGCGCCCGGGAATGATCCTCTGCGGAATCACGCGGGACCCACTCAGCGCACGCGGGGCAGGACCCAGGTGCGGTGTTGCGCGCCCTGGCTGACGACCAGGTAGGCGATCCCGCTGCCGGGTCTCGCCCCAGACAGCCGTGGCCAGTCCCAGCGATGCTCCCCAGGCGACAGGATCCCCTCGTGCAGGCGCGCCAGCTGGCGGCCGGCGACATCGTAGAGCGCAACGCGCGTGCGGGCGGAGGCCGGCAGCCGCAGGCGGATCTCCGCATCCGCCCGGGCGGGCCGGGAGATGCCGACCAACCGGATGCCGCCGCCGTTCGGGCGGCGCTGGCGACGATCGTCCCCCTGCTGCTCCGGTAGCCCGGCGAATTGCGTGCTCGCGAAGACCCGCAGGGCGAATGCGTCGCTCTCCCCGTTCCAGGTCGTATCGTAGGCCCCCTCGCTGACCGGGAAGTCGCAGGAGTGGGTCAGCCCGGTCACGAAGAGCGACCCATCCTCCCATCGGCTGGCGTAGGCTTCTTCCCACTCGCAACCGCCGAGGAAGCTGCTGGCCAGCAGATCGCCGCCATCGGGGCTGAGGATCGCCAGGAAGAGATCGCCGGCGCTGGCGTAATCGGGACCGGGGACCGAACCGACGATCGGGAAATCATCCGAATAGGTGCTCCCCGAGAGGAAGAGGAAGCCGGCCGGATCGACCCCCAAGGCCTGCGCCTCGTCGGCGTGCCGCCCGCCGAGCAACGTCGCGAAGGAGAGCGCATCGCCATTCGGGGCCAGCCGCAGTACGAAGGCATCATCGCCGCCGTTGTGGGAGGGATCATAGGCTCCGGGTGTCGTGGGGAAGTCTTCCGAGCTGGTTTGCCCCGCCACGTAGGCGCCTCCAGCATCATCCACGCGCAGGCGCCAGCCGCGGTCCCAACCGTGTCCACCGACGAAGGTGCTGTAGGAGAGGCCCTGCAGGTTGGGTGTCAAGCGTGTGACGAAGACATCCCAGCGATAGTTCCAGCCGGGATCGTACGACTGCAGGGTGATCGGATAGCCGGGCGAGTCGGTGTAGCCGGTGACATAGATGCGTTGCTGCGCATCCACCGCCAGATCCCAGGCCTCCTCCTCGGCCTCGCCGCCGAGATAGGTCCCGGCCACGACACCGATCCCGGACAGATCGACGATCACCACGAAGACATCCCAGTCCCCGTTGTGTGACACATCGAAGCTCCCCGGGGTAACCGGGAAGTCGGGGCTCTCGGTGAAGCCGGTCACGCACAGCAGATCCGGACCGAGCAGGACCATGCCGCGTGTCTTCTCGTTCAGCGACCCACCGATGTAGGTTGCACAGAGCAGCTCCCGGCCGCTGGGATCGAACTTGGCCAGATAGAGATCGTGCCCACCGTTGTACGTCGGATCGGGGGCGTCCGCCGTGACGGGGAAGTCGGGGCTGTTCGTCGAGCCGGCCAGATAGATGTTCCCCAGCGCATCGACCGCCGCATCGCGACAGACGTCGCGGTTGTGACTACCCAGCACGGTCGCGTAGAGAAGCGCCCCGTCTTCGGCCGAGAAGCGCGCCAGATAGGTATCGGTGACGCCGTTGTGCCAGCGATCGTACGCATCCATCGTGGTCGGGAAGTCGAGCGAGAGGGTCTCGCCGGCCAGAAGGAGATTGCCGTCGAGATCGCACGTCAGCGCCCAGCCCATGTCGCGCTGGCTGCCACCGAGGAAGGTGCCCCAGTCGATTTCCAGATCGTCGGCGGCAGACGCAACCAGCAGACCGCTGGCGAGGAGTCCTCCCAGAACCAGGCCCCAGGGGCAATCGAACCTCCGGTCGGATGAGCGGGATCGACGTCGGACGGCGAGGGCGGGCATGCCAACTCCGGGATGCGTTGCGGCCCCACCGCCCCCGCGCCCGCCCGCCGTCGGCCAGACCCGCCGCCGGCGACGCGCGTCGGAGGCCGGGGGACCTCTGCCTGCGCTGCGACTCCCTCTCAAGGATACGGCAAGCACCGACGGGGATCAAACGCCCTCTCTCGAGGGCGCATCGACGGAGGACTCCAACAGTTTCTACAACAACGACTTTCGCCTTCGCCGAAAGACGAAGAGCCCTGCGGCGGCGGCCAGCAGCAGCAGCTCGCCCCCGGGGCGCTGGGCCGCGTACTCGATCGGTCGCAGCTCCTCCTCCGATGCGGCGGCCGTCAGGTAGAGATCGCCGGTCATCTCCGAGGGGTCGAGCGTGGCGACCAGTTTGGTCAAGTAGCGGCCCTCGGCGAGCAGGGCGCCGAGGGCCGGGTAGTCCTCGCGGATATTGGCCAGTTCCGCTCGATCGAGCCGGTTGGCGTACGCTGCGCGGGTGCCCGGCGCGCGCATGCGCGTCCGGGCGCAGACGTATAGGCGCAGTCGCGTCTCCTGGGTGGCGCTGATCGAGGAGATCCGCAGCGGATAGACCGGCGCGTCGGTGGCGAAGGTCAGGCGCAGCGGTGTCACGCGCGCGGACCAGAACCCGTCTCCCGGCTCGATGACGCTGCTATCGACACGCGTGGCCACGAAGTACCAGTCGCGCGCCACGTACTCCTCGAGCAGCGGCGAGACTTCCGATTCGTTTTCCGCGTGCAGGTATCCCCACACGCGCAACGAATCGGCCAGCAGTTCTGCATCGTCCGCTCCCAGCACGAGCGTCCTGAGGATCCCGATCGTCTGCTCGTCGTAGATCGTGATCTCGCCATCCGCGCCATCGGCGGGCGATGCCCACCGCTCGTCATCGCCGGCACAGCCGAACCCGTTGCTGCGCCTGCGGTGGATCGGACGCGTCAGGCGGTCGCAGGCGCGCAGGATCTCCTCGTCGGCCTCGGCCACCTGCGGCAGCGCCGGTGTGGGCACGATCCAGCCGAAGTCCCGCGCCTCGCCGTGGGCTTCGATCTCCAGAAAGAGGTCTTCGGTGCCGGCGGTCTCATCGATCAGGATCAGCGCTGCTTGACCCGGCTCCCAGACCTGCGATCCGTGGGGCCCGACCACGAAGCCGTCCGCGTGGCCCACCGAAGCGCCGCCGCTGAGCAGTGGCAACGCCACGACCACGCACTGGACGATCGAGCGGTGGCAGATGGGCATCGCACCCTCCCTGGCCATCATCGATGGTTGTCCCCCGTCAGGCGTGACGGCGGGCAGTCTCAGAAGTCACGGGTCAAGTACGCGCGCAGGCGCATGCCGAAGAGCGCGATCTCCCGCTCGCGATGCTGGTGGCGCCCGTAGACCGTCCCGATCCCCAGGGAAACCTCGGCGCCGGCGGCCAGGCCCGCGCTGCCCAGACGCCATTCGGGACCCGCCAGAATGCGCCCGCCCCAACCCCATCCACTGTAGCTCGGCATCCCCGCCATGGAGCCGCCCGCGCCCCCGCGAATGCGCTCGCTGGCGCGCGTGTACTGAATGGCCGCGCCCAGGTGGAAGCGATGCGTAGAGTGCGCGAGCGTATTGGTGCGCACCCCGAACTCGAGGGGCAGCAGGCGCAGGCGCGCGGCCCCGTCTCCGTCGAAGTGGGGGTCGCCGTAGTAGGGATCCCCGTCATCGAAAACGTAGCCCACGCCCAGAAAGAAGTGTGTTCGCGGCTCGAACGGGAGAAGCAGTCGCAGTCCCAATTCGGGGACGGTTCCATACGTGCGCTGGAGATCCTCGTCCACGAAGCTGCGTCCACCGGCGATCAGACCGAGGGCGGGCCTTGACTGCGCGCTCACGACCGAGGGCCAAAGCGCCGCGCACAACAGAGCCACGGCGATCGAGCAGAACCAGCGGCGTCCCACCAGCGCGCACACACGCGCAGGAGCGGGGGCGCCAGGTGGATGGGAAGCACAATCGGTCCACGAACGAAATGACCTGCGATCCATCGGTGGTCCTCCACCGACCCCCACGCTGCGCCGATGGGCAACGATTCATCGATGCGGACGACCGCACGCAACGACGCTCTCGGGCCTGACTACTCGCCTGGGCCATCCGAGTTCCTTGCGCGGAGCGGAGCGCCGTGGGAGCGGCGTGTAGCCGGATTCGACCCCATTCGATCAGAAGAGCGCTTTGATGCGACCCCAGCTCGGGGACGCCAGTTGCGAGGGATCTTCTGCGAAGTAGGCGCCGATCAGCAGACTCTGACACGTACCGAAGACGACCTCCGGATGGTTCCAACCGGTCGGATAGCCGAGCCCCGGCATGACGCAGGTCCAAGGGTAGCCCCCGGGACCGTCCTCATCGGCACAGATGCACCACTGCAGCGGCTGCTCGGTGAAATCCGCCCACCAGCCCACGGTGAACTCTCCCAAGACGCAGCAGTCGACCGGCACATCGTTCTGACCGCAATCAGGCCAGTACGGCAGGTTGTCCAGCTCGACGCCGAAAATCAGACATAGCACCGCATTCGGCTCGCGCGTGCCCCCTCCCCAGCTCAGACGTACGCATCCAGCGGCTCGCCGTAGAACCAGCCGATCTGGGAGAACCAGTAGGTCCCACAGACGACCCGTCCGCATCCGAGATCGAACGCCTCGGCGAAGGCGCCATCGTAGGGCTCCTTCCATCCGAACCACCAGCCGTGGCGTTCTCGGCCGATCCGTCGTGATGGCAGGATAGGGTCCCACCGCATTCCTCACCGGGGGGGCTGAGGAGTCCCCCCCCCCGGGC
>WJJG01000210.1 GCA_014729815.1 Candidatus Eiseniibacteriota bacterium
CCCCGGGGGGGGCGCGGGTGTCTCGTTGTTGCTCATGGCTGCTCTCACTCCAAACCGGGCACGCGCACGCGCCCCCCGCAGGCGGCGGCGCCCATGGCCGACCTACGCCTGGCGCGGCTCGGTTCCCTCGATCCGGTGGATCCGGGTCAGCGCCTCTTGGAGGGCCAGACCCGGGTTGACGTTGCGCTCGATCGCCCCGGCCAGTTCCTCGAGTATGTCGATCCGACGCCGGATCTCCCCGACCGTGATCCGCTGGGCCCTGCGTTGCAGCGCCCCGCGCAGATCCGTGTGGGTGATCGCCCCGCCCTCCACGCCCTGGGAGACGGCCAGCACATCCGCATACCAACTCATCAGCAGATCGATCGTCGCCCGCGCGCTGCGACCATCCCAGGTCCGCTCCACCGCCCGCACCCGCTCGGCGACCTGCGCGGCATCCCCCAGGGGGCGCTCGAAAAGCTCGAGGGCCGCGCGACGCACCGCTACGAGATCCTGTCCGCACATCTGCAGCGCGCGGCCCAGGCTGCCGCGGGCCAGGCCGGAGATCAGTCGCACCTGCTCCTGATCCGCCTCGCAGGCCTCCCCCAGTGCCTTCTCGATGAAGGCCTGTGGCAGCGGCCGGAAGCGCAGGCGCTGACAGCGCGAGACGATCGTCGGCAGGAGCTGGGCCGGGTCGCGGCAGGTCAGTGCGAGGTAGGTCTCGGCGTGCGGTTCCTCTATCAGCTTCAGGGCGGCTTGCGCCGCCTCGATCGTCATCCGCTCGGCGTCCCGCAGGATGATGACCCGACTGCCGGTCTCGACCCGCGCCTTCGACGACTCGACCTTCAGCCCGCGCACCCGCTCGATCCCGATCGATGCGCCCGGCGAGATCTCAAGGCAATGGTAGGGATCGCGCGCATACTCCTCAATAGCCTTCTGGGTCTCCTCGCCCCGTCTCGCCGGCAGGACGATGTGCAGATCGGGGTGTGTCAGGCGCGCGACCTGTTCGCAACTCCGGCACTGCCCGCAGGGCGCCGCCGCGCCGCCGGCGTTACACATCAGCGTCTGCGCGAACGCCACCGCCGCGCGCAGCTTGCCGACGCCCGCGAGGCCCCAGAAGAGATAGGCGTGGGCCAGGCGCCCGTGCGCATGCGCCTCGCGCAGTGCCCCCACGGCGCTCTCCTGGTAGCGGATGCGCTCCCAGAGAACCATCAGCCTCCTCCCTGCGGATCGAGGAACTCCGCCGGGTCCAGCGCCTCGGCCCCCTGGCGAATCTCGAAGTGCACGCCGGGGCCCTCCAGCGAGTCGGTGCTACCGACCCGCGCGACCTCCGTGCCCATCCCGATCCGCTCGCCCTGCCCCACCAGAGTAGCCGAGGCATGCGCGTAGATTGTGAACCAGCCCTCTCCGTGATCGAGGATCACGGTGCGCCCGTAGCCCTCCAACCAACCGACGAAGACCACCCGCCCCGCCGCCACGGCGCGGATCGGCTGGCCCTCGTCCGCCGCGATGACGATCCCCTTGTGGCGCACCCGCGTTCCATACTTCGGGTGCACGCGCGTACCGAATCCCCGCACCAGCGGGCCGCGTACCGGCCAGCGCAGGGCGCCGCGCAAGGCCGCCAGGCCGTCTCCCGCGGCGGCGGCGGCCCGCTCGGCCTCGGCGATCAGGCGCGCGATCTTCTCCTGCGTGGCGATCAGCTTGCGTGTCTGCTCCTCGTAGCGCTCGATCTGTGCATCGAGCTGCGCGCGGTAGCGCCGACGCTCGGCCTCCTCGCGCCGCATGCGTTCCAGCGCGGCCTCTCGCTCCCGGTGCAGTCGCACGAGGCGTTGCCGGCGCCGCCCCAGTTCGTGGCGTGCGTCTTCCCACTCGCGCCGTTGCGCGTCCACGGTCTCGACGCGTTGGGCCAGACGCTGCACCGTGCGCCCCCAGTAGTGGGCGCGGGCGAAGATCTCCCCGAAGCTCTCCGACGAGACCAGCAACTCGGCGGCCGAGACCCGCTCCTGGCGGTAGTAGTGCAGCAGGGCGGTGGCCAGCCCGCGCCGCTGTCGCTCCAGCTCGGTCGCCAGCCTACCCAGGGCGGTGTCGCGCTCCTCGATGTCCCGCGCCAGCTCTCGCTGTTGCTCCTCTAGCGTGCGCAGGTAGCGTTCGGCCATCACCCGCTCGCGTTCCATGGCCGCGAGCAGCGTTTCGACCTCCTGGCCTTCGGCGCGCAGGCGGGCGATCTCACGGCGCTTCTCGGCGATCTGCCGCTCGAGCACGTCGAGCTCCGCCTGCCGGGCCGCCAGGCCGGCTTCGCGCGGGCTCTGCGGGGCGCTGGGCAGGGCGACGAGGCCCAGGATGCTGCAGAGCAGCAGGCCCGCGATCCCCGTGCGACCCAGCCAGCGCATCCGCCCGCCTCCCTCGCTAGAGCTGCAGCATACCGCCGCGCCGCTCGAGCTGCCGAATCGACACCTCGACCGTGACCAGGCTCCCGAGCAGTCCGACCAGCGCGACGCCGCCCAGATAGAGCAGCAGCATCGGGAGCGAGAGGAACTGCAACCCGGGCATCAGGCTGCGCGAGACCTCGAAGCCCACGCGCAGAAACCCCAGGGCCACCAGGCCGCCGATCAGACAGAGCAGGATGCCGGCCATCACGAAGGGCGCGCGCACGAACGCGTCGGTCGCGCCGATCACCTTCATGATCGCCAGCTGCTCTTCGCGCATCAGGACCAGCAGTCGCAGCGTGTTGCCCAGGACGAGCACGATGGCCAGGGTGGCCAGGCCCCCCGTCAGCGCGTTGGCTCGCCGCACCACGCCCAGCCCGTGGTCCAGCGCCCGCACCCAGCGTTCCCCGTAGAGAACGTCGTCGACCCCGGGATAGGCCTCGAACTCACGCGCCAGTACGTCCAGCTCCCGGGCGTCGGCCGCGTGCGGCGCGGGGGTGACCAGGAGCACGTCGGGCAGCGGGTTCTCGCCCACCACTTCGGCCAGTCCGGGACTACCCAGTTCCTCCTCGATGCCACGCAGCGCTTCGTCGCGGGTGACGAGCCGCACCTCCGCGATCTCGCCGAAGCCGGCGAAGCGCTCACGCAGCGCGGAGACCTGCGTCTGATCGAGCTGCGGATCGAGAAACACCGAGAGACCCTTGCGTTCGCGCAGCCGCTCCGAGAGGGCCAGGATGTTCTGGCTCAGGAGCATCAGCAGCAGCAGCACGAAGAGCACCGCCCCGACTGCCGTGACGGCCGCCACGCTGGCCGCCGGACTGCGTCGCAGCTGCGACACGCCCTCGCCGGCGAAGAAGAGGAATGCCCGCACGCGTCCTCCGCACAACTCCGCTCAGTAGACTTCGGTGCCCACCGGGCGCAGGAATCGATCCTCCGCGATGCGACCCTCACGCAGCCGCATGGTGCGCGTCGCGAAGCGCTCGGCCAGCGGCTCCTGGTGGGAGGCCACCACGAGTGTCGTCCCGCTGACGCGCAAGCGCTGCAACAGCGCCATGATCTCGTTGCCGGTCTCGGCATCCAGATTGCCCGTCGGTTCGTCGGCCAGGATGATCGGCGGCTCGTGGATCAGGGCGCGCGCGATGGCGGCCCGTTGTTGCTCGCCGCCCGAGAGCTCACGCGGAAAGCGGTCGCGCTTGCCGTAGATGCCCACGCTCTGCAGCACGCGCGCCACCGCGCGCGCGATGACCGAGCGTTCCAACGTGCCGGTCATCCGCAGGCAGAAAGCCAAGTTCTCGTGGATGGTCAGATCCTTGATCAGGCGGAAGTCCTGAAAGACCATGCCGCAGCGGCGACGCAGATGCGGGAGATCCTGGCGCGTCAATTCGTCGGCCACGAAGTCCGCTACCCGGATCGTGCCGGTAGTCGGCATCTCCTCGAGGGTGATCAACTTGAGCAGTGTGCTCTTGCCGACCCCGCTGGGTCCCAGCAGAAAGACCATCTCACTGGGACCGATGTGGAAGCTGATCTCCTCGAGCGCCCACTCGTCGCGCCGCTTCGAGTAGCGTTTCCATACGCGCTCGAATTCGATCATGCGCGGCCCTCCCGGCCGCCTGGCCGCGTACGTTCCGCATCGGGATCCTCGGCGACGGGCCGATCCGCGTCCTGCAGGGGACGGTAGTAGTCGCGGGCGCCGGCGCGACTGACCTGCCGCGCCGGCAGGGCCAGGATCTCCACGCTGATCCAGCGCTCTCGCCCCCGCTGCGCGAGTGAGATCCAGTCCCCGACGCGCACCTCCTTGGCGGGTCGCACCGCCCGTCCGTTGAGCAAGATCTCACCCTCGCGACAGCCGCGTGCGGCCATCGAGCGGCTCTTCTGCAGGCACAGCCAGTGCAGCAAGGCATCGATGCGCACGCCCATCGCGCCCCCGCGCTCCTATCCGATCGGCGGCCAGTCGCGCCGCTCGATGTAGTAGTCCTGCTTCAGCTCCTCGACCCACTCGCGGTACTGCTCCTGCTGCTTCTGCGCGCGGACGTATTCGACGAGTTCGGGACGGATCTCCTCGAAGGAGAAGGGGCGCTCCGCGTCGCGGCCGAGCAGGCGGAAGATGTGATAGGCGCCCTCTCCGGCGATCGGGCGGCTGGTCGCCCCGACCTCCAGCGTGTCGACCACCGCGCGCACGATCCCCAGCTCCCCGCGCAGCGCACCGAGCGGAATCCATCCCACATCGCCCCCCTCGGGCGCACTGAGGGCGTCCTCCGAATAGGTGCGCGCGACGTCCTCGAAGGGCGTCCCGGCTTGCAGCTCGGCATAGGCCTCGGCGGCCCGTTGCGCGGCGCGCGCCTCGTCCTCGCTCGCCAGCGGGACCCCGAAGAGGATGTGGCGCACCACGCGCCATCCCTCCTCCGCGTTCTCCTCCTCGACCAGGAGCAGATGATAGCCCAGCGGGCTGGGCTGCGGACGGCTGACCTCACCGATCGGCAGCGCGAAGAGGCTGTCCTCGAACGCCTCACCCAGCCGGTCGCGGAAGTCGCCGCGACGCACGCGTCCGAGACGACCGCCGCGGCGGGCGTTGGGATCGTCCGAGTAGCGCCGTGCGGCTTCTTCGAACGTCAGCTCCGCATCGCGGATTCGTTGGGCGACATCGCGCGCCAGGTCGAACGACTTCTGCCGCACGAGCGGATCGGGCGACACGTTGACCAGGATGTGCTGCAGGTGAACCAGCGGCTCTCGTCGCGGCAGTTCGGCGCGATGCGCCTCGAAGAACTGCCGCAGCTCCGCTTCGGAAACCTCCGGCTCTTCGGGGAAGCGCCGGCGCAGGAGATGACTGATGGCGATCTCCTTGCGCGCGCGCCGCACGAAGCGCTCCCGCAGCTCCTGCAGCGTCAGCCCCTCGCGGCGGAGTTGGATCTGGAAGAGCTCCTCGGAGCCGAAGCCCGCGCGGCTGCGGGCCAGCATCTCCTCGGCGGCATCGGTCACTTCCTGCTCCGAGACGAAGACGCCCCGCGCCTGCGCTTCCTGATAGAGCAGCTCCTGCTCGATCAGCTCGTCGAGCACATCCTCGCGCAGCTCCGCGACGGCCGCCGAATCGCTCGGGTCGACGCCGAACCCCTCGATCGCCATGAGCAGCTGCGCTTCGGCCTCCGAGAGCAGGATCGGCTCCTCGCCGACCACCGCCATCACCTGCTCGACCGTCTCCCCCGCCGCGCCGGGGGCCAGGGCGAGAGAGAGCACGGGGAGCGCCCAGAAGCACCTGCGCAATGCACTGCCGATCAATATCTTAAGCATTTTCATCTCCAGTGCCTTCTGAACCACCTGGCGGCCCAGCGCCAGGGAGCATACTGAAGCGGCCAGACCGCATCCAGTTCTAAACCCCCGAACCGGGATGTGAAGGTCCGCGCTCTCGCGCCCCGGCGCGGCAGCGGCCTCGATCCCGATGGGTGGGGAAATCGAACGTTCTGCCGATCTCCTTCGAAGAGGCTCGCCGCGCGGCCGCCGCCGCGGTCGCGGCGCGGTCGAGGCAACTCGGAGACGGGAGCCGGCGGGAGCATCGATGCACAGCACGGAGACCATCGGAGCGATTCGCGAGACCCAGCGCCGATTGCTCTCCAGCGCGGGGCGCCTGCTGGATGCCGACCTGCAACTGCGCACGCCTCAGGGCGAGCCGTTGCTCTCCACCCGTCCGGCGACCGCCGCCCCCCGCCCGGGCGTGCTGGCCCTGATTGCCGAATCCGCCCAGCACCAGCGGCTGGCGCGTTCCGCAGAAGGGGACCGCCCCGTCTATGCCGCCCCGATCGCCGCCCAGGGGCGGCTGCACGGCGTGCTGGTCGCGGTCCTCCGCCGACAGCAGCCGCAGCTCGCAGCGCCCGGTGCCGGCACGGCCCCCGATCCACCCCACCACCCGGGCGCGAGCCGGGACGGCGATCCGATCGGCGGCTTCCTCTGCGACCTGGCGCGCGCGTTGGCCGACCAGCTCGATGCCGATGCGGTCGAGGCGCTACGCAGCGATCGCCTGGCCGCCGCGGACAGTGAGGTTCGGCTGCTGCGCGGGATCGCCGAGCGCCTCGGCGATCCCAGCGATCTGCGCAGCGCCCAGCGCTTCATCCTCGAGGAGGGGCGACGGGCGACCCGCGCCGATCTGGGGCTGCTCTCCCTGGAGGCGGAGCGCATCTTCCTGCACGCGCGCCCGCAGCCTGCGGTCGGCGGCCTCGCAACCCTCCCGCGGCCGCAGCTACGGCGCCTCGAACGCGCCCTGGCCGACCGCTTCGATGGCGGCCGAGAGCGCACGTTGCGTCTCTCGCTGGACGAACTGCTGCCCGGTGAAAGCGCCGTGATCCGCCTCCCCGGGCATCTGGTGGCCGTGCGGCTGCAGCTCGGCAACCGCCGCGCGGGCCTGCTCGGCTTCCTGCGGGCCGGCAACCTGCCCTTTTCGCCGCGATCGGTGCAGCTCAGCGAGGCGTTGGCCGAGCAGCTCGTTCTGGCGCTGCGCAGCGGCGAGCTCTATGCACGGCAGAGCGAGTTCTTGCTGGCCACCGTGCGGGCGCTAATCAGCGCGGTCGAGGCCAAGGATCCCTACACGTCCGGTCACTCCGTGCGCGTGCATGTGCTGGCCATGCTATTGGCCCGGGAGGTGGGACTGCCTACCCGGCAACTCGAGTCGCTCAAGTGGGCTTCGATTCTGCACGACGTGGGCAAGATCGGACTCCCCGAGTCGATCCTCAACAAGCGAGGACGCCTGACGCCGGCGGAGTACGAAGTCGTCAAGGAGCACCCCCGCCGGGGCTACGAGGTGCTGCGACACATCCCGCAGCTGAAAGACGCATCCCAGGCTGTGCTGCTGCATCACGAGCGGATCGATGGTCACGGGTATCCGCTCGGCGTCTCGGGCGATGGAATCCCGCTTCTGGCTCGGATCATCGCGGTCGCCGACACCTTCGACGCGCTGACCACGACCCGTCCCTACCGGCAATCCTGCGCCATGGATGATGCCTATGCCGAGGTGCGACGCGTGGCCGGCCGCCAACTCGATCCCGAGATCGTAGCCGCGCTGGGACGCATGCTCCCCTTTCTACGCGAGCACCGCACCATGCTGGCCCTGCCGCTCGGCGGGGAGACCGACCGGTAGGCGCCGGTCGCCGCCCAGGCCATCGGCTCCGCTTCTCGCGCCTCGCGAGCAGGACGCGCCGGCCCCATCGCTGTTCCCGCCGCGCGGCACGCGAGAACGGCCCTCCGCGAAATCTCGCGACACCGTTCAGCGCGCGTCCGCGGCGCGTGGGACGGAATCGCGCTCGGCCAGCGCGGCTTGTAGGATCTCGTCCAGAATCGGGTGCCCGTCGAGAGACCAGCGCGGGACGAAGCGATCGTCCACGAAGATCGTCGGCAGGGCGTAGACTCCTGGGGAGACGCCGTGGCGCAGCGCGGGCAGGGC
>WJJG01000211.1 GCA_014729815.1 Candidatus Eiseniibacteriota bacterium
GATGCGCGCCGCGGGCAAGCAGGTCGTGCTCCTGCTCGGCTGCTGTCCCGACTGCCAGGCGCCGCGCCAACGGATCCTGCGCGCGATCCTCGATCAGCGCGAGCCGCTGATCACCCATCTGGTGGCCGATAGCCGCACGGCCGCGCAATGCGTGCGGGAGATGAACCGCACGCGCGGCTAGCCGGGCGGCGACCAGGCGCCGGCCGACGAAGACGCGAGGGGAGCCGCGCCCGAAGAATGCGCATCTAGATTGCGTTTGCGAGGATTCTGCGCGCGCATCGCGCGTATCAGCCGGGCCGCTCTGGCGTCCTATTCGTGTGGAGCAGGAGACGGACCTCCGCGCGCTCGCTCGCTCGCTCGCCGTTCCCCACACCTGGACGCGTCCGGCTCCGGATCGCCGGCCTGCGGACGGCAGTGCTCCGTCCATGCGTCTGGCCCGTCGATTTCGCCAGGGCGACTTCGCTCGATCCAGGGGAGGAAGGATCATGTACCGGCTCGGAGGCCCCGCCCACAGGCGTCGGATTCCGCATTGTGTGATGCTCCTGACGGCGCTCGTCCTCTGTACCGCCCTGCCCAGTGAGGCCCGCAATCCGATCCGCCGCGACTTCTTCGATCTCTATCCGGTCGCCAGCGGCACGCCGCTCGACGATCTGCCCAGCAGCGCCGGCCATTGCGGCGTGTGCCACTTCGATTTCGATGGAGGTGGTGCGCGCAATCCGTATGGCCTGGGAATCGAGGTCGGCCTGGGAGGAGGCCTCTCCAACGAGGAGGCCATCCGGGCCATCGAGGGGAATGACTCCGATGGCGACGGGTACATGAATCTGACCGAGATCACCGATATCGCCCATTTCGGCAACACACCCACCTTTCCGGGGCTCTCCGAGGGCAATGCCGACCACACGATCAACATCCCGCTGAGCGAGATCGCACCCTATCTGACCCCCGCGGGCGGCTCGGACACCACGCCGCCGACGGTGAACGTGCTGAGTCCCAACGGTGGGGAAGTGGCGTCCGCCGGCAGCTATCACGCGGTCCTCTTCGAGGCCTCCGACGAGAGCGGGATCGCCTACGTCAACATCTACCTCTCCGATGACGGCGGGGGGGCGTACAGGCCGGTGGCCACGCGCCAGCCGCCCGGGAGCGGCTACTCCTGGTTCGTGCCCAATCGCCCGGGCACATCCAACCGGATCCGCGTGGAGGCCTACGACAATGCCGGCAACGCGGCATCCGACGAGAGCGATGCCGACTTCACGATCACCGCCACACCGCCCGGCTTCGTGCCGACGACCCTGCGCGACATGGACCTCTCTGGCACCCAGCCGCACGAGGGCGCCATCCTCGACGATCCGGATGTCAACTGCGGTAGCTGCCACGGCAACTACGATGTCGACGTCGAGCCCTGGTTCAACTGGCGTGGCAGCATGATGTCCCAGGCCGCGCGCGACCCCTTCTTCTTCGCCTGCCTGGCGATCGCCGAACAGGACGCTCCCTCGGTCGGCGACCTCTGCATCCGCTGCCATTCGCCGGGTGGCTGGCAGGAGGGCCGTTCGGTCGACACGAGCGGCGACCTGCTGAACGTCAAGGATCGACACGGCGTGCAGTGCGACTTCTGCCACCGGGCGGTCGACCACAACTACATTCCAGGCGTCAGTCCCATCGAGGATGAGGAGGTGCTCGCGGGAATCGATCCGCTCCCCCTGCAATACGGCAACGGGCAGTTCGTCAACGACCCGGCGCCGCTGCGTCGCGGCCCCTATGCCGACGCCGAGGCCAGCCACGCCTTCGTCGAATCGCCCTTCCATCGTTCGAGCGACATGTGCGGCCTTTGTCACGATGTCAGCAGTCCGGTCTTCGATCGGGTGGACCTGCGCGACTACGTACCGAATGCCTTCGACGAAGAGCACACCGACATGTGGATCCGCAACATGTTCCCGATCGAACGCACCTACAGCGAGTGGTCGCAGAGCGAGTACGCCGCCACCGGCGTCTACGCGCCCCAGTTCGCCGGCGACAAGCCGGACGGGATCGTCTCGACCTGTCAGGACTGTCACATGCGCGACGTGACCGGCAAGGGGTGCAATGAGAACGGCGCTCCCACCCGCGGGGACCTGGGGCTACACGACATGATGGGCGGCAACACCTTCGTCCCCGACATCGTGGCCGACTTCTTCCCCGATGAGGTCGATGCCACCCAGTTGGCCGCCGCCAAGGCGCGCGCTCAGTCGATGCTCGAGTTGGCGGCGACGCTGGAGCTGATTCCGGAGGAGTTCGGCCTGACCGTGCGCGTCATCAACGAGACCGGCCACAAGCTGCCCTCCGGCTACCCGGAGGGGCGTCGCATCTGGATCCATGTCCAGGCCTTCGATGACCAGGATCAGCTGGTCTTCGAGTCGGGGGCCTACGACTTCGAGACCGCGGATCTGCATCTCGACGAGCAGATCAAGGTCTACGAGATCCATCCCGGCCTGAGTCCCGGCCTGGCCGATCTGCTGGGGCTGCCTGCGGGCCCCTCCTTCCACTTCGTGCTCAACGACACGGTCTACTCGGATAACCGCATCCCGCCGCGTGGATTCACCAACACCGGTCTCTCCGAGGTCCAGTCGCCGGTCGTGCACTATCACTACGAGGATGGGCAGTACTGGGACGAGACGGCCTACGAACTCCCGGTCGAGGCCACCCTCGCCTCCGTCACGCTCTACTATCAGACGACCAGCAAGGAGTACGTCGAATTCCTGCGCGACGAGAACGTGACCAACTCGGCCGGCCAGGATCTGTACAACGCCTGGGCGGCGCACGGCAAGAGCACGCCGGTGGTGATGGCCAGCGGCAGCACACCGGTGGAGGTCATCCTCAGCGGCGCGGAGGACGATTCGCACGGCGAGCGTGGCACAGGTCCAGCCTTCGGCCTGAAGATGAGCCGACCCAATCCGTTTGCGGCATCCACGACGCTGCGGTACGCCCTCGGGGCGCGCTGCCTCGTGCAGATCGGTGTATACGATATCAAGGGGCGTCTCGTGCGCACACTGGTCGATGGGATGCAGGAGGCCGGTCGCTACGGGATCGACTGGAACGGTCGCGACGATGGCGATCACGATCTGGGCGCCGGAATCTACTTCGTGCGCTACCGAGCGGCCGGGCACGAGTTCTGGCGGAAGGCCACGCTCCTGAGATAGCGCAGTTGGCTGTGGGGCTCGGGGTGCCACCACAGACGGGCGGCGGCGGATGACCGGCCGGTGCTAGCCGTCGGCTCGACTGCGCCGGAGCAGAATCAGGGTCACGTCGTCCTCCAGCGGCCGCGCGCCGATGAACGCGCGCAGGTCGGCCAGCACGCCGTCGGCGACCCCCTCGAGCGGGGCGCCGCAGCGCCGGCGGGCGCTGCCGATCAGGCGCTGATCGCCATACTCGAGATCGTCCGGGTTCTGTGCCTCGGGAATCCCGTCCGAGAAGATGCAGAGCATCGCGTCGGCCGGAATCTCGGCGCGCGCCAGCGCGAACTGGCTGCCGCGCAGCAGTCCCAGCGGTGTGCCGGTAGCCTTGAGCTCGACCAATTCCTGCTCGCCACACAGCATCAGAGGCGCGTTGTGGCCACCGTTGACGTATTCGATCGTGTGCGTGCTGGGATCGAGGATGCCGATGAAGAGCGTCACGAAATGCATCGTATCGGAGCAGTCGAGCAGCTCCTGATGCACGCGGGCGGCGAGCTGATCGAGCGGCAATCCCTCGGGATAGAGCACGCGCAGACCGGCGATGGTGTTCGACATCAGCAGGGCGGCGGGCATGCCCTTCCCGGTGACATCCCCCACGACCAGGATCACGCGTCCATCGCGCAACGGGCAGACATCGTAGAGATCGCCGGCCACCTCGAAGCAGGGCAACTGCCGGGCGAGGATCTCGTAGCCCGGGATCTGCGGCAACGATGAGGGCAGCATCGTTTGCTGCACCTGTCGCGCCGCGGCCACCTCCTGCGCCATGCGCTCCTGCTCGCGCTCGACCTCCAAGAGGCGTGCGTTGCTGATCTTGACCGCGATCAGATTGGCCAGCAGCGTGAAGGCCCGCAGCTGTTCGCGGTTGTAGTGCACGCGCGGGTCGTCGCTGTCGGCATAGAGCAGTCCGATCACTTCGTTGCTGTCGAAGAGCGGCGCGACCATCGCCGAGCGGACCTTCTGCAGGATGATGCTTTCCTGCACGCGGAAGCGGGGGTCGCTGAGCGCATCGTTGAGGAGCAGCGCCTCGCGTTCGCCGAGCACGGTGCGCACGATGGTGCGGCTGAGCATCAGCTTCTCGCCCGTGTCGGCATCCGCCGTTCGTGCGGCGCGGATCGCGGGTGTGCCATCGGGCGTGTCGGTGAGCAGCAACAGGATCCGTCGGGCCGGGACGACGCCTTCGACGATACCCAGCACGTCGTCGTACATCTCGGTCAGCGGCTGCGCGCCGACCAGCATCTGCCCGGCTTCGGTGACCGCGCGGAAGAGGGCCTTCTCCGTGGCCGGATCATGCCCGACCTCGCTACTGGCCACCTCCCAGGAGATCCGATCGCCGGTACTGACGTCGCCGGGGTCGGAGAGCGGGATCTCGTCGAGGCTGACGCCGGCGATGGTTCCCGGATCCTGCGCCACCGACGATGCACCCCCCTGCTCCCCGGCTACTTCGAAGCGCAGCTCCTGATCCCCCAGCCGCAGGCGATCACCCGGGCGCAGCGCGACGGCGGAGGTGACCGGCTGCCCGTTGACCCAGCTCCCGTTGCTGCTGCCCAGGTCGCGCAAGTGGGCCCCTTGCGGGGTGACCTCCAGCTCGGCGTGCTGGCGCGAGACGGAGGGATTCTGCAGGTCGATGTCGTTGCGGGAGCTGCGCCCCAAGGCGTTGCGCCCGGGGCGGAGCGGGAAGCGCACGCGCTTCCCGCTCACCTCGCCGGTCAGGACGAAGGCCATCCTCGCTCCTTCGCGTTCGCGGCCCGCGACGGTCCCGCCGGCCTAGCGATCCTGCGGATTCCAGACTGTCCAGACCTTGCCAACCAGATCGGGCCCGACCTTGAGGGTCTTCTTGCCGGGCGTCCAACCGGCCGGGGTGGCCTCGGCGCCCTTGGTGGCGCGCACGTGCTGGAAGGCCTGGATCTGACGCACGGTCTCGTCGAACTTGCGACCCACCGGCGGC
>WJJG01000026.1 GCA_014729815.1 Candidatus Eiseniibacteriota bacterium
CTAAGACCCAAGTCCGCGCAGGCCCTGCCAATGGGGGAAAGGGGGCAGTCTGCGCCGAAACAGCTGGCCAGCGCCCTCGGACCGGCATCTCGACGTGCGCGGCCCCTCTCATGCGATCAGCCATGGCTTATCCGTGGATCTGGGCTTAGCCCTGTAGTCCTCCGCTCCCGAACAAGAGTGCGGATCGAGACTTGGGAGCGGGTGCACCGTACGTCCTACTCGTCTGTTGCATAGATTGTGGCCCCGTACTCCGCCGAGTCCCTCGACTTCCTCCGCCGCCGGCCAAGAGGCGGCACCTGTCCCTTTCAGAAATTCCGTCCGATGCGATCTCCTGCGTGGTCAGCGGTGTGGTTCATGCTCTGGCACGGAATCAACGATGCGGAGTACGGGTCTGATCGTCGAAAGCGCCGAAATCGGGTTGGGTTTTGCTATCGGCAAACCGGGCGGCGGAACCACCCCGCCCTACCTCACGACCAACCGCGGGATCGCCGCCGGAAGGCGACTGACGAACTCGTTGTTCAACGCGCTCGAGAACTCGGAGAACGAGCGGAGCGAAATGACGTTCCCCTTCTGGCGGCCGATCAGAACGACCTCGTCGCCCACCTTCACCTTCGGGTTGTGGGTGACGTCGACCATGAACATGTTCATGGTCACCGCGCCGACGACGGGCGCCTTCCGGCCGTGGATGAGCACGTATCCCCGGTTCGACATCTCCCGCGGATAACCGTTCGCGTAACCGAGGGGCATGACGGCGACCCGCATGTTCCGCGGCGCTTCGAAGGATGTACCGTATCCGACGAATTCGCCCTGCTTCACGGGCTTCACGTGCATCACGTCCGTTTTCCAGCTCATGACGCGGCTGAGCGGGTTGGCCGCCTTCCCGAGGGTTCGGCTCAGATAGAGGTTCTGAATGTCCGGGCTCGGCCACATGCCGTAGGCGGCGCTTCCGACCCGCACGAGATCGTAGGTGGCCTCGGGCAGGGAGAGGGAAGCGGCGGAGCTCGCGAGATGGATCTTCTCGGGGCGCAGCCGGCCCTTCTGCACGCGCTTTCGAATCGTCTCGAAAGCCTGGATCTGCTTCTTGATGCGGAAGTGGGTCGCGAGGGTTTCCGCTCCCGCGAGGTGGCTGCACAGACCCTCGAAGCGGAAGTGACGCTTCTCCTCGCGGAGGATCTTGAGCGCCTCGGTCAGTTCCTCCCGGGCGAGACCGGTGCGGTTTCCGCCCGTCTCCACCTCGAGGTGGACGCGCGCCGGTCGGCCGACGCGCTTCGCCGTCTTCGCTGCTTCACGCAAACGTGCGAGATCGAAAACGTAGAACTCGATCCCGCGTTCGATCGTCCACTCCAGGTCCTCGTCGTACAGGATGCCCATGATGACGACGGACGTGTCTTCGCCGCGTACCGCGTCCACTTCCTGCGCTTCGTGGCACGACGCGACGGCGAACCGCTTCACACTCGTCCTCTCCGCCATCGGGAGAATCTGTTCGGTGCCGTGGCCGTAGGCGTTCGCCTTGACCACCATGACGATCTCGCTCTTCGAGCCGACCACCTCGCGCACGAATCGGATGTTGCTCGCCAGCGCGGATTGGCTCAGCTCGATTCGGGAAGAGTGCTTGGCCATGCGATCCATCCTCGAGCCGCGGGGGAGGGAGGAAACCCCCGGCGCCGGATCATGCGGAGCCTTGCCATGCCACGGAGCGTCCCCAACTCTCCCGGGCGGACCGGCTCACGTCCGCCACGATCTTCTCGGGCACGCTTCCTTCGTCCCCTTTCTCGTACCGGTCGTAATGATAGGCGTAGAGCCTCGAGGCGAACTGATCGAACGGGAGCGACGACTCCCCCGGATGCTCCCCCTTGCCCGCGACGGTCGGCGAGACCCCGTGGCCCCACCGCTGCCGCCCCTCGTTGTTCGGATTGAAGAAGTAGATCCTCGTCTTTCCTTCCGGATCCTCGGCGATCCGTTGGATCGACACCGCGTGATAGCCGAGCATGTTCCCGTGCACGTCGGTGATGATGATGCCGACCGGGTTCGGGTACAAAAGGTCGTACCCGCCGTTGAACCGGGGGTGATGCGTGGCGTAGAAGAGGCGGACGAAACTCTCGTGCTCCACCACGGCGCCACCGATCGGATCGAACGCGGAGCGGAAGCCGACGGGCACCCACCCGCCGTACATGGCCGGGTTGACCCACCGGTGGGCGTCGAGCGGCCTCCCCTGCACGAGAAGAAGGAGGCGCGCGTAGAGACGATCCAGAAGCGGCACGAGAATCGTCGAAACCGGGTCGAGGTTCAGATCGAACCGTGCGTCGAGCGCGTCCGGATCCTCCTCCTCGATCAGGAGATCGTGCTGTTCGAAGCCGGTGTGAAGAACCCCGTCGCGCACGGCGCGAACCAGGATTTTGAGGAGCAATCCGGGCGCGTGCTGGCTCCAGAGGCTGAGCCCTCGGGCGGCCTGGCAGGTCGGGTTGTCGCCCTGCCCGATGCCGAGGGGAAGGCCGAGGACGCTCACCGTCCCCGCGATCAGGTGCGCCCGGGCGGGGATGCCCGTCTCGCCCCGGTTGAGCGAAAGAAGCCGCCGTTCGACGCCCGGCACGATGTCCACGCGGAGCAGGCGATCCATGCCCGCGCGGATCTCGGGCCTCGAGAAGAGGCCTCGGTCGAGGGTCTTCGCGAGACCGAGCACGCCGACTTCCGTTCCCGGCCGGATCGCCGTGTCGATCACGCGCCGCACCAGTTCCCGGTTCTCCTCGAGACAGGCCGCGCCGAAGGAGCCGAGGCCGAGCGCCCGGGCGAGGAGAGGCGGAGCGCTCCCGGCGATCCGCCGCACCAGGACGGCGTGATACGGACTGCTGAGACCGGTCTCGTGGAGGGAGTGGGCGAACCGGTCCGCCTCTTCGCCCCTCTCCGCTTCGTCCATCGAGTCGAGAGCCTTGCCGTAGCGGCGCTCGTCGCCGGCCCGCTCGCTCGCCGGCGTGACGGCGCCGGATGCGCGGAGGAAGAAGCGGAGCCGTTCGAGCCGTTTTGCGGAGAGCGTTCCCTCGGGGAGTTGGTTCGCGAGGTCGAGCAGCTTCTGCACGCGGCGGGTGACGATCGGGCGCTGCGCGCAGATCGACTCGATCTCCTCGATCAACGTCCCGCCGAAGCCGGCGATCGAGATGTGATCGCGGATCAGGGCGAAGAGACGCTCGGCGCGCCCGTAGATCTTCGGTCGGACGCGCGCTTCCTCGGAGTTCTCCGGGTACATGAGGTCGAGGTTCTCGACGCACACCTCCTGGAGGAACTGCTCCGCCGTCTCGGCGTCCACGCCCTGCTCGACGTGCTTCCCCTGCACGATGGCGATCATGCGAAGCTCGCTGAGCGCCTCGATGGTCGGATACACCCCTTCGCCGCGCAGGCTGTAGCCAACGAGGCGGGGAAGCAGCCGGGCGGCGTGCTCCCACGGGCCCCCGTGAAAGGTCCCGGCGGAGGCGATCTTCGGGGCCAGCTCGAGGAGGGCGCGCGCCCCCGCGTCGCTGTCGAGCAGCTCGCCGGCGAGGCGGTGCACCTGCGTCTGGTAGCGCGCCTTCGCGAAGTCGGGCGCTTCGGCCAGCCGGTCGAGAGCTTCCTCGAAGGCCGCGCGCTTTCGCGGCACCCGTTCGTCGCTCGTCCTCGGGGCGGCGGAACGCCCGGCGCCGTCCCGGTTCATTCGTAATAGTCCAGCTCTTCGAATCGTAGAAGCACCTCGCGAAGACGGTCGGCATCCTCGCCGGCGAAGTCGATGTGGCCGTAGTGATTCCCGAACCCGACCCGGTCCTCCACCTTCGCCGTCACCGGTTCGAACAGATCGTGTTTCAGATAGTACGGCTCCTCTTCGAGTTCTGGCGGGATGGCGAGCGCCTTGACGCGTTTCTTCTTCGGGTAGACGAGAAGGTTGCCGGCGTGCTGCTTCTTTCCCTCCACCTCGTCCGGGAAGTACGAAGCGATCTCCTCCTCCGTCACCTCGGGGTCGCTGCAGAGAATCTGCCCCCCGAACGGGTCGAATCCGTACGCCCGCTGGATCAGGTCGAAGATATGACCGCCGGGAATCCGCGCGGCCACCTCGCCGAAGTTGAGTTCTCCCTCGGCGTCGAGAAAGTACTCGGGGTGGAGAATGCCGTGCTTCAGCTCGAACGTGGCGATCAGCTTTTCGATCGCTTTGCGAATCTCCGGCCGGTACGCTTCGAGCTTCGGCGTCGGCGGGAGGAGCTGGCTGTAGCCGAGGTGGATGTACTCGTTGATGTTCAAGAACGCGATCTTGCCGCCGTGGACGAAGACCTCGCACGAGAATTCCTGGCCGTCGAGATGGCTCTCCACCATGCAGGGGAACGCGTCGACCGGAACCTCGTCGATCTCCTGGGTGGTCTTGATATAGCGATGTCCCACCGAACCGGCGGCGGTGGTCGGTTTCATGTGGACGCCGAGCGGGAGATCCCCTTCGATCCGCCCTTCCGCTTCGTTGATGCGCCGGAAGAACTTGCGAACCTGCTCGTGCGAATCGACCTCTTCGAACACGCCGACCCGGATGCCCGCCATCTGCGCTTTGCGTTTCATCATCGCTTTGTCGCGGAGGGCCCAATAGCGGTTGAAGAGACGCGGGTTGTCGAGGAAGCGGGCGTTCAGTGCGCCGGCCCACTCGACGGTTTCCTCGTAGAGCGGGACCGCGAGTCTCACGTTCATGCCGAGCAAGGTCTCGGCGAGTTCCGTGGAGCGTTCGTTGATGCGGTCGAACTTCCAGGGGACCGCTTGGATCCGGTCCTTCGCGAGCAGTTCGTCGTACCCGGGAGGCACGACCGCCACGAAATCGTAGCCCAACTTGGCCGCCGCCTCGAAAGACTCGATCGTGTATCCGAGAAGGGCGATCGTACCGGGGCGCCTCTTGGATTCACTCATGCGTCGAAGACTCCTGTCTCTTTCCGTCGATAGCGGAGATGGCTGGAGGCCGGTCGGTCGTCTTCCGGAACCGGTTCCGCGGGCTCGTCCGTCTCCGCGGCGCCGAGCGCCGGCACCGCCCCGCGAGTCGCCGGGAGGCGCGCCGGCCACCTTGTCTCTCATCATACGACGCCGCAGGGGGTTGCGTCCACGATTCCTTGAACCCCCGGTTGGGGCCGCCCCTCGGGAGGGGGCGCTCCGGGGCGTGGCCCGGCACCGTGCGGCGTATTGTGTTCTCTTCCGAGGAACGATCATACGGGCCGTTCGGACGACCGGCGGCCGTGAAAGGAGAATGAAGATGGATGATCCGCGCTTACGCCGCCGAGAAGGCCGGAGGAAGATTGGAGCCCTTCGAGTGCGATCCGGGCGCACTCGGTTCGGAAGAGGTGGAGATCGACGTCGACACGTGCGGGATCTGCTACTCCGACCTGTTGTCCCTTCCAGAAGTGCCGTCCGGCTTGGCCCACTGGACGTTACAGCTTCGATCCGTCAGCCTCATATAGGTGATAGCCCTGCTGGCTGGTCTCCTCCCTGGTTTCCGTGGCACATCACGGGATGTGGTAGGCTCCTACCGTCTCGGAACACGCCGCTATGGAGTTTTCGCGGCGTACGGGCCGGCACTGCATCTCCCTTCATCTGACTTGGCCAATGCGCCAGCAGTGATTGGGTGCTCACGGTGCGAGCAGCATCGCCGAATGCGGAGGCCATCTCGGCGGACGGGCTTTGTGGATGGGAGTGCCGCCACGGTCGCCTTGCCGGCAGCGCGGTCTCAAGGTAGAATCAATGAATACTCCCCTGGATTCCCATCGCGGATGCCGGGCGCCGACGCAGAACCCCAACCCCAGGAGATCTCCATCATGCAGCGGTCGATCCGCAGACCCGATGCCCGAGAGAGCCAGGATTCGAGCCGCGATCGGAGCGCACATCGGCGAGGCCGGTGGCTCCCGGCGCTGGCGGCGATGTGTGCGCTGATCGTACTCACGGGGGCCGTTGGCGCCCCGGACGCGGTGACGATCCGCACCCAACTCGACTTCGCACCGCCCGTTGTGCAGGACGCCGTGGCGGAGCCGGGCGGGCGGCGGCTCGAGGTGCCCGACTGCACGAACCTGGGCGCGCCGGGACAGCCGCTGCTGCCGGCCCGCGAGCTGGTCGTCCTGCTCCCTCCGGGAGAGGAGGTCGTATCGGTGCGCGCGCGCGGGCGCGAGCGGCACGCGCTCAGCGGGCGGCATGCGATCGTTCCCGCCCCGCAGCAATACCCGATCAGCGCGATGGGGCCCTTCCCGGCAACGCCCCGGGATGCCGCGATCTATGGCAGCGACGCGACCTTTCCTCCCGAGGCGGCGCGACTGATCACCACGCAGCGCGCCTGGGGACACGATCTGGCCTTTCTGCAGGTCTATCCAGTGGCCTACTGGCCGCAGTCGGGCGAGCTCGCCTGGTTCGGCCGCGTGGAGGTCGAGATCGAGACCGCCCCCCCCACGGGCAGCGGCGGGGCGACCTCGCCGAATCTGCGCCGCAGCGAGGCGGTGTGTGATCGCCTGGCGGCGATGGTCGCCAATCCCGAGGACCTGGCGCTCTACGGCGCCGATCAGGCCGCCGCGGGCGGCGCCGCGCGCCTGGGGCCGGGCCGCTACCCGTACGTGATCATCACCAACGAGACGCTGGCTTCCTCGTTCGAGGCGCTGGCGACCTTCCAGGCCAGCCGCGGTCGGATGGCGCGCATCGTTCTGCTCAGCGAGATCCGTGGAACCTACGAGGGTGACGACGATCCGGAACGGATGCGCAACTTCATCATCGACGCCTATCAGAACTGGGAGACGGAGTTCGTGCTCCTCGGCGGAGATCGCGAGATCATCCCGGTGCGCAACCTCTATGGGGACACGGGGAGCTACACCGACCACTTCCCCGGCGACTGCTACTACGAGGGCCTCGACGGCACATGGAACGACGACGAGGACGGATACTGGGGAGAAGAGGGAGAGTACGACCTGATCGGCGAGGTGGCCGTGGGACGTGCCGCGGTGAGCAACACGACCGAGCTGGGGCGCTGGCTGCAGAAGAATGAGCTCTACACCGAATCCCCGGTCCTGCCCGAGGTGCTGATGGCCTTCTTTGCCGGCGAGCGGATGGACAACCTGCCCACCTGGGGCGGCGACTCGATGGATGAGGTGAAGGATTCGACCAGCGCCCATGGCTACTGGACCTCCGGGTATCCCGACACCTATCACAAGGAGACCCTCTACGATCGCGACGGCACCTGGAGCAAGTGGGATGTGATCGCGCTGTTCAACGACGGTTATCCGAGCTGCCATCATCTGGGTCATTCGCTGACGACCTACAACATGAAGATGTACAACTCGGATGTCGGCTACCTGACCAATGACGGCATCTCGAGCAGCTTCACCTTGATCTATACGCAGGGCTGCTATGCCAACAACTTCGATACCTACTCGGGCGATGCGATTTCGGAGGTGTTCTTCTACGACGACAACGGTGCCTCGGCGTTCATCGGCAACACGCGCTATGGCTGGTACGCGCCGGGCACAACCTATGGTGCATCGCAGCACTACAATCGCCAGTTCGTCGATGCCCTCTACGACGAGGGGTTCATCGAAGTCGGGTGGCGGAACGTCGATTCGAAGGTCGACTGTATCTGGCAGCTCGACCCGGTGCTGCTCTGGTGCCACTACGAGCTCTGCCTGCTCGGCGACCCGGCCATGCCCCAATGGCGGGACGTGGCCGGGGCGCTGGAGCTGACCTACGAAACGGACTACCTGATGGGCCAGGGCGACTGCGAAATCCTGGTGCGCGCGAACGACCTGCCGGTGGCCGGGGCGGTGGTGACGATCTACTCCGAGGATCTGGGTGTGTGGACGAGCGGCAGCACGGGCCTCGACGGCCGGGTGACGCTGGATCCCGACCCGCCCGAGGCGATGACCCTGCAGATCAAGGCCGTCAAGCCGGACTACCTGCCGGCCACAGGCCCACTCGAGGTGCTGCCGCCGGAGACGGCCTGGCTGGTCGTGCATGACGTGTCGATCGACGACGACGCCAGCGGCGCGAGCTACGGCGACGGCGACGGGCTGGTCGACGTGGGCGAAACGCTCGAGCTGGCGCTCGAGCTGCGCAACGTCGGACAGCAGCCGGCGACCAACGTAGCATTGACCCTGGCGCCGGCCGATGCGCGCGTCGAGGTGATCGATGGCACGTCGGCCTACGAGGACCTCGGGGTTGGCGAGAGCGGACTGAACCTGGATGCGCTCGTGATCCGCGCGACCGGGGCGGGCGCGGACCAGGAGGAGGCCGAGGTGCTCGTCGAGGTGACGTGCGACGACCGCCCGGTGTGCCCCGACGCGTTCCAGCTCCTGCTGCACGCACCGGTGCTCTCGATCGCCGACTGGGAGATCGACGACAGCGCCTCCGGCGATGGCGAGGGCGATATGGACCCCGACGAGACGTTCGCGATCCGCGTCACGCTGCACAACAGCGGCAGCGACGAGGCGCGCGACCTCCAGGCGTTGCTGGCATGCGACAGCAGCTACGTCGAGATCCTGCAGGCCGAGGCGAGCTGCCCATTGATCGGCCTGGACGGCACACAGACCCTGACGCCCGACTTCGCGGCCGAGCTGAGCTTCCTGGCGCCCACCGATGCCGAGGTGACCTACGATCTCTCGGTAACGACCTGGGCGGAGCAGGTGCACGAGCTGGACCTGACGATCCCGGTGGCTTCGCTGCTCGAGGAGTATTTCGAGGAGGAGTCGGGTTGGACGGCCGGCGTGCCCGGCGATGATGCCACCGACGGCGCCTGGGTGCGCGTGGATCCGGTCGGCACGTGGGGCAGCGACATCCCGGTGCAGCCCGAGGACGATCACACGCCCGACGGGACGCACTGCTTCGTGACCGGTCAGGCGGATCCCGACGACGCGCCGATGGAGAGCGATCTCGACGGCGGCAAGACGACGCTGGTCTCACCGGTGATCGATCTGAGCGAAGCCGTGCAACCGCGTCTGATCTACTGGCGCTGGTGGACGAACAACTTCGGCCCCTTCTCGGGCGAGGACATCTGGCAGGTCGATGTCAGCAACGACGGCGGAGATAGCTGGGTCAATCTCGAATACGCCACCGAGGGGATCAACGAATGGCAGCGCATGGAGTTCTACCTCGAGGACTACATCACCCCCACCGTGGCGGTGGTCCTGCGCTTCGTCGCCAGCGACTACGATCACGACTCGCTGATCGAGGCGGCGGTCGACGACATCGTGATCGAGTCGCTGCCGGATCTGAGCGGCGTGAACGACACGCCGGCCGGGGCGCCGCGCGAGTGCGGTATCGCGACGCTGGTTCCCAATCCGGTCTCCCTCTCCGGGGCGCGCCGCGCGGGCGGCTCGGCGGTGACGATGACCTACACGGTGCCGGTGCGAGGCGCGGTTTCGCTGCAGCTCTTCGGCGTCGATGGCAGCTTGCGCCGCACGCTGGCCAGCGGCCGGCACGCGCCCGGCGAGCACCGCGCGAGCTGGGACGGCCGCGATGACCAGAACCGGCCGGTGCCCAGCGGCATCTACTTCTGCCGCTTGCGCGCCGGCGGGCAGGAGGCCCGCGCGAAGCTGGTGGTGGTCGAGTAGGGAGGGAATCTTGCCGACCGCTCACGCGCGAATCCTACAATGGCGCATCCGCGGCGCGGTGGCGATCCTCGCGCTCATCGGCGTCGCCGCCGGGCCGCAGTTCGGCTGCGCATCCCATCCGGAGGCCGGGGATCGCCCCTTGGCCCTCCCGGCCAAGGCCCGAGCCTCGCAGACGCGCATCGACGCCTCGCTGTCGTCCGACCCCGACGTGGAGGCGCTGATCGCCCCCTATCGATCGGAGTTCGCTACACGGATGTCGGAGGTGCTGGCGTCCTCTCCGCGGCCGATGCGGACCGATCGGCCCGAGGGCGTCCTGGGCGCGCTGGTTGCCGACATCATGCTGGAGCGCGCGCGTCGCGAGGCGGATGTCACGGTCCACGCGGCAGTGACGAACAACGGCGGCCTGCGCACATCCTGGGAAGCCGGTCCGATCACCCTGGGCCTGGTCTACGAACTGATGCCGTTCGACAACGAGATCGTCCTGCTGCGCTTCACCGGCCGGCAGATTCTCGGCCTGGCCGGCGATCTGGCCGCTGCCGGAGGGGAGCCGGTCAGCGGCATCACGTTTGGTCTGTTCGATGGCGTCGCCCGGGAGGTCGAGATCGCCGGCGCCGCGCCGGACCCAGCGGCCGACTACTGGGTAGCCACCAACGACTACCTCGCCGGCGGGGGCGGACATCTCGAGATGCTGTGGGCCCCGCAGGAGCTGCGTCGCACCGGGGTGCTGCTTCGCGATGCGATTGCCGATGCGTTGCGCGCGCGCGACGAGGTGCCGATGCCGCGGATGGGGCGCATCCGGCTGGCACGCTGAGAGGCGTCGAGGAGGCATCCCTCCTCACCGATGGGGCCTGGGAAGGAGCGGTGTGATGAACAGTCGGCGCCGATTCCTCAAGCAGAGCGCTGCGGCGCTGGCCTGGGCCGGGGGCGGCTCGCTGCTGGCCGGGCTGACCGATCTCGACTGGCCGGGTGGGATCCGCCGCGCCTGGGCCGGCGACGAGACGGTGATCACCATCCTGCACACCAACGACGTGCACTCGCGGATCGATCCGTTTCCGGAAGGAAAGGGGCGCAATGCCGGCCTGGGAGGCGCGAGCCGGCGTGCGACGTTGGTGCGCCGCATCCGCGCGCAGAGTCCCCACACCCTCCTGGTCGATGGGGGAGACGTGTTCCAGGGCACGCCCTACTTCAATCTCTATCATGGGGAGGTCGACTTCCGGGTGATGTCGGCGCTCGGCTATACGGCGATGACGATCGGCAACCACGAGTTCGATGCAGGGCTCGATGGTCTCGCGGCGGCCGCAGAGCATGCCGACTTCGATCTGCTCTCGGCCAACTACGACTTCCGCGGGACGCGGCTGGCCGACCGCGTGCGACCCTATACGCTGCGTGAGGTCGGCGGCTATCGCGTGGGCCTCTTCGGCCTGGGCGTCGCGCTCGAGGGACTCGTGGCGGCGCCCCTATGCCGGGGGGTCACCTATTCCGATCCGGTGGCAGCCGCGCGCAGGATGACCGAGCTGCTTCGCACGGAGAAGCGGTGCGATCTGGTCGTCTGCCTTTCGCACTTGGGGAACCGGGGCTACGCCGGTCACCCGGGCGAGCAGGACGTGGCGCGGCAGGTCTCCGGGATCGATCTGATCGTCGGCGGTCACAGTCACACCTTCATGGACGAGCCGACGCGCGTGCGACATGGATCGCGCGAGACGCTGGTCTTCCAGGTCGGCTGGGCGGGCATCAACCTGGGCCGCGTCGACTTCCACATGCAGCGCGGAGAGGTGCGCGAGGCGCGCGCGGCGGCGATCCCGCTGCGGCTGCGCGAGGATGAGGGCGCTGCCGCCTAGAGCGTCTCCAGGTACGCCACGATGCGGTCCTTCTCCTCGGCGGAGAGACGATCTCCGAAGTCAGGCATCTGCCCGTACGGATCGTCGAGCTGCCGTCGTACATTCTCCACGGTGACCGCACGACCGCTGACGGGCAGCGTTGCGCGATCGAAGAGACCCGCCAACCCGGGACCGATCTTCGTCTCCCGCCGATCGGTGCGGTGACAGCGCGCGCACCCTGATGCGACGAACAGCTCCGCTCCCGAGCGCTGGGGCGTTGCATCAACTCCAGCCGGCGGCGCTCCTGCCTGCTCGGCGCCGGCATGCTCCATGCCCGCGTGCTCCGCTCCGGCATGCTCCGCCCCGGCATGCTCCGCGCCGGCATGCTGCACGCCGGCATGCTGCGCGCCCCCATGCTCTGCTGCCGCGTCCCTCTCGACGGCCGATCCGCGCAGCCCTGTGAGCAGCAGCGCTCCGCCGAGGAGGACCACCGATACGACGCCCGTGGTCTGCTTCAGTCTGGTTCGGCGCATCCCTCCTCCCCTCTAGTCCAGGAACGAGAAGACCTCCAGGCGAATCGCGGAATCGGGCACGTCGAGACCCCGCAGAATGCGGATGGCGGCCTGCGTGAGGCCGGCGGATCCGCAGAGATAGAAGGCCTTGCCGGTCAAGTCCGATCCGCAGAGGCGACGGATCATCTTCTCGTCGATGCGACCCCGCTCGCCGTCCCAATCGGGGTCGGGATTGTCGATGACGTGCACGACACGCAGGCGGGGGTGCTCACGGGAAGCGATCTCGTCGAGCTCCTCCCGGAAGAGGATCTGTGCTTCGTCCTGATTGCCGTAGATCAGCAATACGCGATGGGACTGCTCCGTATCACGCATGTGACGGAGCATGCTGATCAGGGGCGTAATCCCGATGCCGCCCGCGATGAAGACCAGATCCCGCTCCTGCGGATGGAGGACGTATGAGAAGCGACCGAAGGCGGCGTGGACGGCGGCGGTGTCGCCGACTCGCGTCTCTCCCATGGTGGCGGTGAAGTCACCCAGAGCCTTGATCGTGGAACTGAGGCAACGCTTCTCGGTCGGACTCGAGGAGATCGTCCAATGGTGCTCCTCGACCGGCAGGTCTGGACGTCGAAAGAACGTGATGAAGTGAAACTGACCCGGCAGGTAGTCGGGCAGCGGGCGGCCCTGTGTCGGGGCGAGGCGAACGGTCCAGACGTCTTCGGCTTCGGGCACGACCTCGACGACCTCGAAGGCGCGCCGCCGCAGCCGCCAGGGTCGTAGGAAGCGGTGGTAGAGAAAGAGCACTGCGGCCAGCAACAGCAAGACGATCCAGAGCAGCCGCATCGGTGCGAGGACGAGATCATCGCCGATGAACCAGGAGTGCACGAAGCCGAGCCCGAGGACCAGCGGGCCGAGAAGATCGTGCACGTTGCGCCAGGCCTCGAACCTGAGGCCGAGCCTGCGCTGATAGACGCTGGAGAGCACATGGACGATCAGCAGGAGCAGGGCCGCCTTGCCCACCCAGACGACCCAGGATTGCTGCAGGCTGAAGATCAGCCCCCATCCCGCTTCCCCCGAGGCCAAGAGAAGAGGATGGGCCACCAGAACCACCAGTGTCAGAATCCCCATGTTGCGATGGAAGCGAATCAGAATGTCGAAGCCGAAGGCGCGCTCGATCCACTTCAGCCGCGCGGCCAGGATCGCTTGCAGCACGATCAGACTGAATCCCAGCAGGGCGAGCGCCAGGCCGAGCTTGCTGGCCCATCCGTGGCTCGGGGCACCGAGGAGCGCGGCGAATCCGACACCGAGCAGCGCGAGTACGACATAGGCGCCCAGGCGCCAGAGACCGGCCCACATGATCTGCCTCCTCCTATCCCGCGTGCAGTGGATCGGGTTGCATTGCCGTAGAGGAGCGCTGGGGCCAGAAGAAGAGGATCAGCGCAGCCGCGCCGGCAACGAAGAGCCCGAGATCTTGCCA
>WJJG01000212.1 GCA_014729815.1 Candidatus Eiseniibacteriota bacterium
CGAGACTTGGATCCGGAACACCACGACGAGACCCGCCCCGTATCGGACGCTCCCGCCGCAGGCGATTCGTCCGATCGGAGCGCACGGAACGGCTCTTCCGCGGAGGACGGTTCATCCCACCCGAGGGACGACACGACCCTCCTGACCAATCCCTCCGAGTTGGTCCTGGAAACCGGCGTCGTCTTCGCGGATCGCTACGAGATCCGTGCCAAGCTCGGCGAAGGCGGCTTCGGGACGGTCTATCACGCTTTTGACCGCGGCCCGCTGCAACGCGATGTGGCCCTGAAAACGATCAAGTCGTCCGCGTTCGGTTCTCCCGGCGAGCAGGCCGAGGCGCGCGCGCAGTTCCTGTATGAAGCGAGTCTGGCCGGACGTCTGTCGAGCGAGCAGATCGCGACGATCTTCGATGTCGGCGAGCGCGACGGCACCATCTACATGACCCAGGAACTCGTTGCCGGCCAGGACCTGCGGGTGGTTCTGGGCGCCGATCGCGCCCTGCCGCTACGTCGTGTTCTCGCGATCATGGGCCAGGTGTGCACGGGACTGGCCTACGCGCACGCGCAGGGAGTCATCCATCGGGACATCAAGCCGGGCAACATCCTCGTGGATGCGGAAGACCGCGTGAAGATCACGGACTTCGGGCTTGCCCAACTGACGGGGGGCCGCGAGAGCGAGACCCGGTATCCGCTCGCCGGAACTCCCGGCTACATGGCTCCCGAACAGCTCCTTGGGGAACCGATCGACGCCCGCGCGGATGTCTTCGCCAGTGGATGCGTGCTCTACGAGCTCCTCACCGGCCGGGCGCCGTTCGCCGGAGACACGCAACGCAGCATCATCGAGAAGACCTGCCACCACCAACCGCCGAGTCCGAGTCGCGTGCGAGCCGATCTGCCGCGATCTCTGGACCGGGTCGTATCACGGGCGCTTCGCAAGAACGCCGACGAGCGCTACGCCGGCATGCGGCAGATGCAGCAGGACCTGGTCAACTACGAGCAGTTCGAGTGGTTCACGAGCAGCGAGGACGGCGCCCAGGTGATCGCGGATGCCCTGGGTCGCCGCGAGGGCATCGTCTTCCTCGGCGACCGACTGCCGGTCTCCGGGCAGGGTGCCGTCGCCGGTGCGCTGACCTCGGATCGGGTCATCGCCGCCGCTCTGGCCGAGCGGATCTCCGTCCCGCCCGATTCCGCGCGGCTGCCCGAGCTGGCCCAGGCCCTGGAGACCGAGCGTGGACGGGAGGACCTCCTGCGCGCGCTCGCCGGTGTCTGCCGAAACGAGGCGGTCTCTCCCCGCGAGGTGATCCGACGGCTGGCCCGGCTGCCCGTCTCGCTCATCGTGACCACGCGCTACGACACCTTCCTGCGTGATGAGCTCGCGCGAGGGGACCGGGAGGTGCGATGCCTGGCTTCCGCGACGAGCGTGCCGAACGATCTGGCCAACGCTGAGTTGCTGCTGCATCTCTTCGGCCACGTGGAGGAGAACGAGTCTCTGATCGTCACCGAAGACGATCTCTGGTCGTTCTTCTCGGTAGTGGGCGCAATGCCCGAGGCCCTGCGATCGCGGCTGGCGACCTGGCCGCTGCTCTTCATCGGCTACGACCCGGACGATCAGGACTTCCGGCGTCTGCTCCTGGAACTCTCGCGCTTCCGGGATCTGGCACGGATCCCCACCTATCTGGCAGGACGTGACTTCGGGATCCCGGCGGTCGCGTGGGCCGAGCGTCACCATCTGCATCTGATCGATGATGACGCGGCGCCACTTCTGACGCAGATCGAGGAACGCTGTGTCGCACGCGAGAGAGAGACTCTGAAGGAGCCCGAGACAGCGACCGCCCGGCTCCCGTCGCGACCGTACAAGTTCCTCAACTACTACGACGCCGAAGATGAGGCGATCTTCTTCGGGCGCGCGGCGGAGACGCGTCAACTGGTCAGCCGGATTCTGAGTTACAGGCTGAACCTGCTCTACGCGCCTTCGGGGGTCGGCAAGACCTCGCTCCTGCGAGCCGGTCTCATGCCCGCGCTCGAGAAGAAGGGGTATCGCCCGGCCTACTGCCGCGTCTTCGACGATCCCCCTGCCGAGATCCGCCATGCACTCGAGAGGGCCTTGCGCCGCGCGGAGGATGGGGCCGGAGGCTCGCGAGCGGAGGCGGGTTCCCAGCCGGGGCCCGCCGCGCGTGACGCGACGGCCGAGGCTCTGGATGCGTTCGCCGGCCGACTTGCGGCGCACACAGCCAACTTGCGCGAGGCGGTCGTCCTGATCATCGACCAGCTCGAGGAGCTCTTCCTGCGATTCGATGCCCAGACGCGGACGGCGGTCGCTCGCCTGATCCGTGCCTGTGTCGAGCATGCGGGCGGCCGCATCCGGGTGCTGCTCTCCCTGCGTGAGGACTTCCTCGCCCGGCTGTCCGACTTCCGCGAGCAACTACCGACGGTTTTTCACAATGGTTTCTGCCTGCAGCCGCCCGGCGCGCGAGAGCCGCGGGGCGTAGGTCGCAAGGAAGGCGAAGGGACGTTCGGGGTCGTCCCTGTTCTCCGCGAGATGGAAGCAGACCCGCCCCACCTGGTGCCACATGGGCGCCTGCGTCTTCAGCCACGCGAAGAGCCCGGCCGACTGGGAGTCGGCGAAGGCGCGCGCGACGCGCTTCATCCAAGCGTCCGGCGGCGAGGCGTCGCCCTCCTCCGCTCGGAGGAGAAGATGGCCCGCGGGTGTCAGGGTCAGGTTGTGATTCATCCCGTGTCTGCCCGTCTCCGGTGGCGAGAACGGCGTGGCGCCGCTGCACGTGCCGTAGCGCCGGCGATGCCACGGCACGGGCGGTGGTGCAGCGTCCCTACAAGTGCCATGACTGTCCGCAGCGAATCTCCCACACGGTGTGGACGCGGCGACGATCGTCATCGGCACACCGACGTTGCATGCCGGCCCGCAGGCTCAGTCGTTCCCCATGCTCATGTCAGAATCTTGCCGGGGTCTGTGACAAAGAACTCCTCCAGCTCCATGCCGCCCGGGCCCACCACCAGCGCCCTCGACCTGGCGTGCTCGCTCAGGAAGACCTGTAACCCGGGTGCTGCTCTCTGGCGTCCACTCTTGACCTCGATGACCCAAAGGTGTCTTCCAGAACGGATGACGTAGTCCACCTCGTGACGGTGGTGTCGCCAGTAGGTGATCTCGTAGGGGAGGCTCTGGAGGTGATTGAGCAAGTGGGCGCCGACGGCGTTCTCCACCAACCGGCCCCAGAGGTCCGGCTCCGAGCGAATCTGCCGAAAGCTCTGGGTTCCCATCGCGCTCACCAGCCCGTTATTCCAGAAGACCAGTTTGGGGCTCGATCCGCGGCTGCGCGCGTGACCGGCCGAGAAGCGTTCGAGCCCCGACAGAAGAAACGCGGTCTCGAGAAGTCGCAAGTAGTGCGCGAGGGTCGTTGTGTTCCCAGCATCCTGGAGCTGACCGAGCATCTTGTTGTACGAGAGGATCTGCGCGGGAAACCGTGAGGCGAGTCCGAAGAGCTGCCGGAGAAGGGCTGGCTTGTTGACGGTCTGGAGGGCCAGCACATCCCGACCGATAACGGTCTCGATGAGTGAATCGGTGATGTAGGTGCGCCACTCGCCTTCGTCGCCGATGAGAGCCGCGGCACCGGGATAGCCCCCGAAGTAGATCCACTGATCGAGATTCCATCCGAAGGCCGCGCGGCATTCGTCATATGACCAGTGAGGGCATCGATTCATGAAGAAGCGTCCCGCCAGGCTCTCGGTGGCACCTCGCGAGAGCAGGAGTGCGGACGAGCCGACCAGCACGACGCGGAGGGGGAGTGCTTCTGAAGGGATCGCGCGGGACAGCTCCTCGTCCCAGAGCGCCTTGACCGTATCGCTCCAGGCATGGATCTTCTGCACCTCGTCGAGGATCAGCAGGGTTGGTCCCTGGCTCGCTTCGCTGCGGGCCAGTGCCCAGTGAGTTTCGATCCACTCGCGCCCGGGCGCGGGCAAGGCATCCGCCGACGCGTAGCGAACCGGTCCCTTCCACCGGCGGCCGACCGCCTGCGCGATCGTGGTCTTGCCGACTTGGCGGGGGCCGATCACGATCTGCATGAGCCGCGGCATGCGGGTCAGCCGATCGTGCAGATCGGCGACGAGAGGCCGGTCCATGGGTGCCTCCTGGTTGGGGAGCCGTCCTTGCAGTGTCTCGGCTGAATCGCCGGGTTGCGAGATCAATGTCGACAGGCATGCTCAGTGGTTGAGTAAAAATACTCAACTGCTGAGTATTTGTCAACCCTCGTGAGATATCATGGCACAATTCATTGAATAGCAGTAAGTTGCAGGAGTCCTGGAGGCTGACAGAGTGACGCGAGATTCCCGTACTGTCCGCGCTGCAAGCCGGGTACAGGTCCATCGAGACAACTCACTCAGAATCGACGAAGGGTGCGATCGCCCGCCGATCGAAGTACTCGGCAAGTGCGCTGCGGTGATCTGCATTGCGCCGCAGCCGGCGATCGAGATCTGGGATAGCCGCGAGGAAGTCGCGCTTGTTGTTGTTGCAGCAGCTTCTGCAGGCGAGAACGAATCTCCCCGAATGGGTTGCCCACACACCAAATCAGCGCCAATGGGCTCCAAAGAGATCGCTCCGCGCCTTCGTCGCACGGGGAGCGCCAGGAGTGAGTCGGGAGAGCGCCGTGGCTGCGAGCCAGCAAGGACTCCGTAGCCGCAAGCGTGCCGGGACGGGGCTCGGAGGATGGCCGCCCGGCGCCTCCACGCGGATCCAAGACGCATCGTCAGGATCAGGGCAGGGGCAGCTCGGCCAGCTCCGCCGCCGGCCACATCGTGATCCGCTCGTCCGCCGGAAAGCGGCGCGGGCCCGGATGGACCACCCACAAGTGCTCGAGCCCCAGATCCTCCAGGGCGCTGCGCATCGAGCGCGTGACGGTGGGGGATTCGTTGTACTTGACCTCGATGCCGTAGGGGCGGCCGGCGTGGGTGAAGAGCAGATCGAGCTCCGCTCCTTGATAGGTGGCCCAGAAGTAGACCTGCCTGAGCTGCAGAAGCTCGATGACCTGCTCGATCACGAAACCCTCCCACGATGCCCAGGCGCGGGGATGGGCCACGAGGGCATCGTGATCGGGGATCGCAAGCAGACTGTGCAGGATCCCGGAGTCTCGCAGGTAGACCTTGGGAGACTTGACCTGACGTTTGCCCACATTCGCGAACCAGGGCTGGAGTTGACGGACCATGAAGGTGCCGGTGAGAAGATCGAGCCAACCGCGAACCGTCTTGCCGTCGAGGCCCATCGAGCGGGCGAGTTCGGAGGCATTCCAGGTCTGGCCATGGGAGTGCGCCAACATGGTCCAGAAGCGTCGCATGGCCGGGGCCGGAACGGAGATGCCGAGCTGGGGGACGTCGCGTTCGAGGAAGGTGCGGATGAAGCTCTCTCGCCAGGCGCGGCTGTCCTCCTCGGTGGCTGCCAGGAAGGAGCGCGGGAAGCCGCCTCGGATCCAGAGGGGCTGCAGGGCATCCGTACCCGTTTCCTCGAGTTGGAAGCCTCCCAGATCGACGAACTCCACGCGCCCGGCCAGCGATTCGGAGACGCCGGAGGTGAGCTGAGGCGAGGCGCTACCCAGGATCAGGAAGCGTCCGGGTGCCCTCTGACGATCGACGATCACGCGGAGCACGTCGAAGAGCTCCGGCTTGCGCTGGATCTCATCGATGATGACCAGGCCGTCCGTTGCCGAGAGCGCCAGCTCGGGGTTCTGCAGCCGGGCCAGATCCTGGGGGGATTCGAGGTCGAAGGTGGTCGCGGCCCGACCTCGGGCAACCATGCCCGCCAGGGTCGTCTTGCCGCACTGCCGGGCACCCAAGAGGGCGACGATCGGCGCGCGTCCCAGTGCGGCGAGGACCCGACTCATGTAGGAAGGGCGATCGATCATGACGTCACTCTATCCATGAATATTCGGAATGGCAATCCGAATATTCATGGTTATTTCGTGGCCTCGCTGGAAGTGGGGAGGAGAGCGAGTGCGGGCCAAGAGTATATTTGACAGCATATTAGAAGAATTCTAGGGCTCTTTGTCTGGATGCCGGGCGTGAGCCAGGTGGGGCGAGCGGATCTTCTCATGAGTGCGTGGCCCTACCTCGCAATCGCGTGGTGTTACCACGCAATCGGGCGATCCGCAGCCGCGAGCCCCGCGGCGGGCAGCCATC
>WJJG01000213.1 GCA_014729815.1 Candidatus Eiseniibacteriota bacterium
AGGCGGAACCATGAGCGCGGGCTCGCGGGGAACCCTGCTGACCGTCCTGTTGGGCGCGGCGCTGCTCGTCTCGGTCCTCCTCTCTCTGGGACTGGGGAGTGCCGATGTGGGACTGGGAGAGGCGCTGGAGATCGTGGGTCGATCCCTGGGACTCGCGGATGCGACCGAGCCGGCGGGGAGGGGCGACCCGAGTGCGCAGGCGATCCCGCGCGGCGCGGCCGAGAGCAGCCCGGACGTGCAACCGATCCCGCGCGGCGCGGCCGAGAGCGTCGTGCTGCAGATCCGCCTGCCGCGCACCTTGCTGGCGATCCTGGTCGGGATGCTGCTCTCGCTCTCGGGCGTGATCATGCAGGCCTTCTTCCGCAACATCATGGCCGAGCCCTATCTGGTCGGCGTGAGTTCGGGGGCCGCGCTGGGCGCGGTGCTGGCGATGCTGCTGGGATGGAGCTTCCGGCTCGGCTGGTTCTCGACCGTGCCCCTGAGCGCCTTCGTCTTCGCTCTGGGGATCGTGCTGCTGGTCTATCTGATCAACCTCCGGCGCGGCGGGCTGCGCACGAATGGCCTGCTGCTGAGCGGCATTGCCGTGGCCTCGGCGATCTCGGCGATCGTGGCGCTGCTGATGGTCACCAGCGAGCGCTCGATCCAGCAGATTCTCTTCTGGCTGTTGGGAAGCCTCGAGGCGGCGCGCTGGGAGCATATCGGCAGCGTGGCGCCCTACGCGCTGATCGGGGTGCCGGCGGCGCTCTACTTCTCGCGCGACCTCGACCTGCTGCTGTGGGGGGATGTGACGGGAGCGGCGCTGGGCCTGCACGTCTCGCGCAGCCGTACGCTGCTGCTGGTGATCGCCTCGCTGATGGCGGCCGCCGCGGTGGCGGTGGCCGGGGTGATCGGGTTCGTGGGTCTGATGGTGCCGCACCTGGCGCGCGGAGCGGTCGGCACGCTGCACCGGCGGTTGATCCCCGCCGCCGGCCTGCTCGGCGGACTGCTCCTGCTATGGGCCGATGTCCTGGCGCGCACGCTGTGGGCGCCGGCGGAGCTCCCGGTGGGCGCGATTACCGCAATTGTCGGCGCGCCGTTCCTCGTCTACCTTTGCACGCGCGGTCCGCGGATGGGCATCTGAGAGGCGCCGCACCCGATCCGCTCCGATGCCCGCAGCACCCGGAGGCAGCGTGGCAGTCCTCAAGATCGCATTCGTTGGCACCCACGGCGTGGGCAAGACCACGCTCTGCTACGAGTTGGCGGCCTGGATGAAGAAGCGGGACGCGCGGGTCGAGATGGTCCGCGAAGTCGCCCGGCGCTGCCCGCTGCCGATCAACCGCGACACCACGCTGGATGCCCAGTCCTGGATCCTGCATACGCAGATCGCCGAAGAGATCCGGGTGGCCAACGAGCAGGACGTCGTCATCTGCGACCGCAGCGTCATGGACAACTACGCCTATCTGGTGCATCGGCTCGGTCCCCAGCGGATCCTCGACGATCTGGTACGCCGCTGGGCGCGGACCTATACCCACCTGATCAAGGTGCCGATCGTGGATCCGCCCTCTTTCGACGGCGTGCGCGACACCAATCGCCGTTTCCAGGAAGCGATCGAAAGCGAGGTCGAGGCACTCGTCTCCCGCTTCGAGCTGCGCATGGAGCGTCTCGTGTCGGAGCGGCGCGCCCGTTGGATCGAGGATGTAGCCGGGATCGTCGGCCTGCCACCGGCGCCCTCGCAGATGCGCCTCTTCTCGCCCGGCGGGGGCGAGGGAACGAACGCGGGCAGGGAGGCCCCGAAAGAGGGTCCTTGAGCCGGGTCGTCCACCCAGCGGGGACTCGCGTCGAGCCAGTAGGGCTACGGAAAGGCCCCCGCGACCAACGGTCGCGGGGGCCGCTACGCTGTGCCACCGATCCTGCCGGCTGCGGGTGGTCGGAAGCGGCTACTTCCAGACCAGCACCTGCTGCAGCAGGAAGTGGGTGTAGTCGTAGTCCATGCCGTCGCCGGTCTGGGCGTCGTAGCCCTGCTCGGTGCAGAGCTGCACCTCGACCTCGGTGCGGCAGAGTGGCGTCCAGAAGTAGATCAGCCCCGGGGTGATCTTGGTCGTCTTGTCGTACTCGGTGCCGGGGTACTCGTCATCGTCGTTCTCGGTGACGGGATCGAACATGCTGTAGCCGAGCTGGAAGCCGAGCTCCTCGGTAAACATGAAGCGCAGCTTCAAGTAGTAGTACATGAAGGAGAACCACTCGTAGTCCTCCCAGGTGTCCCCCGCCTCGGCGTCCTTCGGGCCGGCGGTCCAGCAGTCCCCCATGCCGACTTCGGCCTGGGCCCAGAGACTCATCTTGTCGAAGTCGGTCATGTAGTCGACATCGAAGCCGTAGGCCAAGCCCGAGTTCGTCTCGTAGGTCTCGGAAGGATAGACGCCCTGGTTGCTGCCCTGCATCGTACCGTCGTGCGGCAGGGTGGTCATCACGGCGTTCAGACCGACCTCGAGCCCCTCGATCGGCATTGCGACCACGCGCCCGCCGAAGTCGAGGGCCGGGTCCTGATCCTCGACCGTCTTGGGGGTACCGCTGGTGTACGCGCCGGCCTGAACCATGAACATCTCGGCCTTGTAGAGCACGTCGAGCCCGTAGGCGAAATCCGTGTAGCCGAGGCCCTTCAGGAAGTCGCTCGTCGGATGGCGCATCGCCGTGATCAGATCCATCGTCGGATGCAGCCACTCGCGGCTGAAGGCGCGCTTGATATGACCGATCCGGAAGGAGAGCTCCTCGGTGAAGTAGGGCTGGACGTAGGCCCACTTCAGGAGCGAGGAGGTTTCCGAGCTGATGTCCGACTCGACGCGGAAGCCGACCGCCTTGACGATCTCGCCCCCGTCCATCTTGCCCTTGAAGGTGAAGCGGTTGAAGTACATGCCGAAGCCCACGTTGGCTTCGTTGTCCTCGCCCTGGTCGTACATCATAAGGTGCGGCGCCAAATAGCCGCTGACATGCATCTCGGCCGAGGCCACACCGATTCCGCCGACGGCAATCGCGAGGATCAACAAGAGAGCGTTTCTCATGACACACATCTCCTTGCGTTCGAGGCCTGCGATCTCCCCGGCGACACCCTTGGCCCACACAGGACCAGCGGGGGGAAACCGCCCGTCTTCAGAAGGAACCCGCGGGTGCCTTCCCTGACACCAAGTCCCAGCGCACGCGGGCGGGACGCTCGAGCCCCATCCGCACGCCGCTCCTGACCGCACATCGTGCGCGGCGGACAGCCTTCAAATTCGATCGCCGCATTCTTGGACGCGCGCCGTTGCGAGTCAAGCAGGGATCCGGAGATTCCGTTGCGATGCGAGATTTCGGGAACGGAATCCGACATAACTGAAGCCACGTTTCCGAGAACGGCGCCCCCCCGCATGGAGCAGCGCCGTTCCCAATCCAATCTGCCCAATGGCAGTGAGTTACAGAGCCACTACAGCGCGATCTGGACCTGGCCCAGAATGCTGCTCTCGGAGTCGACGTCCTCGTGCTGGAACATCTTCTGGACGAAATTCAGGTAGATCATCGCGTTGGTGCCATCGATGTAGTGATTGATCCCCACGGTGATCGCCGAGTGCGCGTCCTCCTCGCTGCCGGCGATCGTATCGTTGTCGTTCTCGGTATTCGGATCCCAGCTCTCATAGCGCAGGATGCCTTCCCACTGCTCGTTGAGCCTCAGGCCCGCCTGGGCGAAGAAGCCGGCCATCTCGGTCTCATCGGGATCATCGACATCGCCCGACTCTTCCGTCGACATGACCAGCTCGCCGCGCAGCTTGAGCATCATCTCGTCCAGCGGATAGTCGGCCTTGGCGAAGAAGCCCAGGTGGGTGTCGGTGAAGGTGTCGTCCTCTTTGATGTCTGCGCCGGCGCCATGGTAGTTGTTGGCGTAGAAGTAGCCCCCGACGCGCAGATGCGCATCCCCGACGGGCGGCTTCAGGTCGGCGCGAACGAGGTAGTCCTTGGCGTCGTTGTTGTCGCGCGTGTTGGGGCTCATGACATCGGCGCCATTGAAGAGGCCGAGGCTGAAGTCGACATACTCGGTCATGGTGTGCGTCTGGATGCCGGTCTCACGCCACATGGCGGTCTTCGCGGTGGTGACCGGGTAGTTGATCAGTTCCAGCTTGGCCGTACTGACCGGCATGTAGAGCGAGTAGTTCGGCAGGAAACGGCCGAAACAGATCTCGGTCTGCGGGATGTAGAAGAAACGCGCCTTGTAGTCGAGGATCGCGGGCGCACCGTTGAACTCGGTCTGCACGAGGTACTCGACTCGATCCGGCACGATCGTGCCCGAGAGCAGCATGCGCACGCGCCGCAGCCAGAAGTCGTTGACCACCGGCTCGAGACCCGTGGTCGTCATCACCGAGTCCTGCATCTGAAACGCGAAGCCTGCTTGCAGTACCGCGCCCAGGTGCAGATCCATGTCGCCCTTCTCGCCCACCAGGATGCCCGCCGAAGCGGAAGTCGGCATCACCATGGCGAGCGCCAGCACCACCGTTGACCAAAGAACCATGCGTTTCATCGTACGAACCTCCTAGCTTCCTGATTGGGATCGGCTGGGCCGCGTGGAACGCCGGGCCCATGCCGCGGCGCCGGCTCCATCGGTCGCAGACCGCGACACCGGCGCCTCGAGTTCTCTCCGGTTGCATCCGGAACGCCCCGCCCGATTGGCGATCCGCGCACGCTGGCGGGCCGTCGATCGCCCGGGCCGGGCCCCACGTCTATGTCCCCAGTCCTGGGAGAACGCAGGCGCGTGATCCTGTGTCCGGGGCCGTGCCTCTCGGGTGGTTCGCACCCCGGCCGCAGGCTCGCCCCCCTGCGCTTCTTCCGTTCCAGAGTCGCGGGATTCTCGGCCTGCGGCTTCTGAGGGTCAAGACGAAAACCCCCCCGGGGCGTGAGCCGGGAGGCAGGAGGACAAATGGACGCCTACTGGCAACGGCCTGTCTTGCATGAGGTTGAGACTCGAGGACCGCCTGGGCGGAGAGGACCCCGGCTACGCCCGGGGGGCGGGGCATGATCGGGGGCGGGAGCGGCGGGGCCCTCCCGCCCCGGGAGGGTCAGCTAGGCCTCGACCTCCTCGCGCAACGCACCGAGCAGGCGCTCGAACTCGCTGTAGGCCCGTTCGAGGACGGCTCGATCGCGCAGATCGACCCCGGCCTTGCCGAGCAGCTCCTCCGGTGTGCCGTTGCCTCCGCTGCCGAGCAGCTCGAGGTAGCCGGCGACGAAATCGGCGCCCTGCTGCTTGTAGGTCGCATACAGCGCCAGCACGACCACCTGGCTGAGGGCGTAGGAGTAGCAGTAGAACGGATTGAAGACGAAGTGCGGCACCAGCGCCCAGCCGTTCCCCTCCGGCGGCAGCAGGTCGACGTGCGGTCCGTAGTGCTGCTTGCAGAGGTCGGTCCAGATCTCCCCGAGCGCGTCGGCGCCGGTCGGTTGCGCGGCGATCCGCTTGTGGGCGGCCTCTTCGAACTCGGTGAACATCAGCTGCCGATCGACGGTGCCGAGGAAGCGATCGACCATCAGCCCGAGCAGGGCGCGGCGGATCGCCGGGTCGGTGATCTCCTCGAGCAGGAGATCGGTGAGCAGCAGTTCGTTGAACTCCGAGGCCGTCTCGGCGATCACCTTCGACATCCAGTAGGCCTGCAGCAGCGGCTCATGCTCCCAACTGAGCATGAAGTGGATGCCGTGGCCGAGTTCGTGGGCGAGGGTGACGACCGAGCTGATGTTGCCCGTGTAGTTGACCAGGATGAAGGGATCCTTCTCGGGGATCGGATAGCAGAAGGCGCCGCCCGACTTGCCCTTGCGGGGCGGAGCATCGATGCGCTGCTCTTCGAAGAAGCGCCGGCCGCGCGCAGCGAACTCGGGCGAGAAGCGCCGCATGGCGCGATCGATGTAGTCGAGCGCCTCGCTCCAGGCGATCTTGCGCGGCTCCTCCTTGGTCAGCGGCACATAGAGGTCGGAGGTCTTCAGTCGGTCGTAGCCGAGCTGCTTGGCGCGCCAGCCATAGAAGTCGTGGATCATCGGCAGGTGGCGGCGATTGACCTCGATCAGCGCATCGACGATTTCGCCGTCGATCTCGTTGGGCACGTTTTCGGCGTCCATCGCGCGCGCGTATCCGCGCAGCTCGCAGTCGATGCCGTGATCCTTGACGATATTGGTGTAGAGGAAGCTGAAGACGTCGAGATGCGATCGATACGTCTCGAAGAGTCGCAAGCGGGCCTGCTCGCGGAGGTCGCGGTCGGGATGATAGCGTAGCGCGGCGAGGTCCGACTCGGTCACCTCGCGCTCCTCTCCGTCGATCTCGAAGCGGCCGAAGTCCATCTTGGCCGCGTATTCGCTGCGGAAGCGCACCAATGCCCGGCGCCCGGCGATCTCCTTCTTGGCCAACACCCGCTCCTCGGATTCGCTCAGCGTGTAGGCGGCCTGCGCCCGCTGGCGACGCAGGAAGTGCCGGTATTCGGCGAGCTCGGGAGCGTCGATGAGCGCCTGCAGCCGTTCCTTGGGAAGCTGGCGCAGGGTGACCTCGATGAAGAGCAGATCGGCCGACCAGCGTTGCTGAGCCTCTTCGAGGCGCTGGTGCAAGGCGGTCTTGGTGCTGTCCTTCTGATCGACCGCGGCGTGCAGATAGCCGAAGGCACGCAGCCGTTGCGCAATCGTCTGGAAGCGCTCGTAGTCGCGGATGATCTCGCACCAGGCGGCGGGGGAGAGGGCGGGATCCTGCACGCGCTGGCGTTGCTCGACCAGGTCGGCCACCAGCGCGGCGGCCCGCTTCTCGTCCGCCTCGACGGCCGCATCGTCCAGGCCGGGATAGATGCGCTTTAGCGACCAGGCGATCTCTCCGGCGCCGTGGTGGCTGCCGGTGTCGGGCGGTGAGGCGGGGGGATGATGGGCGCAGGGGTGCGTCATGCTGGGACTCCTTGGATTGTGGGATCCGCCGCCGCGCGACGGATCGAGGCTAGGGGATCCGCCGCGCGCAGCGGAAACCGACGCCGCTGAGGCCGCTGCCTGGCCGGGACGAGAAGCGTCCGAAACAAGTCAGCTCCTCGGCGGGGCTGCCCCAGGATCCCCCGCGCAGGATGCGATTGATCGCGTTGCGCGGACCCCAGGGATCGGTTTGCCGCTCGGCCGGATAGAAGTCGTACCAGTCGTGGCACCACTCCCAGACGTTGCCGGCCATATCGCGCACGCCCAGGGCATTCGCGCCCTGGGGGTAGCTGCCGACGGGGGCGGGGTGGCTCAGGACGCCGCCGAAGTTTCCGTCCACGCCGGGGCGCGGGATGGAGGAGCCGAAGGGGTAGAGGCGGCCGTCGTTGTACTGGGCGGCGAATTCCCACTCCGCCTCGGTCGGCAGGCGCCAACCCTCGGCCGGATAGGGATCGCCGAACTGCCCGATCCGCCAGGCCTCCAGATCGTAGGCCGCGGGCAATCCGTCCCACCAGCTGCGCACGTTGCAGTAGAGAGCGGCGCCGAACCAGGTGACGAAGTTGGCCGGCCAATCCTCCCGGCCCGGATAGGGCGTGAAGCCGGTCTCCGTCGCGTAGCTGATCCCGTGCGGCACGCCGTCGCGCCGGGGCGCCATGTAGGCAACTGGCTGACCCGACGCGATGGCCATCGCCAGGGTATCGGCTTCGACGCGGATCACGCCGCGGTCGTGTGCCCAGTTCAGGGCGTTGCAGAACTGCGCGTTGGTGGTCTCGTAGCGATCGAGATAGAAACCGTTCGTGAGGATCACCTCGTGCTGCGGCCGCTCCTGTTTCGGCGAGAGGGGATAGGGGTTGCCCATCAAAAAGGTGTCCGGCGAGACGGCCACGAAGTCCGGAATGTAAGTCTCGACCGTCGAGACCGACGGCCCGCTCCAGGAGCCGGGACTGGGCAGACTGGATGTGTTGCCATCCGCATCGGTGTAGGTGAAGTAGAAATCGTAGGCGCCCGGATCGAGACGCACGGAGAACTCGTAGTAGGCGTTGGCCATATCTTCGCTCTCCAGGCGATGCATCTCGTGGGGGACGCCGCCGATGACGACCGCAGGCACATCCTCGGGCTCCGCG
>WJJG01000214.1 GCA_014729815.1 Candidatus Eiseniibacteriota bacterium
GATCGTCATCAGCACCGCCTGCGTCGCAGCGCCGCGCTCGCTGCGGTTGCACTGGCTGTTCTTGCGCAGGACCACCGCGGGCCGAATCATCCGTTCCGCGAGGTTGTTGTTCCAATCCGCCTCGGGACGGTCGAGGAACGTGAACAACTCATCCTGATGCCGGCGCAGGCGTGCCGCGATGCGGGATGCGTCGGGATCGTCGTAGGCAGCGTACGCCAGCGCCCGCAATCGCTCGTCGATGCGCACGATCCGCGATCGGTATCGCTCCGGCGTGAAGTCCGGCCGGCGGCGCAGGCGGATGCCATCCCGGATCAACCGCCTGAGCATCTTCACGAACGCCGCCCACTCCTTCGCCCGGTCCGGCGGCTTGTGCGGCAGTCCCTGCTCGCTCACGTGCTCCAGCTCACGCAGCAGATGCGTTAGACAACACTGGTGCTCGCCCGGTCCGTCCAGCAGCACCGAGGCGTAGGGTTTCCAGAAGTCGTGGATCAGCACCCCCCGGAAGGCCTCGGTGAAGAACGATCGCAGCGCCGCCCCGCTCCGGCTTTCATCGATCATGTACCAGCAGCTCGTGTGATTCGCGAAGCACCAGAGCCAGTGGGTCCGGCCGTTCACGCGCCAGCCCGTCTCATCCCCGTGCAGGACGGCGGAACGCTTCGCCTCGACGCCGATCTGTTCGTACCACGGCAGGAGAACCTCCGCCGCCCGCCGCCACAGGTCGGCCAGCCCCCCGGCGCTGAGGCGCGTGCGCAGCGGGCTCAGCAGCACATCACGCGTCTGGTCGATGGTGAGTCCCAGACCGTAGTGGAAGACGATCGTCATCGCCGCGAGGTTGTTGCCGATCGACGCCCTGGGCAGGGCGGCGCCGATGCGAGGCTCGACGTGCTTCCTGCAGCACGGACACCAGTGGCTGGGGATCGAATATTCGGTGGCCTTCACACGCGCCTCGGCGGGCATGTCCTCGATCGTGCGCGTGCGCCGGCGCGTCGCCGGGCGGACTTCGCCGTTGCAGTCCGGGCACGTCGTGAGTTCTTCGACCTCGAGGCGCTCATCGGGCTCCGGCGTCGGACGCCGACGGCCTTTGTGGCCGTCCACCGCCCCCGCCTTCTTCCGACGACGCGTCGATGCCCGCGGCCTGGCGTACGGGGGGATCGCGCTGGAGGGTGTGTGCGGGCCGGTCGAGGGGGCCGCGCCGATCTCGGCGAAATGCCTGGCTGTGGCGAGGACGAAGGCGGTCACCGCATCGCGTCCCAGCTCATACACCCGATCGGCCTGCGCCTCGCTGACCTCGCCCCGCAGCGCGGCGTCGATGATCGTGCGGAGTTCGTCCTCAATCGCGGCGTCCATGCCCATGCGGACATCAATACCCCATCATCAGCCATCGCGCAAGTCGGGCTCTGTTAGGGTAACGGCGCTGCACGTGGCTGAAGAGTTACCAAGCGCCAAACATTCGGACCCCGCTAAACACGTACCCTTGCGGAGCAAGGGCTTTACGAAGCGAGGCGGACGGGACTCGAACCCGCAACCACCGGATCGACAGTCAATCGGGTGAATCGGGTAAGGGTTGCCGGGGACGCGACTTGCGCGCTGGCGAGGCGGAGGGAGCAGCGCCGAGAGCAGCGCCGGCGTCCGATCCCGACCTCGATGCCGTAATCGCCGCGTGGCCGCGACTGCCCGAACCGATCCACGCAGCCATCATGGCCATGCTCAAGGCCACTGTAGGGGAGACGTCATGACCGATCCACGTTGGGTGACAGCTGCCCATGAGGCTGGCCACGTGGTCGCTTCCCGGGTGCTCGGCGGCCGGTCGGTCGGAGCGGTCCTGTTCTCCGCCGGCGGCGGCGCGGCCTACATCGGAGAGCTCGGCGCATTCGAGACTGCTTTGATGACCGCCTGCGGGCCAGCGGCTGAGTGCCTGGCCGAGTTGCACAGCCCGCCGGATGTCGCCGACCGCGGCGGCGACCTGCCCGTCGCCGAGACCATCGACCGCGATGCCGCTGAGGACCTGCGGGCCGATCTCGGGCCGAGCGACGACCGGCGCATCGCGGAGTGGGCGATCACCGGGTACGAGGCAGAGCCGGACCGGTGGGCGAGGCGGCACGCGTGGATCCATCGAGAAGCCGACCTGCTCGTCAGGCGTCACGAGCGGGCGATCCTGGCAATCGCGTCGGAGCTGTACGCCCGCGGCGTCGCGGGTCCTCCCCCGCAGTGAGTCGCAGGCGACGCCCGTGGGAACAGTCGCGGGTGGAGACAGACTTTCTTTCCCTGTCCGGTCCGGTTCGGCGAGACAGATGCGGGCAAGGAATGCCAGCGAGTGACAACTCGCGCACCACAAGCCACTGCGGCGTCGACCTATCACATCGGGGCCACAGCCCCATCGCTCGGACCTCAGTTGCATTATACTACTCACGTGGCATGATGTGAATGGGAGGCGAGCCGGAGCATAATGACCGCAGACTCCAAAGCGACGGTGCTCGCGTATCTCGAACAGGCTGCGGGTACGCGCACATCGAGCCAGATCGGTCGAGCAGCGCGTCCGGAACGTGTCAATGAGAATGAGGCGCGGACGCTCATGGCGTGAGGGCCAGATCGGGTAGAAGGATGACGGACTGTCTTTGTTGAGGGGCCGGTATCGGCCGCCCCTCAAGCTCCCCAGCCTCCCCCCGGAAGGGCTGGGGCCTGAGCGCGGC
>WJJG01000215.1 GCA_014729815.1 Candidatus Eiseniibacteriota bacterium
CCCCCGCCCTTGCCTTTCCCTTTCCCTTTCCCTTTCCCTTTCCCTTTCCCTTTGCCTTTGCCTTGGCCTGGGCCTTTTCCCGGCCCCCCGCCTTCCTCCGGCGGCTCTAGGATCGGCGCCCCCCCGAAGTTGACCACCACTGCCCGGTCGCCGGCTCGGCGCCGGAAGAGGCCGTGCTGATCGTCGAAGTAGCGCTCGATCAACCGCCAGTTGTGGAACTCGTAGACGAAGGTGTCGTCCCAAGCGCGGTAGTGGAGGACGTCCGTTAGACTGTCCCGCAAGCTGGTGGTCAGATCGTTGCCGTAGCGGTCGAAGACCCGCGCATGGAACCGATCGCCGAGGTTGCTCCCGCGCACGTGGTAGTAGGTCACATTCGGGTAGTACGCGGGCTCCGTACGTACGTGCGGCGGCTGGATCACATGGTCGCTGGTCACCTCTCCCCCGCAACGGATCAGCCAATCGATGTAGGTCGCGCGCCCATTGACGTGAGCGGTTCCCTGCAGGCACAGCCACGCCCAGAGCGTGGCGTCCCCGCCGACCAGCATGGCGTAGCCGAAGGCACCCGGCAGCAGACGGGCCAACACGGAGACGCGGCGCTCGGCCGCGCCCACCCTTCCGATGGCGCGCAACTGCACGGCGGGGTGGCCGTCCGCATCGGTCGTATCGCGCACCTCCAGATCGTAGGCGCCTCGGCCGGCGGCTTCTTCACGCCAGCCGTCCTTCCAGCTACGGTCGTCGAGCAGCCGCCCGCGCGCGCGCTGGATGGCGCCGTCGGCCAGGTAGAATGCTTCCAGGGAATCCTGATGGTGGATCGCCGCGCGGCTCTCGTAGGAGGCCAGAGCGAAGATCGACGCGCCGGTGATCATCACGACCAACGTGAAGACCACCACCGCCAACAGGGCGTAGCCCCCCTCGGGAGAGGGGCGGGCTCTCCAGCCGCCCGATCGCATCCACCCTCCGATTACGATGCCGTCTGATTGCGCCGCGCCACACGCGTAGCGACCGCCACGCGTTGCCCGGCCTCGTTCTCCAGCTCGATCTCCAGTCCCACGCTGGTCGTATCCGCATCGGGTACGACCCGAAAGCGCCGGCACCGCTGCGCCACGAGATCGCGTCCATTCTCCCGCAGGCGTCCTTCCCCCGCGTGACCCACGCAGCGGTAGCGGATCTGTTGCACGCCCTGCGCATCGAAGATGCGCAGCTCGTCTCCATCGACCACCGCCAGGCGATGCGCGGCGCGCACAGCGCGCGAGATCCGGTCGGCCGCCTGGCTGGCATTCTGCTGCAGACGCACCTTCTCCTGCCCCGCGTGCCAGGAGCGCTGGTTGGCCAGCAGGAGATGGCCGAGCGCGATCACCACGACCAACCCGACGAAGCCGCCCACCACGAACTCGACCAACGTGTATCCGTCTTGGCGAGTGCGTCGCGTCATTCCCAAGGAACACCCCGACCAAAGAGCGTCGTCGCCGAGAGCGAGCGCTCGATCTCCCTGGCCCCCACCGGGGTCGACCAGCTCACATCGAGCGTGACCGTGGTCGTCTGCGGCTCCGGGGAGTCCACCGCCACGGCGTGGGAGACACGGAAGCGGCGGCCGCCCCGCACGTAGGTCGTATCGCGTCCGCCCAGCGCCGGCAAACGCTCGTACGCCACGCGGTCTCGCAACGTCTCGATGCGGTCCTGCAGCACCGCCGTGGCCCTGCGGCGATCCTCCTCGAAGCCGATCTGCCGCCGGGCGCGCGTGAAGACCTCCGTCAGTCCGAAGAAGACGACGATCAGAAGCGACGCCGCCACGAGCACTTCGAGCAGCGTGAATCCGCGTGCATCGCTCAGCCGCATCATGCAGGCCCGCGCTTACCAGGTGATTCGGGGCGGCCAGCGGCGCCCGGCGGGCGCCCCCTCCGCACCGCATCGGCCGCCGTGCTACAGCCCCGTCACCGTCGGCGGATTGCCGTTGGAGTTGATGTCCGGCACGGTCACCACGACCTTCACGCCGTCCATCTTGTTCTGGCCCTCCGCCGTCACGGAGAATGCATTGTCCGTCGCGGTCTTCTCTCCACCGGCGGTGATGCTGTACTTGAAGTTCTCCGTGGCGCTCAGATCGACCAGCCCCCCTCCCTTGGCCGGCGGCCAGACCGGATCGCCGTCTTCGTTCTGATGCTCCTGCGCATAGGCCTTCGCCGCAGTGACGATCTCGCCGATGCGCCCGGTCGCCTCGGTCATTCGGGCGTTCTTGATGTACTTCCCATAGAGCGGCACGGCCACGGCAGCCAGTACGCCCACGATGACGACCACCACCATCAGCTCCATCATCGTGAAGCCTCGCTGCCCACGCTTGGCACGGAATAGACTCACTGTTCCACCCTCCTCATCTCGTTTGAAACCGACTTCGCTGTCAGTCCTCGAAGCCGCCAGGCCACGCAGCGCGTGCGATGCCCCGCGACGCTACCCCCAGAAGAACCTAGAAACTCATCCCGCCCTTCATGACGGCGTCCCCCAGATAGAGGATCGGGAGAAACATGCTGACAACGATCACGCCGATCGCCCCCCCGACGAGCACGATCATCAGAGGCTCGATCAAGGCAGTCAGCCCCTCGACCGCGGCGGCTACCTGCCGGTCGTAGAACTGCGACGCCTTGATCAGCATGCCATCCAACTCCCCCGACTCCTCGCCGGTCCCCATGAGCTGCAGGACCATCTGCGGCATCTTGCCCGTCGTGCGGAACGAGCTGGTCACCCCCTGGCCGATGCCGATCCGGTCGCGCGCCCGTCCGATCGCGCGCGCGATCTCCTGGTTGCCCACCGCGGCGCGCGTGAGTCGCAAGGCCTCGAGGATCGGCACGCCGCTGCGCAGAAGGACCCCCAAGGTACGCGCAAAGCGGCTCAGGACGGCCTTGCGGATCACCGCTCCGAAGAGCGGCAGTCGCAGCACCAGCGCATCGCGCGCGTAGCCCCCCGCCGGCGTGCGCACCAAGAAGGCCGCCGAGACGACCGCCAGCAACGTCAAGCCGCCGCCCACCGCGGCATGGTCCCCCAGGGCGGCCGAGATCGAGAGCACGAGCCGCGTCAATCCGGGCAGCTGCTGCCCCATCTCGGCATAGATATCGGCAAAGGTCGGAACGATCTTGAAGAAGAGGAAGGCGGTCGCCGCCGCGGCAAATGCAATCACGAAGAGCGGGTAGGAGAGCGCCGAGCGCACCTTGGTACGCAGCGCATCCAGATCCTCCAGGTAGGCAGCCAGCTCGTCGAGGATCTCGGCCAGTACACCGGCCTGCTCGGCAGCCCGCACCATACTGACGTAGATCGAATTGAATACGCGCGGCTGTGCTTCCAGCGCGTCGGAGAGTCCCTCCCCACGCTCGATCCGCATGGCCACGTTCTCGGCCGCATCGGCCAGCGTGCGCTGCCGGGTGTCCTGCGCCAGGCCGTGCAATCCGCGCGTCAGGGGAATGCCCGCATCCAGCAGCGCGCCGAGCTGACGGGTGAAGACGGCCAGATCCCGCACCGCGACCCGATCTCCGGGGATCCCGGGAATCCGCAGGCCATGCGCGAAGAAGCCGGGCCGCGCCTCATCCGGCGCCACCCGCAGGACGACGTACCCTTGCTCCTGCAGATGATCGGCGACGTCGGTCGGCCCATCGGCGCTCAGATAGCCGCTGATCTCCTGTCCGGCGGGCGTCTTGGCAACGTAGGCGTAGTTTCCCATCGGCTAGCTTCCCAGAGGAGTCGCGTCGTCGCTGAGACAGACGCGGAGCACTTCCTCGAGGGTGGTCACTCCTTCTTGGACCTTGCGCAGCCCGTCCTGCCGCAGCGTGCGCATCCCCTCCTCGATCGCCAGGCGTCGCAGGCTGCCGACGTCGGCCTGCCCCGCTACGAGCTTGCGCAGCGATGGCGAGAGCGCCATCATCTCGACCACCGCCACCCGTCCGTGATACCCGCGCCCCTGGCACTCCGCACATCCGGCCCCGCGTCGGAACTGCGCTCCGATCGCATCGTCAACCGCGCCGTCCGGCAGGCGCAGTGCCGCTCGCACCTCCGCCTCGGGTTCATATGACTCGAGGCAGTGCGGGCAGTTGCGCCGCACCAGACGCTGGGCGGCCACCAGCGTCAGGGCGCTGGAGGCGGTGTGCGGATCGAGGCCCATCGATACCAGGCGCAGGGCGGTCGAGGGTGCATCATTGGCGTGGATCGTACTCAGTACGAGATGACCGGTCAGCGCCGCGCGAACGGCGACATCGGCGGTCTCCTCGTCGCGGATCTCGCCGACCATGATCACGTCCGGGTCCTGCCGCAGGAAGTGGCGCAGCGTCTTGGCGAATACGACATCTTTGTGGGCATTCACCTGCACCTGGTTGATGCGCGCCATCTGGTACTCGACGGGATCCTCGACGGTCACGATGTTGCGCACCTCGTCCCGCAGCTCGAGCAGTCCCGCATAGAGCGTCGTCGATTTGCCCGAGCCGGTCGGCCCGGAAAGCAGGATCATGCCGTAGGGACGCCGCAACGCGCGCCGAAAGAGGATGTGATTCGCCTCAGAGAAGCCGAGCTCTGCCAGCGTGAAGCGGAAGCTGCTCTTGTCGAGCAGTCGCAGCACGAGCTTCTCGCCATGGATGGTCGGGATCACCGAGGCGCGCACGTCGACCTCCCGCCCGCCGATCCGGTAGCTGAAGCGGCCATCCTGCGGCGCGCGCTTCTCGGCAATATCCATCTCTGCCAGGATCTTCAGACGGGAGACGATGCCGGTGTAGACGGCGCGGGGCGGCTCGAGCGCGTCGCGCAGCAGCCCGTCAATCCGATAGCGGATCAACAGCCCATCGACCTGTGGCTCGATGTGGATATCGGTCGCTCGTTCGCGAACCGCCTGGGAGATGATGCGGTCGACCAGGCTGACGATGCTGCCGTCCTGCGCCTCGGCTGGGGGGGAGGTCTCGTCCGCCTCTCCGTCGCTGCCCGCATCGCCGACCTCGTAGACCACCCGATCGATCAGGCCCGCGACGTCGCGCTTCTCGCTGGCGCGGGCGTACTGGGCATCGCGTAGCTTGCGGATCGTCTCGGGCAGCGCCAGCCGCAGGTCCAGCTCCCGCCCGCTCTCGGAGATCACCGCGCGCAGGGCATCGAGCGCTTCCACATCCAGCGGATCGGAGACCGCCACGGTCAAGCGCGCGGCATCGAGCCGCACCGGCAGGACTCCGTGGCGACGCGCCAGCTCGACGGGAATCAATTCGATGGCCTCGGGCTGAACGACGTCGCGCCGCGGATCGAGAAGCTGGAGCTGGAGCTGATGGGCCAGGGCCCGCATCAGCGCCTGCGGCGTGAGTTGTCCCCGGCGACAGAGAATCTCACCCAGCCGCTCGTGCGTCTCCTTCTGCTCGGCCAGGGCGTGCTCGAGATCCTCGGGGCCAATGAGGCCCTCACGGATCAGCATGTCTCCGAGCCCCTGCGTGCCGGTGGTGTTCGTATCCACGCACTCCTCCTCTATGGAAGATGGATCGGAGGTGCCACCCGAGATGCCGTGCCGCCCGAGATGCAGTGCCCCCTCCACATATCGACCGCCGCCGCATGGAGGTTGACGGCGATGTGGGGGCAAGCGCATGGAATGGAGCAGATTAGGGGCCTCAATCCGGAAGCGGGGGAAGTCTAGCATTCACAAACGGTTGCCCCTTCCGGACCGCGCGGATTCGCGCACAATAGTCCTTGACCTGGATCGCGCAAGATGAGAGAATGCCTTCGGCTAAGGTACCTCAGGAATCTGTTTTGTTGGACGTGTGGCAACTGTGTGGAGGTCAACATGAGAGCATTGCTAATCGTCTGCGGCATCCTTGTCTGCGCCAGCCCGGCCTTCGGAGATGCGGAGGTCTCCTACGGACCGGCCGTCGATTCCCCGGTGTACGAGCAGCGTCAGGACATCTGCCAGTACGGCTTCCAGGATGACCAGAGTGGATCCGGCTGGACCCTGAGCAACAGTCAGCAGCTCGGGATCACCTGCCCCGGACCGATGTGCATCACGGAAGTCGGCTTCTGGGTGGAGTTCTGCATTGAAGGCAATCTCGACATCGTCATCTATGATGACGGAGTCGAGGTCTCCCGCACGTCGGTCTACGTGGGAGAAGGCGAGAACCAGTTCGACATCGACGACGTCACGATCGCGGGCGCGGAGGCATGCATCATGCTCTGCCCGACGACGTTCAACGGTGTTACCGGTGAGGACTACACCAACGGGCCGTTCGGCGACTCCTACTGGTCGAGCGACTGCGAGTGCACGAACGCCTTCACGGACAACAACCTGATGATCTGGGCGTACGTGGACGATGCGTCGCCGGCCGACTCGGAGACCTGGGGCTCGCTCAAGACCCTGTTCTGGTAGACCACACGCTCTGATCTGATATCGCAAGGACCCACACGGGTTGCTGCGGCGACCCGGTGTGGGTCTTTGCGCTTTTTCGCATTGGCAGGCGGGACTTGCGCGGATCGCCGTTGCGGGCAAGAATGGCGGCAACGTGCAACGCTCTCCAGGACATCCGGCCAACGCACTCTTGCTGATCGAGGCCGCTACTGAGCGGCCTTCACGCCATCCGCTCTTCGGCGGTGAAGCCGCCCTCTTTTCGAGCCCGAGTCCCGAGCGCCGCGGTCCTAACGAGGATGCCGCCGCGCTCCTTCCCTTGGGGGCGGAGGCAGCGTTGCTGGTCGTCGCCGACGGTGTCGGAGGATCACGCGCCGGGCGACAAGCCGCGGCTCTGGCCGTGCAGGCGCTGGCGGCCGCCACGCAACGCCTGACGCAGGAGCTTCGGGGAGAAACGGACGGTCCCGCAGGGGGACTGCGCGGTACGATTCTGGATGCCATCGAGCGCGCCAACCGCGAGATTCTCTCGCAGACCGCCGGAGGCGCCTGCACCCTGGCGGTCGTCGAGCTGATCGGCCGCACGATGCGTCCGTATCACGTGGGGGACGCGGCCGTGTTGCTCCTGGGTCAGCGTGGACGTCTGAAGACGCAGACCGTGGCCCATTCGCCGGTGGGCTTCGCCCTCGAATCCGGCATGCTCGACGAGCGTGCCGCGCTGCTCCACGAGGAGCGCCACCTGGTCTCCAACGTCGTCGGCGCCGAAGAGATGCGCATCGAGATCGGAGCGCCGCGGCGACTGGCGCCACGCGACACGTTGATCGTCGCCAGCGACGGCCTCTACGACAACCTGCGGATCGAGGAGATCGCCACCCTGGTCTGTCGAGGTCCCCTGGAGCCCGCCGCCGAACTCCTCGCGGCCGCCGTCGGATTGCGCATGCAGGCCGCCGAAGGCGCGGGCATCGCCAAGCCGGACGACCTGACCTTCATCCTCTTCCGCCCCACCATCGTCGGCGGCTAGAGGGCTCCCTCTCCCTGGATCGTGCGCGAAATGATCTCCTCCTGCAGCACCGGCTGGAGATCACAGAAGTAGTCGCTGTAGCCGGCCACGCGCACGATCAGATCCCGGTGGGCCTCCGGATCGGCCTGCGCCGCGCGCAGCCGCTCGGTGGAGACGACATTGAACTGGATATGGTGCCCCCCAAGTCGGAAGTAGGTGCGGATGAGCTGGGCCAGTCGTGCGAGTCCCTCCTCGCCCGCCAGTAGATCCGGTGTGAAGCGCATGTTCAGCAGCGTGCCCCCCGTACGCCGATGATCCATCTTGGCGGCGGAGCGCAAGACGGCGGTCGGGCCATGACGATCCATCCCCTGCACCGGGGAGATCCCCTCCGAGAAGGGCGCGCCGGCCCGTCGGCCGTCCGCGGTGGCGCCGGTCAGGGAGCCGAAGTGCACGTGGCTCGTCGTGGGCAGCATGTTGATGTGATACTGTCCGCCCCTCCCGTTTGGCCGTCCCTCGACCGTCCGGTAGAAGGCCTCGAAGGCCCGGCGCATCCACCGGTCGGCCGCCGTTTGGTCGTTGCCCCACTTGGGCGCCCGATTGCGCAGCCGCTGCCGCAGTGCCTCCCCCGACCCAGCGGGGTGCACGGCGTCGTCCGGATCGCCGAAGTCGCGGTCGAGCGCCGCGATCAGCTCTCCGATGGTCACACGGCCTTGCTCGTAGACCACTGTCTCGATCGCGGCCAGGCTGTCGGTCAGGGTGCCGATCCCGACGCCCTGGATGTAGCTGGTGTTGTAGCGCGCTCCCCCGGCGTTGTAGTCGCGCCCGCATGCGATGCAATCGTCGATCAGCAGCGAGAGGAACGGCGCCGGCATCTCGGCTGCGTAGACCCGCTCGACCCGTGCGTTGCCCGCCAGCTTGATCTCGACGAAGTGCTCCAGCTGCCGCTGCCAGGCTTCGAAGAGCTCGGCGCAGGATCGGAAACGCCGCGCATCGCCCGTGTGCGGTCCCAGCAGGGCCCCGTCCCGCCCATCACGACCGCCATGCAGCGCGAGATCGAGCAGCTTCGGCAGGTTCAGGTAGCCGGTCAGAATGTAGGCCTCTTTGCCGAACGCGCCGGCCTCCACGCAGCCGCTCGTCCCGCCTTCGCGCGCATCGGCGAGCCGCTTGCCCTGCCGGGTGAGCTCCGCGACGACCGCATCGGCGTTGAAGACGGAGGGGAAGCCGTATCCCTTGCGGATGACCCGGCAGGCGGACTGCAGGAATGCATCCGGCGTCTCGCGTGAGATCTGCACGTTGGTACTCGGCTGAAGCAGATGCAGCTCGTCGATCACCTCGAGCAGCAGCTCCGAGACAGGGCCCGCCGCGCTGCGCCCGCCCGGGCGCAGTCCCGCGAGGTTGATGTTGGCGAAGTCGGCGTACGTGCCACTCTCCGCCGCGGTGACGCCCACCTTGGGGGGCGCCGGGTGATTGTTGAACTTGATGAAGAAGCAGCCCAGCAGCTCTCGCGCCCGCTCGCGGGTCAGCGATCCATCGGCCAGCCCCCGCTGGTAGTAGGGCTCGAGGTGCTGATCGAGATGCCCGGGCGAGAAGGCGTCCCAGCCGTTGAGCTCGGTGATCACGCCCAGATGGCAGAACCAGTAGGCCTGCAGCGCCTCGTGGAACGACTCGGGCGGCTCCGCGGGGATCCGCTCGCAGATGCGCGCCACCTCGAGTAGGTCTCCGCGCTGCTGCGGCCGCCGTTCGGCCCACTGGCGGGCGGTCTGTGCGTGACGCCAGGCGAAGGTGATCAGCGCTGCGGCGGCGATCTCCATCGCGCGCCACTCGTCCGCTCGCGGATCCTCCGGCGCCAGGACGCCCAAACGCTCGCGCGCATGCGCGATCTCTCGCAGCAGCCCCGCGAGACCGTGGGCGTAGATCTTCCCGTCGGCCACCGTGTGGCCGGGCGCTCGCTGTTCCATGAACTCGGTGAAGATCCCTGCCGCATACGCGGCGTGCCATTCGGGTGGCTGCTGCGCGAAGAGCCGCTCGCGCAGACTGCGTCCGAACCAGAAGGGGATGATCCGCGACTCGTAGACGCGCCGAACGCCGTCGGGCACCCGGTAGTGGTTCTTCTCCCGTCCATCCAGGGCCGCAAGGTCCTCGAGCGAGTGGCAGGTGATCTCGGGATAGGTCGGAGTGGCCTTCGGCCTCGGTCCCCGCTCGCCGACGATCAGCTCGTCCGGATCGAGGAAGATCGGTTGCCTGCGCAATACCTCTTGCAGGGCCAATGCGCGCAGGATCGGCGCGGGGGTGTTCGCGGCGTGACGCGCGTAGACATCGGTGACATGCAGCCCGCGCGCGGCCGAGACCTCGGGATTCGCGGCCAGGCTGCGCTCCCGCAGCCGCGCGACGCGTTCCGTCATCTCTCCGCCCCCTCTCCGGCGGCTCCTCGGCCGCCGAGTGCTCGCGCGCGCGCTACCCTCCGATGTGAACGTCGAGACCCATCGCTGCGAGCTGCGCCCGGGCGGCCTCGACGCTGGCGGGTTCGGGGGCGCCCTTCGGGCCTGCCCCGGCGATGGCGGACACAGCCGCTCCGGCGCCTCGGTCCCCCGTCCTCATGCGGTCCGCCCGCTTCGCGGAGCGTCCGTGGTGAAAGGGTAGCAGATGCACCCTCCGCGTGCGGGGCAGCCCCGAGATCACGCGTCCGAGCGCCTGCAGCGCTTCGGGACGGTCGTTGAAGCCCGGGATGAGCGGGACGCGTATCCAAATCCTGGTGTGGGCTGCATCCAGCGCCCGCAGATTCTCCAGGATCGGCTCCAGCGGAGCCCCGGTGCGGCCGCGATGGCGCTCCGCATCCGCGATCTTGAGATCGTAGAGGATCAGGTCGGCGGCGCGTCCGACAGCCAAGACGGTCTCGCGCGACGCGCAGCCGCTCGTATCGATGGCCGTGTGCAGACCCTCCCGCCGACAGGCCGCCAGGCTGGCCAGCAGGAAGGGCGCCTGCGCCAACGGCTCGCCCCCCGAGAAGGTCACGCCTCCGCCCGACTCCTCGTAGAAGGGACGATCTCGCGCAAGGCGATCCAGCAGCGCGGCCACGTCGATCGTCTCCCCCACCAGCCGCCGCGCGCCGCTCGGACAAGCCTCCACGCAACGCCCGCAGCGCCGGCAGTCCGTGGACCGCGGATCCCGGGGCGAGAGCTCCTCCGTCCGCGCCGCGTGCGGACAGGCCGCCACACAGGCCCCGCAGCCGATGCACCGCGCGGCGACCCGGAGCAGCTCGGGATCGAAGGCCACGCCTTCGGGATTGTGGCACCAGTCGCAGCGCAGCGGGCAGCCCTTCAAGAAGACCGTCGTACGGATCCCGGGTCCGTCGTGGATCGAGAAGCGCTGGACGTCGAAGATCACGCCGCGCGGAACCCACTCCGCCTGCCCCATGCGTACCGTCATCCGCTCAGACCTTCACGTGCAGCCAGCTCCCCCGCCGGTAGTAAGAGTAGAAGATCGTGGCGATGATGGTCCCCGCCGCGACGATCGACCACCAGACCGCGGTCTGGCTCCACCCGAGCAACTTGGTGCAGGCATACACGGCCGGGACCTCCAGCACCCAGGAGTGGATGATGTTGGCGATCATCGCCGGGCGGTTCTCACCAACGCCGCCGAAGACGTTCTCGAGTGTGATGTAGAGACCGATGAAGGGGAACCCCAGCGAGAAGATGCGCATCATCTCGATTCCGTGGGCCACGATTTGCGGGTCCGCGAAGAAGCGCCGCATGATGAAGCCGGCCCCCACGAAGGTCAGCACTCCGATGGCGGTCATGATCCCGGTTGCCAGCAGGACCGCCTGATGGGCCGTGCGCCGGGCGCGTTCGAGCTTGCCGGCACCCACATTGTGGCCGATCAGCGCCGAGAGGCCCAATCCGATCCCCACCAGCAGCATGATGCCGAAAGAGGAGATGCGCGTGCTGACACCGTAGGCGGCCACAACGCCCATGCCGAACATCGAGATCATCGGCATGATCACCGTGCGCGCGGAGGAGAAGGAAATCTCCCCGATTGCGGTCGGTGCCCCGATCCGCAGGATCTGTCCCATGATGCGCCACTGTACCGGATGGGCGCTGCGCAGGTGCAGGCGGATGTTCGCCACGCCGCTGGTCAGGACCAGGAGGCCCACGGCGAAGGCGGTCGCATACGAGATCACCGAGGCCCAGGCGGCCCCTGCCACGCCCATGGGCGGGAAGACCCACCAACCGAAGATCAGGAAGGGATCGAGGACGATGTTGAGGACCGTGAATCCCAACATGATGACCATGGCCATCTTCGGGTTGGCCACCCCGCGCAGGGCGGTGAAGATCGAGTAGGTCGCGAAGTTGAATCCGATGCCCAGGAAGATGATCCGACCGTAGGTCACGCCCAGATCGATCGCCTCGCCCTCGGCGCCCAGCACGCGGATGATCCAGGGCACGAAGAGATAGCCGGCCAACCCCACACCGAGCGCCACGATCCACTTGAGCAGCAGGGTTTCGCGGATGGCCAGCTCCGTGCGCAGCCGGTCCCGCTCGCCCCACCGCCGCGAGATGACCGCCACCGAGCCGGCCCCGACGATCATGTTGGCCGAGTGCACGACCCACAGGAACGGGCCCAGGATCGTGACCGCGGCCACGGGGGTGGAACCCAGGCGCGAGAGCCAGTAGGCATCTGCCAGATCGTAGAGGTTGCCGAAGGCGAAGCCGATCATCGAGGGCACGCCCATCTTGAGGATCGATCCGATGATCGATCCTTCCAGATGCGCGTGGGAATCCTTGGCTCCCAAGCTCCCATCCTCTCCCGCACAAGGACGCTCGGCACGGAACCGTGATCTTGTCACGAGGATCGAGTCCTCGTCCAGCGACGCGAAGACCGGAGACCCCGGGCGAAGGCAGGCACCCGCCGACCGAGGTCGGTCGCCCAGGAGATCGGGAGGAAGGAGTGGCGTCCCCGACGGGATTCGAACCCGTGTTGCCGCCGTGAAAGGGCGGTGTCCTAGGCCGGCCTAGACGACGGGGACACGAGAAGTCGGATCGGAAGAGTCTGCGTCAGCCGGCGCGTCCGGTCAACCCCCCTTGCGATCTTCTCCTTCCGATGACGCTTCGGAGCCAGATCGTCGAGGCCCGTCGCCCGGCGACTGCATCTGGCGCGCGCGGCGGATGCGCTCCAAATGCGCCGCCCAGAGTCGCGCCTCCCGCCCCTGATCGCTGGGCTCGTAGTAGCGGCGGCGGCGGAGTCCCTCCGGGAAGTAGTCCTCCTCCACCCACCGTCCCGGCACGTCATGCGGGTACCGGTACGCGCGCCCGTATCCCAGCTCCTTCATCAGGCGGGTGGGCGCGTTGCGCAAATGGAGCGGCACCCCCCGGCTGCCTTGCTCGGTCGCCGCCTCGCGAGCCCGACCGTAGGCCAGCTCGAGCGAGTTGCTCTTCGGCGCCAGGGCCATGTAGACGGCCGCTTCGGCCAACGCCAGGGCGCCCTCGGGCAACCCGATGAAGTGCACGGCGTCCCTGGCCGCCACGGCGATCATCAGGGCCGCGGGATCAGCCAGCCCTACGTCCTCGGAGGCCATCCGCACCAGTCTGCGGGCCACGTAGAGCGGATCTTGCCCGCTCTCCAGCATGCGCGCCAGCCAGTAGAGCGTGGCGTCCGGATCGCTCCCGCGCACGCTCTTGTGCAGGGCCGAGATCAGATTGAAATGCTCTTCACCCTGCCGATCGGAGCGCAGGAAGATGCGATCTTTCAAGCGCCTCAACGTCGCGCCCGTCACGGCTCGGCGTCCGTGCGCATCGGGCGCCACGAGCGTTCCGAGCGTCTCGAGCGCGTTGAGCAGTTGACGGGCATCTCCATCGCTGGCATCGATCAGGCTCTCGAGCGCCTCCTCCCCGATCTCCAGACCGCGCCCCCCCAGACCACGCCCGGCATCGGAGAGCGCGCGTTCGGCGAGCAGCCGAAGCTGCGGCGCCCCGAGCGGCTTGACCACGAAGACGTGGGAGCGGGAAAGCAGCGCGCTGATCACCTCGAAGGACGGATTCTCCGTCGTCGCTCCGATCAGAACGATCGTGCCGTCCTCGACATGCGGAAGCAGGGCGTCCTGCTGGGCCTTGTTGAAACGATGGACTTCGTCGATGAAGAGCAGCGTCCGCAATCCATGCGACCGCCGGGCCTGGCGCGCCTCCTCGGCTACTCGGCGGACATCCCGCACGCCCGCCAACACGGCACTGAACTGCTCGGGGCGATAGCCGGACACGGTCCCGAGGATGCGTGCCAGGGTCGTCTTCCCCGTGCCCGGAGGTCCCCAGAGGATCATCGAGGGAATCTCACCCGACTCGACGGCCCGACGCAGCACGCCCCCGGACCCGGTCAGATGCTCCTGCCCCAGAACCTCGTCGAGGCTTCGCGGCCGCATGCGCTCGGCCAGGGGCGCCTGGAGATCCCCATCTGCAAAGAGGTCCGGCATACTTCTCCTTGGCTACGACTTCAGCTCTCGTAGCCATCTGGATGTCGTTGCATCCAGGACCAGGCGTCGCCCACGATCTGATCGAGTGTCGTGCGGCGCGGCCGCCATCCCAGCACGGCTCGTGCACGCTCGGCAGAGGCCACCAGGCGCGCGGGGTCGCCCGGGCGCCGGGGGAGGTTGCGCACAGGGACTTCATGATCGGTGACGCGCTCGACGGCGGCGACGACCTCACGCACCGAGTAGCCCTCCCCGTTTCCCAGATTGAAGACCGCTTCATCCTTTCCATCGAGCTGCTCGAGAAGCTCGAGCGCACGAATGTGCGCGTCCGCCAGGTCGCAGACATGGATGTAGTCGCGGATGCAGGTCCCGTCCGGTGTGCCGTAGTCGTCGCCGAAGATGCCCAGGTGCGAGCGCCGGCCCGCGGCGGCCTCCAGCGCCAGGGGGATCAGATGCGTCTCGGGCGCGTGGTCCTCTCCGTGCGCCTCCGAAGCACCCGCCGCGTTGAAGTAGCGCAGAGAGGCATACCGAAAGCGGTGAACGCGTCGATACCAGCTCAGAATCCGCTCCGAGATCGCTTTGCTCTCCCCGTACGGATTGGTCGGCTCCACCGGGTCGGACTCGCGAATCGGGATCTGCCTCGGCTCCCCGTATGTAGCAGCGGTGGAAGAGAATATGATGCGATCGATGCCCGTCTCTCGCATTGCCTCGAGCAGTCTCAGGATGCCGATGACGTTGTTGTCGAAGTAGTCTCCGGGGTGCTCCATCGACTCACCGACCAGGCTGGAGGCGGCGAAGTGCATCACGCAGTCGACTTTCTCGGATCGCAGCAGACCCGCAACCTCCTGCTGCAAACGTATATCACCGATTCTGAGGGTCGCCTCGGGCGGCACGGCCGCGCGGTGCCCCCGGCTGAGATTGTCGAGCACGACGACTGCATGGCCCGCCTCGATCAGCATTTCGGCAGCCACGCTGCCGATATAGCCCGCGCCCCCCGTTACCAGAACTTTCACACACCCTCCCTGGCTCGATGGCCGAGTCCCGAGCCGCCTGCCGCCCGAGCTGTTGCAGTGGATGATCGAGTGCCGCGAACCGAGGCCATTCTAGGTCAGCCCTGCCGGACAGAAAAGGTCCCAGGCGCGCCATGCCAGGGGCTTGACAGGCCTGGGACCTGGGTCTACGCTCGGTTCAGCGTAGCGGGGTTCCCTGCCACTAACGGGATCGCCCCACCAGACGGCCCAATCTCAGGTTGGCGGGTTCACCAATTGGGGCCCAACGGACGGGGTGCGTTTTTGGCGGGGAACTTTCTTTCTGCCGCATCCGCCCCCCCCGACGCTGAATCCCTCGGGGGAGCCGTATCTTTGAGACCGCCACTCCCCCGAGGAAATCCACCGGCTGATGCCGCCCCAGCGGGCAGTCGGAGAGTTCCCGGACGGATTGCTACTTCTTCTTGGTCACGCGCTTCTTGCGACGCGTCGTGCGCTTCTTGGCCGTCTTCTTCTTCTTGCGCGTCACCTTCTTCTTCTTGCGAGTGACCTTCCGCTTCTTGCGGGTGACCTTCTTTTTCTTGCGCGTGACCTTCCGCTTCTTCCGGGTGACCTTCTTCTTCTTGGTCACCTTGCGGCCGGTCTTCTTCTTGGTGGTGCGCTTCTTGGCGCGCTTCTTCGCCACCTTCTTGGCCGTCTTCTTCTTCTTCCTGGCCGGTTTCGGAGCACAACGCATTGCGGTTCCCCCCTCCATTCTAGGGTCGTTACGAGAGCCCGGGCAGACGCGCTAGGCCTCTGCCCCCTTCCCTACGAGTTCCGAAGCCTTGCTGAGTAGCGACTCCAGATCGAACGGCTTCTTCAAGTAGAGGTCCACACCCAACTGGAGACTTCTCTTGTGTGTATCGGCGGTGTCATAGGCAGTCATCAGCACAACGCGCGTGTCTGCGGGACGCTCCACCGCCTCCAGTAGGTCGAGACCCGACTTTCCGGGAAGCCGGTTGTCCACCACGATCAAATCGAATGGGGCGTGCGAGGCGTAGACCTCCAACGCCTCCTCGGCCGAACCAGCCGAAGCCACCTCGAAGCCCGCTTCACGAAACGCCTGCGAGAGGGTCCGCACCAGCAGGGCCTCATCGTCGACGATCAGAGCCTTGTGCTTCATGGCATACCCCTACGTTTGAAAACAAAGGCAAGAAGGGTGCCACAGAGCAGCAGATCCGGCCGGCGGCGCAACGGTTTATACCTGGGGGGGTTACATGGATCGAGAGTCCGGGCGAGGAGGCGGCTGGAGAACGCAACTGCAAGCTATCTTTATGGCTACGGCCTTTAGGCCTGCAAGCTATTGACAATGCGGGTCTTATGGGCCCGCCAAGAAACTGGACATGTCATCTCATTGGGCACGCTTGGGCGAGAAGGAGACCGCCTCGTCCTGTCCGGCGTCGCGTCGATCTGTCCGGGAGGAAGGCGTCGACTCGACGGACGGGACAGGCCCCCCGGCCGGCAGACCGTCCGCGCGATTCTGCCTGCGGCTCTCGGCCATGCGTCGCAGTCGATCGAGGAGACCTTGGCGCGAGACGCCCAGCAAACGAGCCGTCCGACTGCGATTGTCCTCGCACTCGCTCAAGACGAGATCGATGTAGATCTCTTCGAGCGCGCGCAGCTTGAGTAGGCGCCCGCGTGCATGGTGGCAGCAGCGCTCGTAGAAGCGCTGCCAGAAGTCGCCCGCGGCGTCGGCGCCGATCGCATCGGAGGGACGTCGCGTCGTCCCGCTCTGGCGCCGAAGAACTTCCGGAGGAAGATGGCGCGGCAGTAGCTCCGGGCCCTCCTCGAGGAGAACGATCCGTTCGAGCACGTTCTGCAGTTCGCGCACGTTACCCGGCCACGGATAGCGCAGGAGCTGCTCGGCTGCCGCCGGTGAGATCCGTCGGAAGTCCTTGCGGAACTCCTCGCTGAAGCGCTCCAGGAACCGGGAGGCCAGGAGCAGGATGTCCTCGTCCCGCTCTCGCAGCGGAGGCAGGTGGATCGAGACCACCTTGAGCCGGAAGTAGAGGTCCTGACGAAAGCGCTGCTCGGCGATCGCCGCTTCCAGATCCTGATTGGTTGCGGCGATCAGGCGGATGTCGACCGTGATGTCCCGATTCCCCCCCACGCGCTTGAACGAGGTGTTGTCGATGAAGCGCAGGAGCTTCGCCTGTACGCGCGGCGGCATCTCGGAGACCTCGTCCAGGAACAGCGTGCCTCCATCGCAGAGCTCCACCAGACCGCGCTTGAGATGGTCGGCGCCCGTGTAGGCGCCCTTCTCGTGCCCGAAGAGCTCGTTCTCGAGCAGGGCCTCCTGGAACGTCGAGCAGTTGATCTCCATCAACGGCGCGTCGCGACGTGCCGAGTGATGATGAACGGCGCGCGCCAGCAGCTCCTTCCCCGTCCCGCTCTCCCCGGTCACCAAGACGGTGGTCGTCTCCGAGACAGCCACCTTGCGCACCAGTTCGCGCACGGCCTGCATCGCCGCGCAGCGTCCGATCATCTGCGAGCGCGCCAGCGTGACGCGTTCGCGCTTGCGGTAGACATCGAGTCGCTTTTCGTCGGCGATCTGCTTGGCAGCGCCGCTGACCGCGTGCAGGAGCTCCTCGATGTCGTAGGGCTTCTTCAGGAAGTCGGCCGCTCCCAGCTTCATCGCGCGCACCGCCTCGCTGGTCTTCCCGAAGGCGGTGATCACGACGATCTTGGCTGCCGGATCGATCTCCTGCAAGCGCGGGAGGAGTTCCAGACCCGATCCGTCCGGCAGGCGCACATCCAGGATGACGACCTCGGGTTGGGTCGACTCGAAGCGCGCCAGTCCCTCCTGGGCGCACGTGGCCGTCACCACCTCGTAGCCGTGATCCTCGAGCAAGCGCGCCGTGCTGCGCCGTACCAGAGGCTCGTCATCGATCACTAGCACGCGCGCCCGTCTCATGATCCGTTCCCTTCGGACTCATCCGGCACCCGGAACGAGAGCCGGAAGATCGCCCCTCCCTGTGGCCGATTGCGCACATAGATGCGCCCGTTGTGTTCCTTGGCCACCTGCAGCGCAATCGAGAGTCCGAGCCCGGTCCCGCCCGCGCCGCGCGTGGTGAAGAAGGGGTCGAAGATCTTCTCCATGTGCTCCTCGGAAATCCCGGTGCCGGTATCGGCGACCGCCACCTCCACCGCGCGCCGGGTACGATAGCGACGCGTGGAGGAGCTGACCCGCAGCGTTCCCCCGGTCGGCATGGCATCCAAGGCGTTGATGATGATGTTGAGCAGCGCCTGTTGCACCGCATCGGCATCGAGCGGAATCTCCGGCAGCTCCTCTGTCAGCTCGCGCTTGAGCTGCACCTGCTGCTCTTCGCAGCGTGCGGAGACGTTGCCGAGCACTTTCTCGATCAGGTCGTTCAGATTGGCCGGCTCGAGAGCCGAGATCTTGGGTCGCGCGAACTGCAGCAGGTCGGTGGTGAACTGCTCGATGCGATCGAGCTCCTTGATGGCATCGTCGAGATCCCCGCGCAACGCGGAATCGTCGGGCAGCTTGGTCTCGACGAACTGGATCGTAGTGCGTATGCCGGTGAGGGGATTGCGGATCTCGTGCGCAAAGACGGCCGAGATGCTCCCCATCGAGCTGAAGCGGTCGATGTTGCGCTGAAAGGCCTGCTCCTCCGCCGATTCGGAGATGTCCTCGATCAGGAGCAGTCCCCCGTCGGGGCGGGACTTGCGCCCCAGCGGTACGATGCGGCACTCGAGAGCCAGCTCCTTCTCGCCGCGCTGGGTGAGGATCTGCGTGGGCGGTAGAACGCAGCGGCGCCAAACCTCCCCCTCCGGACCGAGCGGTCCGTCGTGCGCCAGCCCCAGCAGTTCGCTGACCGGCGCCCCTAGGATCTCCTCGGAGCGGACCTCGAAGAGCTCCTGCACGGTCGGATTCAGGTAGCGCACATCGCCGCCTCGACCGACCACGCAGAGTCCGATGTCCAGCGCCGCGAGGCACAGCTGGGCCGATTCCGGATCGAGCGTTCGTGCAGACGCGGTTCTCGCCATCCGCTCCCCTCCCATCCTACAGGGGGCTAGCGTCCCCAACTCGGCCCCGAGGGCGCCTGTGGGAAGCCCCAGACGATGCGCACTTCACCCCATTCGTCTCGCTCCTGGCCCGGTGGCAAGGGTTCGAAGCGCCAGCGCTGCAGCGCAGAGCGGGCCAGGTTGTCGAACTCCGGGTGGCCGCTCTTCGTCAGGCTCTGGGTCTCGACCACGGTCCCCGCCGCCGAGACCCAGAACTTGAAGCGCGCCTCGGCCACGACCCCCTCGGCCTCGGCCCACTCGGGGAAGTCCGGATGCTCGAGGTAGATCAGGCCGCGGCGCCCGAGCGGACCGGTGATCCCGGCTTCCGAGCCCAACCTGCGTCCCGGTTCCGCCGGCACCCTCGTCTCGCGCGGCGGCGCCGCGGGCGGCACGTCGGACGCCGGCCGCAGCCGCACGAGCGTGTCCATCGCCGCCAGCAGACGGCGGGCCGCTTCGCTGGCCACATCGCGTCGCGGCGGCGCGGACGGTTCGCTGGCCACTTCCCGCCGGAACGGCGCGTCGGGCTGGACCCCCGCGCTGTCGCCGGTCGCCGGCTCGGAAACCACCGATGGCGTCGGCGTTGGATCCGGCGCCAGCTCCTCGACCATCTCGGGGACGCCCTGCGGCGAGACCTCCTCCGAAAGCTGCTCCTCCGCGTCGCGGCGCTCCGCAGGCGCCTCCTCCGACTCCGGGGCCGGGCTCGACTCGATCGGATCGGATGGCTCCGATTCCGCCTCCGGCGGAGATCGTGGAGGCACCCGATCCTGTTCCGGATCGTCCCGCACTACGACGGGGGGCGGCACCAGCTCCACCACGAAGGGCCGCTCGGTCTGCAGGCGACCGGGTTCGATCCAGCCGCCGGCGAAGAAGAGCAACGCGGCATGCAGCGCGAGCGAGACGAAGAACCAGCCCAAGCGCCCCGGCTCCCGTCGCCGATGCTCCCAACGCTGCTCTTCGGGTAGCAGCGATTGCGTTTTCCGACTCACGTTGCGCCACCTTAGCGCCGCTCACGCTCCTGCACAGATCGCGCGGCGATCGCCAACTGCTCGGCGCCGACCTGCCGCGCGATGTCCATCACCTCCACGGTACGCCCGAGACTGACCTCGGCATCGCCCTTGACGATCACCGTGCGGTGAGAGGCCGCCGTCAATCGCTCCTCGAGTTCCCCACGGAACTGCGGCCAAGGAATGGCCACGCCATCCAGGAACAGTTCCCCCTGCCGGTTCAGGGTCACCACGACATCCCGCTCGGTCTGCGGCTCCGTCTTGGTGACCTGCGGCAGATCGACCTTGACTCCGGTCTGCAGAATGAAGGAGGAGGAGAGGAGGAAGAAGATCAGCAGCAGAAAGATGATATCGGCCATGGCCGTCGATTCCAGGGCGCTGATCAGGCGCGATTTCTTGGTGAAGCGCATGGGTCAGCCCTCCCCGGCGCGATCCGCACCGGCCTCCTCGATGAACCCCATGCGATCCTCGCCGGTGGTCAGCAGGATCATCAGATCGCGGGAGCGATCCTCCATAATCTGCACCTCGCTGTGCACGCGGGCCACGATGTAGTTGTGTGCGAAGAACGTCGGGACGGCCACCGTCAGACCCGCGGCGGTCGTCAGCAACGCCTGCCAGATCCCACCGGCCAGGACACTCGCGTCCACGTTGCCGCCGAGCGCTTCGATGCGCTGGAAGGCGAGGATCATCCCGATGACGGTCCCCAGGAAGCCGAGCAACGGAGCTCCGCCGACGATCGTCGCCAGCCCACCCACGTTGCGCTCCAGACGCGCGGCTTCACGCTCCCCCGCTTCGCTGATCGCCTCGCGCGTGCGACGCTCTCCCTGCGGGATGTGCAGCAAGGCCTCGAGAAAGACCGCCGAGAGCGGTGAAGAGAGATTCTCACGACAGACGTGAATCGCTTCGTCGAGGTCTCCGGCGCGGATCCGACCGCGAATCGCGTCCAGGAAGCGCGCGTTCTCGCGTCGCACACGCGCCAGCTTCACCAACCGCTCGATGATGATCGCAACCGCGACGATCGAGCAGATCACGATCGGGATCATCAGGATCCCGCCCTTTTGCAGCAACGACATGGTCAGGCGCGTCCTCCCCTGCACTCCGAATGAGTGCTTCCTGTTGCGCCGCGTCCTCTTTTTGCTCCATTAAGGTGCGCGTGTCAAGGAACGTGCGTGCCAAATGCATGGTTCCATTCGATTCCGAACCAGCGTGCATCGGAGACTTCGTGCGGGCGTAGCGCCGCTGGGGCTGCAGTGAGATTCTCGATCACCAGTGCGACGAGATGAGCACCCAGCCGCACGCCGCAGCGCCCATCGTAGGTCACGAACGGCGCGATCGTCTCGTCCGCTGCCCCCGTGGCCACGCGGCTGCGCGCATGCGCCGCCAACTCCGCCAGCCAGATCCCCGGCGTGAACCGTACGGCGGAAACGGCTTCGTGCTCCGGAAGAAACCGAAGGCGGCCGACACCGTCGGGACGGTGCATCTCACGCAAACCGCGGTAGCGCAAATGGAACTCGAGCGGCTCGGCGATGCGCCACTCTCCGGCGATGGTCCCCTCGACGACCCAGCGGTGCGCGGCGCCGACAAGCGTCCAGAGGTCGCGGTCCGTCGTCGGCCCGATCGACTGCCAGTCGAACGGTCGCTTCCATTGCGCGGCGCTGGCCCCCAGCCGCAGATCCAGGTTGGGCGACACCCGCACCAGAGAGAGTGCATAGCGCGGCCAGGCGTCCTGGGGGGGAAGCTCGGTGGTGCCCACCGTCGGGAAGGGCGTCGCGAACCAGTCGAGTCCGCGGCCCATTAGCGCGCGCGTCCCCGTTCCGCGGCGCGCGCGTCGCAGCGGCCCATCGGCATAGAGACGCCGGGGCGAGATCGTCAGCGCCAAATGCGTGCCCGCCGCCCGCCAGCTCCGCTCGTAGCGCAGATGAGGAGCCCAGAGGGTCTGTTCGTGCCCGGCATCGCCTTCTCCGGCCCAACCGAGCTCCAACGTGCCCAGATCCATCGGCTGCCGCCAAGCCCACCGTCCCGACCAACGGGCACCGGAGCGCGCCGATGACCAGGGACCATCCAGCCGCGCGAAGGCGCCCGAGAGCGCCAGCACGACACCGGTATCATCCAGCGTTCGCAGATCCGGAGCGGCGGGCAGTGTGCGCACGCCGCCCGTTAGGACCAGCCAACTGTCCGTGCGCCGCTGTCGATCCTGCGCGTCTGGTGCGGGATCCCAGAAGCGGGTGCGCGACGCACCGGCCGCCAACTCGCCCGTCCAGACGAGCTGGCGGCCGGCGAGTGTGCCCCCTCGCTCGAGGTGCAGGCATGTCGCGGCGGCGTCCTGCTCGCTCTCGCGGTCCGGTCGATCCACCCCCTGCCAGGTCTCGCGAGCGCCGCGCAGATCGAAAGCCAGGCGCCAGGTCGGATCCCGGGGGGAATGAACCTCGCGCCACCCCAAGTCGATCGCGCTGTGCTCCCGGTCCGGCACGCGCTCCTGCCAGCTCTCCAGCTCCATCCAGAGGAGCGCCTGGGGACGCTGCCGGGGCAGGGCCAGCAGGACCAGCGAACCGAACGGTCCGCCGGCTGCACGTGCGCGAAGCCACCCGTGCGGCGCATAGACGGTGGCGCGCGGGGGCCAAGCCACCGCGAACGGGCGGCTGCGACGCCGGCGATACTGCGTCACGCCCGGCTCGATCAGCAGCGGCTCCTGTTCCGGGGAAATGCCGGGCACCTCGGCGCCCAGCATGCGCACGCCACCCCCCAGGCGGCTCTGATCCTCGCCAGCAACTACGATGTCCGGCAGGCGGAAGGCCGGCCGTCCCGATTCTGCCGCCGGTCCCGATGGAACTCGCGACGCCGCTTCGGGCGGTCGCGAGAGTTCGCCGGAGACGCCGCGGCGCACGCTGTCGGACACCGCGGTCGCCGTCGCGGTCTCAGCGGAGACCGCTCCCTCGGCCGCCCCCTGTGCAGGCACGCTCGGGGAGGCGGCGAGCATTCCGACCAGCATCCAGCCAGCCAGGGATCCTGGGCGGATCCCGCGGCTCCCTAGCGCGATTCTCGCCAGCGATGCCAACACGCTCCTACTCCTCGAGTGCCTGCAGGCGCGCTCGCGACTCCTCCCGCAGGCTGCTGTCGTGCAGATCCAGGCCCAGGATCGCCTCATACTGCGCGCGGGCCGTGAGCGTATCGCGCCGCGCCTCGTAGCACTCCGCCAGACGCATTCGCGCAGTCGCCTCCCAGAGCGCCTCCCGCTCCCCGACTTCGAGGAACCGCTCCAGCCAGCGCTGTGCGGCCAGGGTGTCTCCGGCCTGGAACGCCGACTCGCCGGCCCAGTACGACGTGCGATAGATCTGGGGAGAGAGCCCCAGGCTGTCCGCGGCCGCGAAGCGCGCGGCGGCATCCGACCAGAGCTGCTGCGCGAACGCCATGCGGCCCAGCTGCAGGCTGGCGACCGCGCGCAAGGAGTCGGGTGCCCCAGAGCCGGCGTGCGCGACCTTCTCCCATTCGTTCTGCGCCGCGGTCGGCTGCTCGAGTTCGCTGTAGGCCTGTGCGAGATGGGCCCGCGTACGCGCCGCCGCAGCCGGTTCCAGATCGAAGGCCAGGCGCTGCTCGAAGACCGTTAGCGCGCGGCTCGGTTCCCCGGCCTGCAGGTAGAGCCGCCCGGCGCGCAGCAGAGCGTCGGCCGGCCGCCGGAACTGCGCGCTCGATCCGAGGGCCTCGAAGGCGCGCGCAGCCTCGATCGTCTGGCCGCTCGCCTCGCGCGCTCGGGCCATATCGAAACGCACCTCGGAGACGCGCGGATCGCCGGGTGGGGTGCGCTCGAGGAAGTCGGCGAAGGCCGCGAGTGCGTCCTGGTAGCGACGCTCGCGAAAGTAGCTCTCTCCGATCTGCCGGTAGCGCTCGGCGACCCCTTCCGCCTCGGGGAACGCGCTGGCCAGCCGTTCGATCTCCTCACGCGCCGCATCCGTCTCTCCCAAACGGAGTCGGCATTCGATCACCGACTCCTGGGCACTCCGGGCCAGGGCACGATCCGCACCAGGAGACTCGAGGACGCGGCGATACCAGCCGATCGCTTCCCCGACCTCGCCCGCGTTGAAATGCGCATCCCCGACGGCCAGCAGCGCACGCGCGCGCAATGTATCGCCGGTGCCCGCGTGTCGCAGGACGCGCTGCAGACGCTCCAGCGCGTCCGCATAGCGATCCTGCCGGAAGAGCGCCTGCCCTTCCCAGTAGAGCGCGCGGGCACCGAGCGGCGTGTCGCGCTCGCGCTGACGGATGCGTTCGAAGCGCTGGGCCGCCTGCCGGAAGCGCGCCTGCCGGAAATCCGTCCAGGCCAGCCGGAAGGCGGCCTCCTGCGCCAGGTCGCCCAACTGCTGCGCCGCCGCCAACCGCGCGGCCGTGGCGAAGGCATCGGCGGCTTCGTCGATGCGGCCCAGGTTGAAGAGGCAATTGCCCGCGCGCAGCGCCAGATCCGCGGCAAAGGGACACTCCCGACAGGCAGTGCGGGCTCGGAGAAAATGATCGAGCGCGGCCTGGAACCGCCCGGCGTCGTACTCGCACCAGCCGAGGGCGTAGGCCGCACGCGCTGCGTAGGCCTCGTGGCGTTCGGCCTGCGAGTAGTGCCGGATCGCTTCCGAGAGCCGCCCCAGCCGATAGAAGGCCTCGGCGCGCCAGAAGTGGTACTCGCCGGCGTAACGGGTCCCGGGGAAGCGCAGGATCAGCTCTCCGAAGAGTCGTGCTGCAGCTCCCCAGCGCTGCGACCCAATCGCCGAGAGGGCCATGCGGCGATGCAGCGCTTCGGGCACGTCGCTCACCTGCGCGGCGGCCTTGGCATAGGCGTCGTAGGCCGCATCCATCTCGCCTCGCCGGTAGTGGCAGTCACCACGCAGCGACAGCGCGCCCTGGGAGAGACTGTCGGCGGACACGCGACCTCGGAAGGCCTCGAGCGCCTCCAGGGCGCCGTCGTAGCGCTCGAGCTGGAACCGCGCGTACGCCAGGGCATAGGCCCAGGCGTGGTGCACGGGATGCGTCTCGGCAACCGGGGGACCGGGAGACAGCGTCTCGGTCGCCGCCGAGAAGTCCCCGGCCTGGATCTGGGCCACGGCCGTTCCGTAGCGCGTGATCGGCAGATCCTCGACCGGCTGGCCACGGATCCGGCCATAGTGCGCGCGGGCGGCCGCCGGATCCCCTCTGCGCAATGCGTGCCAACCCAGCAGGGTATGGGCTTCGTTGCGCCATGCGTCTGGCGCCTCGGGCCAGCGCGCCAGCAGGCGCTGCATACCCGCGCTGGCGCTGTCGGTCCGGCCCAGCTCGAAGGCCGCTCGGCTGCGCAGTAGCTCCCACCGCGCCCCGTAGACAGGGGGCGTCACCGGATCCCGCAGCAGAGAGGCCACACGCTCCCACTGGCCCTCGGCAAACCAGCTCTCCGCGATCGCCAGTCGCAGGGAGTCGCGCAGTTCCGGCGGGGAAGCCTCGGCCAGCGCCGCGTGCCACTTCTCGCGCGCCCCATCCAGCGTCCCGCGCCCAGCCTCGAGCCACCCGGCCCAGCGCAGTGCCAGGACCCGCGCGGGAGACCACTGGGGCACGCC
>WJJG01000216.1 GCA_014729815.1 Candidatus Eiseniibacteriota bacterium
CGAGGCGGCGCTGGGCCACCGCGACCCCGCCGCGGCGCGCGCGCGGCGCACCCTGGCTGAGCAGCATTCTTGGACGAGACGCATGCGGGAGATCGAAGGTCTCCTGGGCGAGCTGCGGGCGCGCGTGCCGCTACTCGGGTGATACGAGTTCGTAGACCCCGTAGCCCCGCTGATCGAGAAAGACGTAGCGGCGACCGAGTCGTTCGTAGTGCCAGATCTCCATCGGCGGACCCTCGATGCGGAAGGGGTAGCGCTCGATCTGATCCGGCTCCCCATGGCGGATGTAGATGCGCCCGCGATCGGTGCGCCAACCCGGTCGCCCCAACCCGAACTCGGCGTTGGCATAGTTGAGGCGCCGGAAGAACTCGCGCTTGAACTCGTTGACCTGGCTGCCGGGCGTCGGATCGCGCTCGGCCCAGAACGCCTCCCAGAGCCGCGCCCGGTCCCGTGGCGCGGCCATCTCGAGCGCGCGCACCTCGTCTTCCTCGGCGATGTATTCGAGCACGCGCAGATGGTCCCGGAAGAAGGCATCCAGCGGGGGATCCTCCCCGCTCTGCACGCTGAAACGCGTCTCTCCCGCCACGCGCAGCGATTCGGCCGTGACCTCCACTTGCAGCTGGAAGGCATCCAGGGCGTCGGCCGCGATCGGCAGGGGCCAGTGCAGACGCGTCAGATCGTCGCCCGCGGAGACGCGCGCCCGGCCCCGGTCGATCAGCGCCGCCGACGTCTCGCTGTGCAGCTGCCAGCGGACATCGACGCTGTCGAGGCGCAGAGCGGGATGGTAGAGCTCGGTATAGGCGCAGATCCCCGCGGCGGGGGAATCGAAGCGACTGCGCACGCGCGGGTCGGCGCGCAGCGTCACCAGACGTCCGGACAGACCGCAGCGCCCGACCAGGACCGAGCCGAGGCGCACCTGGCCGGGAACCGGAAAGGGGACCTCGGTGGCCAGCCGCAGCGAGCCGCCATGTCCCGAGTTCGGCTCGGAGAGAATCACCTCGATCTCGTACGGGCCGGGAGCGAGGTCGAAGAGCAGGCTGCGCGCATGCCGCTGTCTCTCGCCCCACAGGGCGCGCCGATCGGCAACCACCAGCGTCTCCGGCCATGCATCGGCATGGATCTCGCGACGCTTCGAGTAGACATGGACGATCCACTCGAAGCTCGCTCGGTAGACGCCGCACGAGTCGCGGCGGAAACAGAGCTGGGCGTACGGCACCTCGAGATGCAGGGCGGCATAGGTGCGATCGGCTTCGATGAACGCGGTGACCTCGGCCTGGAAGCGCGGCCGGGTGGCGTGCGTCGCCCGCTGCGGACGCGAGGGGTCCGCCGCGCGCCCGGTCAGCAGCGCCGGCAGCAGCAGCAGCAGGAGGAGCCCGGACATCCGGCACACCCGCCGATGGGCTGTGGATCGTTTCACACGCATCGGAGCAAGCCTAGGCGTCTCCCCTTTCGAACGCCAGCGGGCCCGCGCGGCTGGCTGAGCTGCGCCACAGAAGGCGGCGATCTGCCGGCGCCCCGATTCCCGCCTGGTCCGGCCGCCGCTCCATGGTACGCTCCGCGCGCGGGGGATGCACCCGCCACCGGGACCAATCGCCGCTCAGACTGCCCAGCGGGCTGCCGATCTTGAAGCCAGTGCGCCTTGTCCACCACGGGCGGTGAGCGTGCGCGGATCCGGATCGCACGGCCCTGCGTTCGTCCGGCCCGGCGGGCGCCCCGAGCAGGAGATGCTGCCGCATGAAGAAACGCAAGTCCGCCGCGCGGAGCAAGGGCCGCCCCGCCCGGAGCACGGGCCGCCCCGCGCAGAAGCCGGCCGGTCGCGGAGGCCAGCCCCCCGCGCGCCAGCGGGCCACGACGCGCAAGCGCCGCAAGGCGCGTCTGAAGCCGATCGTGCGCGGGGAGACCGAGACCCTTCTCCACCTCGAGGAGCTGCTCAGCCAGCGCATCGTCGGCAAGCAGGAAGCCATCCGGCGCGTGGCCAATGCGATTCGGATTCGGCGCGCCAATCTCGACTTCCGCCCGGCACGCCCCGACGGCGCCTTCCTGTTGGTCGGCCCCCCCGGCGTTGGCAAGACCGAGTTCGCCTGCGCGGTCGCCGAGGTGCTGCTGGGCAGCGATCGCGGCGTGGTGCTGCTGGACATGGCCGACTACAGCGAGGAAGACGACGTCGAGGATCTCCTCGTCACGCTGCATCCGGACGCCGACGGCGTGCTGATCCAGGGCACCCTGACCACGCCGGTGCGCGCCAATCCCCGCATCGTGATCCTGCTGCGCGGACTCGAACGCGCCCATCCGCTCGTGCAGCGTCTGCTGCTGCACATTCTGGATCGGGGCAGCCTGACCGATGCGCAGGGAGAGGTCAGCTTCCAGGAGACGGTGATCTTCGCCACCTCGCGGCTCGTGCCGCAGGAACAGGAAACCGTCGAGCCGATCGGCTTCCGTCGCACGCCGCGCACGCCGAAGGAGCGCACGCGGCTCTTCCTGGAGCAGCAGTTCTCCCCGGAGCTGATCGCGGCCTTCAACGAAGTGCTGGTCTTCGATCAGCTGACCCCCAACGAGGTCAAGCTGATCGCTCGCTACAAGGTCGAGACGGTGCTCGATCGGCTGCGCCGGCAGAAGCGCGGGGTCGAGGTCAGCGACAAGGTCTACGACGCCTTCATCCGCGACGACGAAGTGCGGCGCTGCGGGGCGCGCGACCTCAACCGCACACTCGAGGAGAAGATCTTCACTCCGCTCTCGAAATACCTGCTCTCCCACGCCGATGCGCGACACATCCGGGTCGACGTCCGGCGGGGGCAGCTGGTCATTCGGGAGCCGGCGGAGTAGCCGATGCGCCCTGCCGTGGCGCGCCGCACCAGTGGCGCACCAACCGATCGATCGCGCGGGCCAGTTCGGGCCCCACGCGCGCTCCCTGGTCGATGACCTCGGCGTGATCCAGCGGACCGCGGGCCAGTCCCGTGCAGTAGTTGGTCACCAGGGAGAGGGCGGCCACCTCCAGTCCCAGCCGCGCGCCCTCCTCGGCCTCGACGACCGTCGACATGCAGGCGGCTTGCGCGCCGAGACGGCGGATCATCTCCACCTCCGCCGCCGTCTCGTAGTTGGGTCCCAGGCCCCCGTAGAGCGTCCCCCGCATCGTGCGCAATCCGGTCTCCCCGAGAATGCGGAAGGCAGCCTCGGTGCGGCGCGGATCGTATGGGCTGCCCCGGCGCGGGGGGCCGGGCACCGCACCGCGCGCGGCGGTCGGCCCCATCAGCAACCGCAGATGATCCTCGATCACCAAGACGCTACCCGGCGTCGTCGTCTCCTCGCACGATCCCGACGCGTTGGTCAGCAGCAGCCACCGCGCGCCGAGGGCCGCCGCGGTGCGCACGGCACACGTCACGGCGGCCCGCGGGTAGCCCTCGTAGAAGTGCACGCGGCCCTGGAAGACGAGCACCGCCGCCCCCGCCTCGAAGCGCGCCAGGGCCACGCTCCCCGGGTGGCCGGGCACGCTGGCGATCGGGAATCCGGGCAGCGCGGAAAGCGCAAGGCGCGCTTCCGGCCGCCAGCGGTCCAGGAGCCCCCCCAGGCCGGAGCCGAGCACCACCGCCCCGGAGAGCGGCCCGCGCACCAGATCGCGCAGGCGCTGCAGGGACGCCGCCGGCACACCGGTGATCTTCCCGCGCTCTCGATGGTGGGCTTCGCTCCGCGCAGCGCGCATCAGCTCCCGCCTTCCGGATCGTAGGATTGGCCGACGGCCGCCGGCGCCGGCGACCGACCCACCCATAGCACGAGGACCAGGATGGTCAAGGCGAAGGGCAGCATCTGCATCAGCTGGGTGGGCACCCCGCTGCCCTGCAGCCGGATCTGCGCCGTCTCCGCCGCACCGAAGAGCAGGCAGGCCGCCCCGGCGCCCAGCGGATGCCACTTGCCGACGATCATCGCCGCCAGGGCGATGTAGCCGCGTCCACCCGACATGGCGTCGCTGAAGGAGTGCTGCTCGAACGCCAGCCAGGCACCCCCCAACCCCGCCAGAAGGCCGCTGGCCACCACGCCCAGCCAGCGCAGGCACGTGACCGAGAAGCCGGCCGCGTGGGCGGCCGCGGGCAATTCCCCGGCGGTGCGCAGCGCCAGCCCGAGCCCGGTGCGATAGAGGAAGAGCAGCGAGAGCAGCAGCAATCCCAACGCTCCGAGGAACAGCGGATCGAAGAGCACCGCTCCGAGCGGTGCCGCGATTCCGGGCAACCGGCCGCCGAGGAATCCCTCAGGGGCCGCGATGCGCGGAGAGTTGCTGGCGCTCTGGAAGAGCACGCGCAGCCCACCGCGGGTGAGACCGAAGGCCATGATGTTGATCGCCAGCCCCGAGACGATATGGTCGCCGCGGGCCGTGACGGTGATCAAGGCATGCAGCGCAGCGACGAGCATGCCACCACCGGCCGCGCAGAGCATCCCCACGTAGGGCGAGCCGGTGTAGTGCGTCCCGACCACGGCACAGAAGGCGCCGCAGAGCAGGATCCCTTCGAGCGCGATGTTGACGATGCCGCTGCGTTCGGAGAAGACCCCACCCAGCGCGGCCAGCCCGTACGGCACGCTGATGCGCAGCGTTTGGGCCACCAGGGAGAGCAACAGCGCCGCCGCGCTCATGCACCCTCCTCCCCGGCCGCGGCCGCCAGGCGACGCATGCGCAGGCGCAGGCTCCAGCCGCGTTGCAGCCGGTCGGCCGCCACGAAGACCAGCAGGATCGCGCCGGTCAGCACGTCGATCACCTCGCGGGGCAGCAGGCTGTTGACGACGAAGCCGGCCTGGGAGAGAAAGCCGAAGAGCAGCGCCGCCGGGAGCACGGCCAGCGGACGATTGCGCGCGATCAGGGCCACCGCGATCCCCAGGAAGCCGATGCCGCCCGTATAGCCGTCCTCGTAGTAGTGCTTGTACCCCAGGACGAAGTTGGTCCCCGCCAGCCCCGCCAATCCCCCCGCCAGCAGAAAGGCCAACACGATGCGGCGGCCCGGGCGGATGCCCAGGATCCAGGACTGCCGCGGTCCCTGCCCGACGGCGCGCAGCGTCAAACCGAGCGGCGTGTGGTAGAGGAAGAAATGCGCGAGCAGCGCCGCGCCGACCGCGAGCAGCAGGCTCGCATTGGCCGCCGATCCATGCATGCCGGGCAGCAGCGCCTCGAAGCGGAAGAGCCAGGCGCCCGCCCCCACCTCGGTCGTGCGGACGGTCTCGGGCAGCGCCAGCGCGCGGGTGATCAGGAAGTTCGCCGCCGCCATGGCGATGAAGTTGAGCATGATCGTCGTGATCACCTCATGGGTGCCGAAGCGCGCGCGGAGCCATCCGGGCAGCAGACCCCAGAGGGCTCCGCCGGCGAAGGCGGCCAGGATCGCCAGCGGCAGCAGCAGCGGACCGGGGAGCGGGGCGCAGGCGATTCCCACCAGCGCGCAGCAGAGCGACCCGATGACCACCTGGCCCTCGGCGCCGATGTTGAAGAGCCCGGCGGCGAAGGCCAGGGCCACCGCCAGGCCGGTGAAGATCAGGAACGTCGTCTTGTACAGCACCTGCCCCCACCCGTACGGCGAGAGCAGGATCCCGCGGGCCAGGCGGTCGCCGACCTCCCCCGGCGAGACCCCCATGAGCAGCACGATCACCAGGCCCAGCCCCAGTCCCGTCAGAATGGCGAGCGCGATCGGCACGGCCCGCAACGCCGTGACCGCCAGACCGCCGCGTCCGGCGCCGCCGACCGTCGGCATCCCGGACCCCGCTGGACGCTGCGCGGCCTTCATCGATGCACCCCGACCATCGCGCGGCCCAGCCCGGCGAGATCCACCGCGCTGCGCGGCCAGGGACCGTGTAGCCGCCCCCGATAGAGAACCGCCACCCGATCGGACAGCGCCAGGATCTCGTCGAGATCGGCGGAGATCAGCACGATTCCGCTGCCCCCCGCGCGCAGCGCCCGCAGCAGCTCGTGGAGGAAACGCGAGCTGCCCAGATCGATGCCACGCGTGGGCTGACTGGCGACCAGGACCCGCGGCTCCCGGGAGAGCTCGCGCGCGCAGAGCAGCTTCTGTTGGTTGCCCCCGCTCAGGGCAACCGCCGGCAGCTCGGCGTTGGGCGGGGAGACGCGGAAGCGCTCGATCAGCGGCAGCGCCCAGCGCCGCGCCGGCGCGTGGGCGAACCAGAAGCCCCCCAGGAACGGCAGGGCATCGAGTCGTCCGAGGAGCAGATTCTCCCAGAGCGTCATGCCGCCGATCAGGCCTTCGGTGCTGCGGTCCTCGGGAATCAGCCCCGCGCGCCAGGCGCGCGGCACCCGCTCGCCGGGTGCCATCCGTCGCCCACCGAGCTGCAGCACACCCGCATCGAAGGGACGCCGGCCGCTGAGCACCTCCGCCAGCTCCCGCTGGCCGTTGCCTTGCACACCGGCGATGCCCAGGATCTCGCCCGCCTCGAGCGTCAGATCGACCCGCTCCAGCCGCAGCTGGTCTTCCGCATCGCGGCAGCTCAGTCCGCGCGCCTCGAGCAACGGTGCCCCTCGTCCACCGTTCGTCGCCGCGCGGGGGGCAGCCCGGGAG
>WJJG01000217.1 GCA_014729815.1 Candidatus Eiseniibacteriota bacterium
CGCATCGAGCCGTTGCTGCAGCAGCAGGTTCTTCAGCTCGGTGGCCATGCGGCGCAGCTCGTCCAGCCCCTCGACCGAGGCCCGTTCCCCGCGCCGGTAGCGCTCCATCTGCGTATCGACGATCCGCGCCGAGGTGCGCGTGCCGCCCGTGAAGACCAGCAGGAGATGGTATTCGAGCTCGTTGATCGTCTCGCGCGGGATGCGCAGCGGATTGACGATCGTGTGATCGGCGAGGAACTCGATGAAGTTGAAGCCCCCGAAGGTGGCGGCATACTGGTCCTGCCGCCCACCGCTGAGTTGCACGTCCAGACGCTCGATCTTGTAGGTCGTCTCCGCGATCTGATAGTCGGTCAGCGGAACATGCAGCCAACTGCTCACCGCGCCGACCAGCGTGGCGACCATCGTCGAGGAAGAGCCCAGGCCGCTGCCGGGCGGGGCGTCGCTGTGCGTCAGGATCTCGACGCCGCTGGGCATCCCCTCCCCGAGCGCTGCGAAGTGGCGCAGCACGCCTTTGACCAGGTCCAGCTCCCCATCGAACGGCAACTCGTCAAGCCGGTAGTCGCGCTGCAGATCGAAGTCGAGCGAGACGATGCGGACACGATCGTCCGCGCGCGGGGCCACGCTGGCCCAGGCATACTTGTCCACCGTGGCCGACAGCACCGCTCCACCCTTCTCCTCGGGGTAGGGCGAGACGTCGGTGCCGCCACCGCAGAAGCTGATGCGCAGCGGGGCCTTGGCGCGATGCGTCATGATCAATCCTCGAGCTGCCGCGTCCGGCGCGGACGGCCAATCGGCGCTGGGCGAACGATGCCGCAAAGGCCGGGCCGACTCAAGATCTTCCCGGCGCGTCGCCGCACGCGTCGTCTCGTCCCGCGCGGACGACATCCGGGAACTCCGCTCGCGCCCGCGCGAGGCGATCGGGTGTGCCGATATCGCGGAAGAATCCCCGGGTGCGCAGCACCCGGATCTCCTCCCGCGCCAGCCAGGCCGGCAGGACCTCTCGCTCGAGGCTGACCTTTCCGGGCGGAATCGCATCCAGGAACCGCCGGTGCACGCAGTAGACACCGGCATTCACCCAACCCGCACCGCTGGCGCCCTTCTCTCGGAAGCCGCGCAGCCGGTCGCGCTCGTCGATCTGCAGAGCGCCGCAGTCGCCCGCCTCGGGCAGATGCACCGCGGTCAGGCTGATCCCGGCTCCGGCGGGGTGAGTGCGCAAGACGTCCTGATAGTCGACCTCGCAGTAGGAGTCGCCATTGAGCACCAGCGCGCGCTCGTCCACTCGGTGGCGCGCGGCACCCAGCGCGCCGCCCGTGCCCAGCGGCGCCGTCTCCGCCTGGAAGTCGAGGTGCAATTCGGAGAGGAACGGCATCTGGCGCGCCGCGGCGGCCGACCGCAGACGGTTCGGAAAGGCCTCGGCGCGGTGCCCCGTCAGGCAGCAGATCCGTCGCAATCCGTGGCGCCAGAGGGCCTCGAGAAGGTAGCCGATGAAGGGACGGCCGCCGACGTCCAGCAAGGGCTTGGGCACGTCGGCCACGTCCCCCAGCCGCTCGGCGCGCCCCCCAGCCAGAATCAGCACCGGCGTCGCGTCCACCCCGTGCCCGGCGGCGTCTGGCGTTTCGGCCATCGCGCTCGCAGCCTCCGCTTCCGCGGCCCCCAACGACGCCGCCCGATCCCGCGCGGCCCCCGGCCGGCGCCATCGTCGCGCAACGTGTCCGCCCGCGGGCCTTCGCGGATCGTCTCTCTGAGACTCCCCCCAAGCCGTCCCGGGGGGTATCCGCACGCGCTCGAATCTAGAGGAACATCCGCACGCGATCCATGAGATCGACCACCCGGCAGGAGTAGCCCCACTCGTTGTCGTACCAGGAGATCGTCTTGAGGAACTCGCCGCCCAGCACCATCGTCGAGAGCGAGTCGAAGATCGAGGAATGCGGATTGCCGATCACGTCACTCGAGACGACCGGCTCGGTGCAGTACTCGAGGATGTCCTTCAGAGGCCCTTCGGCCGCCTCCCGCACCGCTTCGTTCACCTCCTCGATCGTGATCGCCCGCATCATGTGTGTCACCAGGTCGACCGTCGATCCGTCCGGCACGGGGACGCGCATGGCGATGCCGTCGAGCTTGCCGGCCAACTCGGGCAGCACTTTGCCGACGGCCTTGGCCGCGCCGGTGGTGGTCGGGATGATGTTCTCGGCCGCAGCGCGCGAACGACGCAGGTCCTTGTGCGGCACATCGGCCAGGCGCTGATCGTTCGTGTAGGCGTGCACGGTCGTCATCACGCCCTGCACGATCCCGAACCGCTCGTGCAGCACCTTCACCAACGGCGCCAGGCAGTTGGTTGTACAGGAAGCGTTGGAGATGATCTCGTGCTCCGGCTTGAGCACCTCGTCGTTGACCCCCAGAACGACCGTGGCATCGATCTCATCCCGCGCCGGAACGGTCAGGATCACCTTGTGCGCGCCGGCTTGCAGGTGATCGGCGATCTCCGCCCGCTTGCGAAAGCGACCGGTCGCCTCGATGACCACATCGACACCCAGCGCCTTCCAGGGCAGCGCGGTCACCTGGGGCTCCGCCAACATCTGGACCCGATGGTGGTTGACCTCGAAGACGTCCCCCTGAAGGCGCGAGGTGCCACGGAACGTTCCCATCACCGTGTCATACTTGAACAGATAGACGAGTCCCTCGTTGCCGGCGATATCGTTGAGCGCAACGACCTCCACATCCTCCCGTTCGCTCAGAATCCGCAGGATGCTGCGGCCGATGCGGCCGAATCCGTTGATTGCCACGCGCATGGCTTCTCTCTCCTCCCCTCGCGGTGTGCGCCCCTGCGGGCACGCCGTCCGGCGCCCGGCGCGCCGCGCACGCTACCAGGCCTGAGCCAGCTTCTCGATCAGCTCCACGGCGCGAGCCGCGTACCCCCAGCCGTTGTCGTACCAGGTCAGCGTCTTGACCATGCGCGGGCCGATGACCAGCGTGGCCAGGGAATCGAAGATCGCCGAATGCGAGTTGCCGATCACGTCGCTCGAGACGATCGGCTGGTCGGAATACTCCACGATCGAACGATAGGGGCCCTCGGCAGCGCTCCAGACGAGGTGATTGATCTCCTCGCGCTTCACATCCCGTCCCAGCCAGGTGACCAGATCGACGACACTGCCGTCGGGCACCGGCACGTTCATGGCGATCCCGGCGATGCGGTCCCGCAACGCCGGTACGATGCGCTCGACCGCCAGCGGCGACCAGGTCGACGCGGGGATGATATTCTCCGCGGCGGCGCGCGAACGACGCAGCTCGCTGTGCGGCACGTCGGCCAGGCGCTGGTCGTTGGTATAGGCGTGTACCGTGGTCATGAAGGCCCGCTCGATCCCGAACCCCTCGCTGAGAATCTTGACGATGGGCGCCACGGCGTTCGAAGTGCAGGAGCCGATCGAGATCATGCGGTGCTCGGAACGCAGCGTCTCGTCGTTCACGCCGGAGACGATCACCGCATCGATCTCATCGCGCGGGGGATTGGTCAGAATGACCTTCTGCGCGCCGGCGTCGAGGTGCTTCTGTAGCCACTTGCGAGTGCGGTACTTGCCGGTCGCTTCCACGACGATCTGCACGCCGTGTTCCGCCCACGGCACATCGCCCGGCTCGGTGGCCGTGAGCATGCGAATCTGCTTTCCCCCGATGTACATCTGCCCATCGTCGACCTTGAACGGCTCGGCGAAGCGCCCGTGCACCGTGTCGAAGCGCAGCAGATACTCGAGACCGCGCGGATCGGCCACGTCGCAGATCGCCGCGATGTCGAGATCGGGTCTCTTGCGGGAGATGCGGAAGATGTTGCGGCCGATGCGGCCGAAGCCCATGATCCCGATGCGCACACTCATATCCAGAACCTCCCTGTGGCGTAGCGCGTCCCTGCTTCGTACGACCGTCGCGAGCGGGCAACGTGGCCGGCGACGGACCTGGCCATCCTAGCACCCTCCGGAGGAGGAGGAAACCGGCCCGCGCTCCCACGCTCGCATCGGGGTGTCCTCCATGCTATGGTCTTCGGCCCATGTCGTCGCGGCCGGGCTGCTGTCGGGCTCGCGACCGCGTCCACCCGGAATCCAGGAGGCTCGCATGAAGGCTCAGCACTCTGTCGCCGCCACGTGCCACGCGCGCGGGATCGCAACGCGGGGAGGACGGATCCTACTCTGGATCCTGCTGGCGATCCTCTGCGGCCCGGCTGCCGCCCTGGCTCAGCCCAATGCGCCGCAGGTGCGCGGCGCCGTCGTCGATCTGGAGATCCATCGGGCAGAGGCCACGCCGCTCCACGCGACGGCGTTCCGTCTCGATGGCGCCGGTCTGGTGACCTGCCGGCGTCTGGTAGCCGGCGCCGACTGGGTGGCGGCC
>WJJG01000218.1 GCA_014729815.1 Candidatus Eiseniibacteriota bacterium
CATCGCGTTCGATCTCGGACTCGAGCGCGTCGCCCACAAGGTTCTCGGGGAGGGCACGGGTGGCGCCGCCTTCAGTGTGATCCCTCGCGCGGGTCGGCCGCCGGGCCTGCTGCTGCGCAACAGCGCCAGGCAGGTCACGTTGATACCCTCGCCCAACCCCGAATTCGTGCCGGCGTCGATCGGCGGCATGCAGGCTCTGACGCGCGACCTTCTCGTACCGGCGCTCTTGGCGGTCGTGCTGATCGGAGGGGCAGCGGGGGGCTGGATCTGGCTGCGGCGGCGACGGGCGGCGAGTCGGCGTCTCGCGTATGCGGCGGCGGGCGGTGCCGGCGCGCAGGAAGCAGGGAATGGCGGCCATGCTGCGAGCGCGACGGGGAGCGACGGCCCGAGCGCCGCGGCGGATCCTGGCGTTCCCGGATCGGCGCGGCCCGCGGCGGGGTCTGCGGCGACTCCCGCGGAGGAGTCTGCGCACGGGCCCAGCATGGGGCCCGCGCACGCTCCCAGCATGAGGTCTGCGCAGCACCCCCGGGCAGCACGCGCTGCCGCGGCAGAGAGCCCCGCGCAGCCCACCTTCGCCGGCGACCTGCGGCAACTTCGCGAAGCGCTCTTGCTGGCCACCGAGGTCAGCGGTCACGGCGGGCTCGCGGCGACCAAGGTGATCCGTCGCGTCCTGTGGCTCCTCGAAGCCATCGCCACCCAGGAGGCGGCGAGCGAGACCACCCGCGGACGCCTGCAGACCACCGCGCGCGACTTCCGTGAGATCACGCGACCCCAGATCGATCACATCCTGGCCCTGGGAGCGGCACTGCAGCTCGACCGAGCGGTAACCGAGGACGTCTCGGACGCGGCGTGCGGCCTCTCCCGGGTGCTGTCGGAGATGGCCGACGCCGAGTGGGCGCCGGCCGCGATACGCGATCACCTCTCGCAAGCCTCGGCAGTCGCCGCGCGGATCGACGCCGGGCTGCGGAGGATCCGCGTCGCCGCGAGGCGCTTCGTGACCATCCCTGTAGGGCCGGAGATCGACAGCGCGATCAGCGCCGTGCTCGAGGACGCCGAACGGGCGGGCGTGCCGATCGATGATCAGGTACCGCCGGAGGTCCGCACCGCGCTCGTGCGCGCCAGTCGGGGGGATGTGGCCGTCATCCTGGAGAATCTGCTGGCCAATGCGCTGCGGGCGATCGAGCGCGGACGCGAGCAGTCCGCATCGCGCACGGATGCGCAGCAGCGGATCTCACTCGGCGGCGAGCGCGAGGAGCAGTTCGTGCGCCTCGAGGTTGGGGACACCGGCTGCGGCATCGCTCCGGACGATTGCGAGAGGATCTTCGGGCGCGGGGTATCCACCCGTGAGGGCGGAGGCACGGGGCTCTACGCCTCCCGCGAGCTGCTCAAGAACACGGGCGGGAGTCTGCGCGTGCGCCAGAGCCGGCCGGGGCGCACGGTCATGGAGCTGCGGCTGATGCTCGAGCTGGATGTCGACTCCGCGGAGCCGGACTCCTCGTCCGGCGTGCCGGAAGACGTCCATGCGCGGTAGCGGTCGGAGGTAGGGGTGGAGAGACCGAACACGCCCGCGTCTGATCCCGCGGCCCGGGGCGCCGTCACGCGACTGCTGCTGGTCGACGACGAGCCCGACTTCCGCGGCGACCTGATCGCGTTGCTCGAAGGTGCGCCGGAGTCCACCTATCGGATCGCCGAAGCCGGATCGGCGGAAGGAGCACGCGAGGCACTGGCCCGCGAGCGGCCGGACCTGATCCTGCTGGATGTGGATCTTGGCCGCGGCGCCTCTGGATTGGACTTGCTGCTGGAGATCCGGCGGGATCCATCGGCGCCTCCGGTGATCATGCTCACCGGTGATCAGCGCATCGGTACCGCCGTGACTGCCATTCGCCGCGGAGCGTACAACTACCTGACCAAACCGCCGCGCATCGACGAGCTGCAGTCCGCCATCCAGCGCGCTGCGGGCGATGCCAGGTTGCACCGCCGCCTGCACTCGCTGCAAGAGGATCTGGCCGGTCTCCACGGCGAGATCGTCGCGCACGATCCCGCGATGCTGGCGCTCCTGCGCGAAACCGACAAGGTCGCGCCCACCGAGGCGACCGTACTGATCACCGGCGAGAGCGGCACCGGCAAGGAGCTGATCGCACGCCGGATCCATCAGCGTAGCTCGCGTTCCGAAGGCCCGTTCGTGGCGGTGAACTGCGGCGCGATCCCCAGCGAGCTGATCGAGAGCGAGCTCTTCGGTCACGAGAAGGGCGCCTTCACGGGCGCCGCGGACCAGCGCGTGGGGAAGTTCGAGCTGGCGCGCGGTGGCACGCTGCTGCTCGATGAGATCGGTGACAGCCCGGCGCTGCTACAGGTCAAGCTGTTGCGCGCTCTCGAGGAGCGCAGTTTCGCGCGCGTCGGCGGGACGGCGACCATCCACGCCGATGTGCGCGTGCTCGCCGCCACCTCGCGCGACCTCGAGGAACAGATCCGACGCGGCGACCTGCGCGAGGAGCTCTACTACCGGCTCAATGTCTTCCGCCTCCATCTGCCCCCCCTGCGTGAGCGGCCTGGGGACATCCTGCCGCTGGCCATGTACTACGCGCAGCATTTCGCCACACGCATGGGGCGACGGATCGAGGCGCTGACGCCCGCAGCCCAGGATGCGCTAGGCACCCATGCCTGGCCGGGCAACATCCGCGAGCTGCGCAACACGATCGAGCGCGCCGTGATCCGTTGCGAGCGCGGCGAGTTGGACCTGCCCGACCTGTTTTCCGGCAGTGGTGCCGAGCCTCCCGTCGCACTTCCCTACGACGAGGCCAAGGAGCAGGTGCTGCGCGCCTTCAAGCGCGACTACCTGATCGCTCAGCTCCGCGCGACCGAGGGGAATGTCACCGCGGCTGCCGAGCGCAGCGGCCTGAAGCGTCAGAGCCTCCAGCGCATGCTTCAGGAGTGCGGTGTGGATGCGGGGCGGTATCGGCGCGGCGCGTAGCGTCGAGCCTCGGCGACCTTCCCTGACATCTCGCAGACTCACGGAAGCGCCGCATCCTCCTGGCCGGTGCAATCGGCGCGTGGCGGCGCTATCCCACACATTGGCAGCACAATAGCGCCATGCAGCTGCAGGACTGCCACATCTGCGCGGCACCGGGCACCTCCGCAATCCTCCGAGCGGCCCGAGTCGGATCCCCCAAGAGCTCTTCTCCCAGAAGGTTGCTGGAACTGCCCGCTCGGCACGGATCCCCGCACCTACCGGCACACCGGTTGCCATCTCCACTGCCCGGGCAACCTGTGCAACGAAGGCGGCATCCAGTGCCGCGCGAGAGGAGGTAGGCAATGAGGCGATCGAGAGAGAGCGATTCGAGGCTACGGGCTCCGCGCTTCCGGTTGGCAATGCCGCTGGTGCTCCTGGCCATCTTGGCGGCGACGGCGGTACCCGGCGCGGTGCATGCGGCAACCTACGTCGTCCATCCGGATGGATCGGGCGACTATGCGACGATCCAAGAGGCGGTCAACGCATGCGCCGATGGCGACACGATCGAACTCGGCGACGGGATGTTCACAGGCGAAGGCAACCGGGATATCTCCTGGCAGGGGAAGCATCTGGTGATTCGCTCGCAGAGCGGCGACGCGGATGCCTGCGTCATCGACTGCGAGGGCGGCCAGACCGAACCGCACCGGGCGTTCGTCATCGAAGATGGCGACGGTAGTTCTCTGGTGCTGGAGAACTTGACGCTGCGCAGCGGCTACGCGAGCGGCCACGGCGGCGCGGTTCACTTCGCCGGCG
>WJJG01000219.1 GCA_014729815.1 Candidatus Eiseniibacteriota bacterium
ATCACCGCCAGCGTATCCCCTGCGGCCGCCTGCTGGCCCTCCTCCACACGCAGCTCGAGGAGCTCGCCGCTGGCCTGGGCCGAGAGGAGGGTGGTTTCGGCCTCGAGGATGCCCGATCCGATGAACCCCTCGGGCGCCTCAGAATCGCAGCCCGTCTGCAACAGCAGGCCGAGCAGAAGCGCACCCAGCAGTCCATCGGCCCGGATGGCAGCCCGGCCACACCCAGGTCGGATCTCGGCCCGCGGTTCCCCGGCCGACGTCACGGCTGCGCGCCGTTCTTCCGTGGGGCGCCTTCCGATCATGGCATCTCTCCTATCGCCTCCCCGGCGCGTGGATCGATCCAGCCCAGCGCGCGGTCGCAGGCGGTGATCGCGATCTGCAGATCGGCGATCGCCGTAGCGCGGGCCAGACGGGCCTGGGTCTCCTCCTGCTGGGCAACGACCAGGTTGCTGGCGGTGGCCAGGCCCTGAGCGAAACGATCCTCGACGATCCGGCGCCGCTCCTCGGATGCGGTCACGAGCGTCTCGGCCACCTCCACGCGCTCGTGCGCTTCGCGCAGTCCCAGGCGCGCTGCCGCTGCGGCCAGCTGCAGTCGACCCTCGAGATCCGCGCGGCGCTGCTCGGCCCGCCGCAGCTCGAGCTGGGCCGCTTCGATGCGCGCGTCGCGCTGACCACCATCCCAGGCCGTCCAGTGCATCGCCAGCGCGGCGGTCCAGTAGAACTCCCACTCGTTGGCGAACGGATCCAGCCCCGGCCGACCATACGCCCCCTCGGCTTGCGCGCCCAGAGAGGGGATGCGCTCGGCGCGTTCGAGCGCCACGTGGCTGCGGGCGGCGCGGACCGCCATCCGGGCGGCGCGCAGCTCGTCGCGCTCCGCGGGCTCGGCAGTCAGTCGGGCGGCGAGGCCGGCGGCACCGATGCGGTGGGAGAGAGCGTCGGGAGGGGCGGTCGGCCGGATCTTCCGGTCGAGTGGGAGACCCAGGATGCGCAGAAGCTCCAGACCGGCGAGCGAGACGCGGTGCCGTGCCTCGAGCAGGGCGATGCGCGAGCGACCGACGTGGGCCTCGAGGGCCAGCAGTTCGTCGCGCGTGGTCTGCCCGGCGTCGAGGAGGTTGGCGAGATCCGTTGACCGCGCCTCGGCGGCTGCGAGTGCGGCATCCGCGATGGCGGCAGCCTGCCGGGCCTTGATCAGACCGAAGTAGGTCCGCACGATCTGCTCGATGAGCGCCGTGCTCTCCGCCTCGAGCTGGAGGTCGGCGCGCTCGGCGAGCGCTGCGCGTGTGGCGATGGTGTTCGAGATGCGCCCCCCGCCGAAGAGCGTCTCGCGCAGGCGGAGCCTGGCGTCGTAGGTCTCCTCATCGCCCATCCGGATCTCGATCGCGCCCGGATCGAAGCCGGGGATCTCGGGGAAGAAGTCGCCGACCGGCACGCGGGGCACATCGCTCTGGCGCCGCGCGGTAGCCTCCAGTCCGAGCTGGGGCCAGCGCAGCGCCGTGGCGCCGCGATGCTGCTGCGCGGCAATCGCCGAGTCGATCCGTGCCGTCTCCAGCCCCCGGTTCCGCGCCAAGCCCAGCTTCAAGGCCTGCTCGAGAGACAGCTCGATGGAGCCGTGCGGCTCCTCGCTCGCTTCCGCGCCCGCCGGCACGGCGGTGGCCGCTGCGCAGAGACAGAGCGCACCGAGGATCAGGGCGATCGGCAGGGGCGTCGGGCGGCTTGAGGGAGGCGTGCAGCGCCGCGGAATCGCACGGCACTGTGGCGTCGTGCAGCCCAACGGTCGGCGGGAGGTCGGTGGTGTGGTCGTCCGCGCTACGAGCGATCTGGCTGGTGGCAGGTGAGGCGTCATCGGCGGCGCTCCTCTAGAGCGCCGCGGGCGGCTGGACGATCCAGCGCACAGCCCATCCGTCGCTGCCGCGCACGAGCGCGGCGACGGACGCTACGGTGAGGTGCAGAAGCTGCCGCTCCGCATCACCGGCGAGCAGGTAGGAGGCCAGCCGCTCCAGGAAGGGCAGATGGCCGACGATCGCCACGTGCTTCCACTCCTCCCGGGCGAGGTCGTCGAGGAAGTCGGTCACCGAGTCGTCGGGCGCCAGGTCACGCCGGGCGTGCCGGCCGTTCTGCGCGGCGATGACCGGCTCCAGGATCTCGGCGGTCTCGGCCGCGCGCGACTTGTCGCTATGATAGAGGATATCGACGCGCAAATCGAGCTCGCGCAGGGCGTCGACGAGATACTCCGCCTGTTGCCGTCCGCGCTCCGACAGTGGACGCCGTCGGTCTTCTTCGCTCGCCACCGCTTGCGCATGACGCACGAGGTAGATCGTCTCCAGGGGCATGCTTCTCTCCCCTCATCCTCAGCTCTTGCGCCGAGTCTAGGACGGCTGCCGCAGCCGGGCAATCGCGAAGCCGCGCGCTTGAGTCCGCTGGGAGGGAAGCGTAGCGTTTCCGGATCGGCGGCGCGCCTCGGCGGCGAGGAGCGCGCCAGGGGAAGCAGGGGGAGGCGGCAGGTGCGGATACAAGTGGTTCGAGAGATTCGGGAAAGAGAGCGGTGCACGCGACGGATCGCCGCGGGGCGATCGATCGCGCGGAGAAGCGCGTTGGCGCTACTGCTTGCCGGGGCAGTTCTGGCTCTGCTGGTGTGGGAGGCCGATCCATCCTCGGCCGGATCCAGGCGCTTCGCGTCGCCCGCTCTGGCGCGGGTACGCGCGCGGGCCGAGGAGGCATTCGCATCGGTCGATACCCTCGCCATCCCGCGCGCGCCGGTTCTGGCCGATTCGGTGATCGACGGCGTCTTCGCCTACCTCCTGGGTCTGCTCGATCGGCAGAAGTTCGGTGCCGTCACGGGCGCGCATCTGCAGCGCGTGCTCGAGGTGACCGATACGCGTAGCTGCGTGCCGACCGACCTGGTGCGCGAGATCCGCCGTGCGCAGGCATCGAGCGAGGACGGATGGGCCCGCGCGCGCTTCCACGAAGACCTCGACTTCCCGGTCCCCTACAGCATTCTCGGCTACCATCCCGGCAGTTTGCTGGCCTCTCGCGACGCGCTCTTCGAGGAGCGCTACTTCCCGCGCCTGCGCATCCCGAATCCTGATCCCGACGAGCCCGAGACGATCGAGATCCGCGATGTCACGCTCTGGTCTCTCGTCTCCGGAGAGATCGTGATCGATATCGATGGCTGGGTGGACTTCCTGCTGGGCGGGCGACTGGATGATACCTATGTCGTGGCACTGGCCGTCTTCCGTTTCGAGGGGGAACGCTTGGCCGTGGCCACCGGCTTCAATGACGAAGGGCGCGGCCGCAGCGGGACGCTCGATCTCTCGCGCAACACGATCCGCTTTCCGGCCTCGAGCGCCAACAAGGCCATCGGTCGCGGCCTGCGCGGGCACGCGGTGCGTTCTCTAGGCCGCCTGGGGATCCCGGCCTGGGTCCCGCCGGGGGAGCGGGGGGAGTAGGGGTACCGCACGGGCACTGTGGGTCCCGAAAATCTCATCCGCCGCCGAAGGGCGCGCCTGATGCAGTTGATCCGACGAGAATCGGGATCGGTGAGAACTGGAAGTCAGCCAGATACTCGTCCGTGAGCAGCATTGCAGGGTGAATAGAGGACGGCGAGTCCGTCGCAGACATGATCGTCCATCGACTGAGAGATGATCGCGCGTGGCCGCAAGACCTCAGGCCGCGACGCGTTCGTAGTGATGATGCAGTCCGCCGACCTCGGGGACGTCGCTCACCGCACCCTGATCGGGGGGCTGGACGGTTCGCGGCTCCGGGCAGTCCATCTCCAGTCCCTGATGAGTTCGCCAGCGGTGATAGTAGCAGACGTAGCCGCGCAAGATCCGCATCAGGTGCTGCTCGTTGAGGACGATCACGTGGTCGAGGCACTCTCTCCGGATGCTCCCGATCAGTCGCTCGACGTAAGGATTCTGCCAGGGTGACCGAGCCGCGGTGACCACCTGCTCGATTCCCATGCTCCGGACGCGGCGGCAGAAGGACTCCCCGAAGATCCGATCGCGATTCCGCAGTAGGTAGCTGGGCGCTTCGTCCCAGGGAAACGCCTCGACGATCTGCTGGGCAGTCCATTCAGCAGTCGGATTCGCGGTCACGTTGAAATGGACGACTCGTCGCCTGTGGTGAGCGAGGATCAGGAAGGCGAAGAGCACTTGGTTCCTGACGGTTGGCACGACGAAGAAGTCGACCCCAACGATGTCCCTCGCGTGGTTCTTGAGGAAGGCCCGCCAGGTGGGGGAGGGAGCCTTCCGACGCCGGACCATGTATCGCTCGACGGTGGACTTCGCCAGGTCGATCCCGATCTTGCTCAGTTCTCCGACGATGCGGGGCGCACCCCAGAGGGGATTGGCGAAGGACATCCGGCGTATCAGGTCACGCACCTCGCGTGGGACAACGGGGCGTCCGGGCTTTCCGGAGCGAGTCAGCCTCGCCCAGTACTCTCGGAACTTCCGGCGCCGCCATGCGATGACCGTTTCGGGCTGGACGATCACGAGTGCCTCTCGCCAGTCCGACCAGATGCGGGAGAGCCACGACCAGAAGATGCGATCACGAGGACGAACTCGAGGACGACGGCATGTTCGATGGTAGACCCCGAGCTGATGACGCAGAGCCATGTTCTCGATCTGAAGCGAGGCGCGGGATCGGAACATCCCAGTGATCACGCCAAGTAGAGTCGCAAGCCAAGTCATGATGCGATGTTCCTGATGCAGGGCGGAAGCCAACTGGCAACGTGGCAGGGGAGGATCGCAGAGTGGCGGGGCAGATGGCAAGGGGATCCCGGGCAGGACTCCGGCCGCCCTTGCTGGAGCCACCGGGATGGCGTATCCTGATAGACACTGAGACGGTGAGTGATGTGCAGGCGATGGTGGCGGGTCTCGGTTCGAAGGCGGGTGACATCCCGGCAGCTCGGCATGCAGCCCTCGCCGCCAGCCTCCATGAGTCTGCGCGTTAGCTTCAAGTGAATGTGCCACCAAGGAGGAAGGGCCATGAAGCGCGTGATCGTGGTGCTTGCGAGTGTTCTGACAGTCGGCATCGCATCCGGAGATCCCACGGACTTGGAGGGCGGCGTCCTGATCGCCCACCACCCATCAGGCGTGCAGTTCTCGGCCGGCACAGACTGGTGCCAAAAGTACGACGAGGAGTACGCCCTCACTTCCTGCGAGAATCAGAACAACCGCATCGATCTGAATGGCCTCCAGGGCCAGACGTCGGTCTGGTACATCCTTGCTGCCTGGACCGAGGCGAAGACCTGGTGCGGCACGGAGTTCGGGTTCGGGACTTATGATCCCGACATCTATGGGTTCGTGGACTGGGGTGCGTGCTCCCCTGGAGAGAACCTGGAGATCCCTACAGAGAGCTGGCCAGGGCCGAACGAGGGCGTGGCGGTCACGACGACCGACACTCCCTGGTCGGGTGACCTGGAGCCCGTCTACTACTTCGCCGGCTACGCCTACTACGAGGGGCTCATCCCGCTGGCCGCAGATCCGGCCACGGGCTTCGGGGGAACCGGCAATTGTGCGACTCCTCCAGAATCGTGGGCCGCGGCCAACTTCGGTGGTATGGGACTCTTCTCTGCCGGGACCTATGTGTGTCCGGGCAGCGCAGAAGATGGCGGTGGGCACGAACCGGGGCAAGGTGACGACCATGCGGAAGATGAAGGTCCCGGTGGAGGGGGATCAGAGGAGAACGCGACAATCTGGTATGTGTGTCCTGATGGTTCAGGACACTTCCTAACGATTCAGGCTGCACTGGACGATGCGGCAGTTCATGACGGCGATATCGTCGAGCTCTGTGACTGGACGTTCACCGGAAGAGGCAATCGCGACATCGATTTCGGAGGGAAGAGACTGACGCTCCGCTCACGAAACGGAAGTCCGGAGAGCTGCATCATCGATTGTCAGAGTGCGGAGGACATTCGGGGCTTCGTTTTCGATGGAGACGACGATCCCGGTCCCACGATCGCAGGAATCACGGTCCGCAACTGCATCGGCGGAGATTCAGTGCATGGGTGACCGTACTGCAATGGCGGCGGGTTCCGCTGCCGGAAGGACGAGGGCCAGCAGGGGGGGCGGGGTCGTGACCTTCGAGTCTTGTGTCTTCGAAAGCAATCACGTCGCGGAGATGGGTGGCGGCGGATTCGCGGACACTTGCTCGATGACGTTCAGGTCCTGCGCTTTCAGAGACAATGCAGCAGACGAGGTCGGCGGTGGGATTGCCATTCGTTCTGGGGCCGTCTCGCTTGATGAGTGCACCTTCTCCGGGAATGGCACCGGGGTGAAGGGGGGTGGAGTCTGGCTGGAGAACACAGACGCTTCTATCACGGGCTGCACCATCTGGGGCAACAGGTGCGGAATCCTCGGAGACGGAGCAGGCATCTTCTGTTCCGGTGACGACGCGGTGCTCACAGTCGGGAACACCATCATCGCAGCTAATCTGGCTGGGGCAGGGTTGTGCTGTCTGGATGATCCGATGGTCCTGCTGATGTGCTGCGATGTGTATGGGAACACGGGCGGTGATTGGGTGGGTTGCATCGAAAACCAGCTCGGAGTAGATGGCAACATATCGCAGGATCCGCAGTTCTGTGATTCCGAAGAGGGCGACTTCACCCTCCACGTAGACTCGCCCTGTCTGCCAGGATACAATCCTGAATGTGGTCTCGTAGGAGCTTGGCCGATTGGCTGTCGAGTTATTGTCAAGAGTTGTGTATGACTCCTTAGGCGGCGATCTTCTCCACCCCGTCCACGAACTGCACTCCCCGGATCACCTTGGCCAACAGTTCATACCCGCTGAGCTTCCTCCAGCCCTTCTGGGCACTGCGGCAT
>WJJG01000220.1 GCA_014729815.1 Candidatus Eiseniibacteriota bacterium
ACATCCGACTCGGCGTCGGCCCGCACTGCGGAGACCTCGTAGAAGTAGGGTACCGCACCGGCTGTGCTCGCGTGACCGATCAGAAGAGCCGCCGCACAGATGCACCAGGTCGCTTTGCTCATCCCATCTCTCCTTCCCTGGAGATCGTCATCGCTCCATCGTTCCGAGTCGAAGGTACGGCGAGATGGCGGGGGAAACAAGGAGAGCATGGGGGTCCTAGCGAAATCCTAGCGCTGCTTCCTCGTGCCGAAGGCCGCTGGGGCGGGACGCGAGAGAGCCTCGCGCGCCGGAGTCCCGGCACACGAGGCTCTGCCTCGTCGTGTTTTCAGATTCTACTTGGCGCGCAGCCTTCTCAGCACGGCGGCCGAACCCAGGAGACCCATCGAGAGGAGCACCAAGGTGCCGGGCTCGGGAATGGGGGGGGCGGCCGGCCCCGAGTTGAGGAGCGTGCCGTATACGTCGTTGGCGTAGGTCCAGAAGCCGCCGCCCGAGGGTCTCATGAAGTAGGACGGCCCATAGCCAGGTTGTCCGCCCTGTGTCAAGCTCCCCTCCTCTCCTGTGGCAAGCTCCTCGAGCGAGGTCTCGAACCCAATCCAGAACAGACCCTCAGCATAGCCGTTGTCCACCATAGCCAGATTGTGGGGACCGATGTCCGTATCCGTCTGGGGGATAGAAGTACGCGTTCTCCATGAAGAAGGAGTTCGAGGGCGAGAAGTTGAAGACGTCTGCACCGTTCCAGCGCATGTCGATGCGCCAGTTCGAATAGGAATCGACGCCGCTGATGCTGCCGTCGTACCAGAAGGTCCCGCTGAGGCCGTAGTCGTGGGCATCGTCGTCGGTCAAGTACATCTCGAACTCATAGATGTGGGGGAGTGCTCCGACATCTCCGAGGTGCCCTGCGAGGAGCGCGCCGAGTAGGCACATGCAGCCGATGACTTTTCGCACGATCTCAGCCTCCGTTCAGACCTTGATGCGGCTCGGGTGCGCCCGCTGGCGCACCTCCCTCCGTGCAGGGCTGTAGTAAGAGGCGTGCCCGATGGCGCATCAGGGAGATGTAGTTGCAGTCCGTGCTCACATGGTCACATAGGGCTTCCACTTGGGGACCGGTGCGCCGGTGGCTGTCCGGATTGCAGCGAACCGTCAAGATCGCTGACAGCAAGGAGCGCAGCGAGTGGCAATGGGCGGGATCGCGACCGCGGAGGTGGAGTGTCTGGGGACGACCTCCGGCGCTTCTCGGCAACCGATGCCGTAGCGGAACACGTTCCTACCAGAAGCTCCACTGCCCGGTCGCCAGCACGTAGATGCCCAGCCCCAGATTCGTCACCGCGTGGGCCAGGACGCAGGTGAAGAGGTCCCGTCGCCATATGAGCAGACCGCCGTAGACCAATCCGGCGAAAATGCCCACCACCCAGCGGAAGTGCTCGAGGCCGAAGAGGATCGCCACCAGGGCGAAGGAGGAGAGGCGGAAGGTCCCCAGGGCCACCTGCCGGAAGTCGGAGCGGATGAGCACGCGCATCAGGAAGCTGCGCCAGAAGAGCTCTTCCATGACCGGCACGACCAGGCTGGCTCCCAGCAGCCGCACGCCCGCTATGGCCCACAGCCCCGCGCCGCTGGCGCCGAAGGCGTGCGGATCGAATCCCCCCGGCTCGCCGAGCATCGAGGGCTCAAGGAGCTTCTCAGGCGCGACCCAGACGACCAGGACCAGCAGACCGGCGGCGAATCCGATCGCCCAGTTGGCGATGCTGCGACTCCAGCGCAGCTCGGGGTAGCTGCGCCGCCAGGCGATCAGCATGGCCGCCACGATCAGCGTCTTGGCGGCGTACCACACATGAGCGGCGGCGGGCCACTGCGAGCCGGCGAAGGTGAGCGCCAGAAACGTGGCGAAGGGCGCGACGTACGGAAACCAAGCTGAGCGTGTGAACGAGCGCATCGAGTTCCCCTCGGTCGCCGGATCGAATGCGTTCAGGGTATCCTGAGAGTGAGCGCAGTCGAAGGCGGATTCTACCCTCCTGCTCCCGATGAAGGCCAGATCCTCTACTGTGGTTGCGAGCAGCGTGTCGTCGAACAGGGAGCGCATGGGCAGTTCCAATGCACGCGCGCCAAGCACGTTGCAGAGATCCGGCAAGGCGGTTGCCGCGACTGTAAGGCTAGCCTTACAGGACTCGCCCACGAGTTTCCGGGGGCATCGACGGGGCGGACTTCTGCAGGACGGTAGTTCCTGGCGGACGCGGGCGCGGGGACAAGGATCGGCCTACCGGCAACTAGCCTTCCTCTCGGGAAGAGGGGCAAGGAGTTCAACCCGTCGAACAGCCCCAATTCGGGTTGGGCGGGATTGACCTTCGATGCCTCGGTGCTCTACGGCGGCCCCAGGCCGCCGGCCGCGCTGCATCGGCTCGAAACAAGGTCGCGAGCCGCCTAGCTCCCCACCTCCATCGTGGCCTCCAGCGCGCGCGTGAGGCGCGCCTCGATATCCTCGAGATGCGCCCGCAGCTCTCCGCTCGGGCCGCGCTCCAGCGCTCGCGCCACACGATCCCGCACGCGCACGATGTGCATGCGCGCCAGCGCACGGGGATCGGGCGGCACGCCGGCGTTCGTCCAGAGCTGGATGAGCCGGCCCGCATGCACGCGCTGCATGTTGCGGCGGAAGCTGGAGAGCCGCAGCGGCTGCGAATCCAGAGGCGCCCAGACCGTCTCGGTCAATCCGTCGAGGATCTCGGCCGCGGTCACCGCGTCCGCCTGCTTGTGGGCCAGCTCGCCGACCAGCGTCAGGCGCGTCGGGTCGGTCAGCCGATAGATCAGCCCCAGGTGCGTCC
>WJJG01000221.1 GCA_014729815.1 Candidatus Eiseniibacteriota bacterium
CCCGGGCCCCTTCGAGGCCGAGACGCCGGTCTTCTCGGGTGCGCACGACTGGCGTCAGGTTCACTTCGAGGTGCCCGCCTCGCTGGTGCCGATACGCTTCCGCTTCCGCTTCGGCAGCGACGGGGCCGTCGCGGGCGAGGGTTGGTATATCGACGATGTGACCCTGGTCCCCGCCGAGCCGGGCCTGGCGCAGGGCCCCGATGGCCGCACGCTGCCGCGAAGCCTCAGGCTGCATCCCGCTGCTCCGAACCTCCTGGGCGGCCGGGGGCGCGGGAGTCGTCTGCGGCTCGATCTACCTTCCCCCACGCCCGTATCGCTATCGGTCGTGGATCCGAGCGGGCGACGGGTTCGCCATCTGCTGAGTGGGGCGCTTCCGGCGGGTTGCCATATTGTTGCATGGGATGGCTGCGACGACCGCGGCCGCGCGCTGGGGTCCGGGGCCTACTTCTGCATCCTCGAAACGCCGCGGCAGCGGCAGTGCCAGCGCCTGCTCATCGTGCGCTGAACGATCCCGTCCCCGACCGCGGGCACCGGACGCCATCCCCGCGTGCCCCCTCCGGCGCCGTCGCCGGCGCCTGGACGCTCCACGACACGGTAGTGGGCGGCGCCGCTGTGGTATACTGGATTGCGCGAAGCGCAGGCAGAATGCCCAGGCGTTCATCCAAGGATTCGCAGCGAGGGAGTTTACGCCCGCGCGGCCCGATGGCCTCGCCTGCACGCCGTAGGACGCACGCCTCCCTTGTGGACCTCATCTCAGGAGAGGAATATGCCGACTCGTTCCCCCGATCGAAATCCGATCTCCTTCCTCCTCGCCCTCACATTCGCAGCGGCCGTCCTCCTCGGCCCCTCCGCGGGGGCTGCGGAGACGCGGATGGGCGGAGAGACGTTGCTGGCCGGAGATCCCGTGCCGCTACCGCTCGGTGACCGCCCTTCCGGCGACACCGCTCCGCATCTGCGCGTCCTGGAGCGACGCGCCGACGGGCTGCGTCTGGTCTGCGAGATCCCGCAGCTCTCCGTGCAGCCGCTGCGTCTCGGGGACGAGAGGTTCCACCTGCTCTCCGTCGAAGGCGGCGGCTTCTGTGGTGCGCCCGGAAGCCCGATGCTGCCGACCTTCTCGCGCCTGATCGAAATCCCCGCCGAAGCAGGTGTGGAGTTCGCCATCGAGTCGCACGAGACCACGCGACTCGAGGGCTACCGCCCGGTTCCGATGCAGCCCGAGGAGGGCCGCGAATTCCTCTTCGATGTGGAGTCCTACGCGCGCAGTGGATTCCAAGGGGACGCCGCCGTGCACCTCGGCGAGCCGGCCATCGCCCGCGGCCGGCGGGTCGTGCCGCTCACGATCGCACCGGTGCGCTACGATCCGTCCGCGGACCGGCTCGAGGTGACCCGCCGCATCGAAATCGATATCCGTTTCGCCGGGACCGATCTGCGAAACCGCCTGACCGAGACGCCGCGGCGCATTCCCCCGAGCTTCGATCGGCTCTATCGCGGTCTGGTCGCGAACTACGAAGGAGCGCGGGACGATCAGGAGATCGAGCGCGGCAGCTACGTTCTGATCTGCGTGGATGACAACGAGGTCGTCTCGCGTCTGCAACCCCTGGTCGAGTGGCGCATGCGCAAGGGATACGACGTCTATCTGGCGACGACCAGTGAGACGGGTTCTTCCGCCAGCCAGATTCGCAACTGGCTGCGCGACGCCTACGACACCTGGGAGAATCCCCCCGAGTTCATCTGTCTCGTGGGCGATGCCGGCGGCTCGTATGCAATTCCTGCGTACAGCAGCAACTCCGACTTCGAATACTCCCAGCTCGACGGCGACGACTACCTGGCGGATGCCCACGTGGGCCGGATCTCGATCGAAACGCTCGATCAACTCGAGCTCTACGTCGAGAAGATCGTCGGCTACGAGAGCACCCCGTACATCGACGAGACCGACTGGTATACGGAGGCCTGCCTGACCGGAGACCCGGGCGCTTCGGGCATCACCTGCGTGCAGATCATGCAGTGGCTCAAGATCCGCCTGCTGGAGTACGGTTACACCGAGATCGATACGATCTTCGGCAGCCCCTTCGTCAGCCGGATGACCAGCTCGATGAACGAGGGCGTGGGCATCTTCTGCTATCGCGGCTATCTCGGCATGAGCGGTTTCGACAGCGGCGACGTCAACGCGCTGCAGAACGGGCGCAAGTTGATCTACGCGGTGAACATCACCTGCGGCACCGGTTCCTTCAGCAGCGGCACCGCGATCAGCGAGAGCTGGATTCGGGCGGGATCGGTCGGCGCGCCCAAGGGCGGCATCGCCAGCATCGGCGCCGCCACAGCGGGCACCCACACACGCTACAACAACTGCTTCACCTACGGCATCTGGCGCGGACCCTACTGGGAGGATCTCTGGACCTTCGGCGAGTCGTTCACGCGCGGGACCTACGAACTCTACCTCAACTACATCCAAGGCGACCCGGGGGCGGTGGGCACCTGGTGCCGCTACATCAATCTGATGGGCGATCCGGGGGGAGAGCTCTGGACGGGGGTGCCCCGCGACATCCAGGTGGAGGCGCCCGAGAGCGTGCCGCTCGGCGCCAACACCGTGGCGGTGACCGTCAGTGACCATGGAATGCCGATCGCCGGCGCCGATGTCTGCCTCTGGAAGGAGGGCGAGTTCCAGGTCGTGGCGCAGACCGAGGCCAACGGCCTGGCCGAGGTTCCCCTGCCGGCCGCCACCAGCGGCGAGGCGCGTCTGACGGTCACCAAGCACGATCATCACCCCTACCTGGGCTCGCTGCAGGTCGCCCCGGCCGATCGCTTCGTCGGCTACTACGATCACATGGTGGACGACGATGCCAGCGGCTCGAGCAGCGGCAACGGCGACGGCCTCTGCAATCCCACCGAATCGATCGAGCTGCCGGTGCATGTGCGCAACTTCGGAACGCAGACCGAGACCGCCGTGGTCGGCATTCTGAGCTGCGACGATCCCTACGTCACTATCCTCGACGAGACCGAGGAGTTCGGCGACCTCGATCCGGGCACGGCCGCCTGGAGTGCGGACGACTTCGATCTCGAGATCTCCGGCGGAGCCCCCAATGGGCACCTGATCCGCTGCGGACTCGATCTGCAATCCGCCACGGAGTCCTGGCGCTCGCGGCTCGACCTCCTGGTGGTCGCCGCCGAGTTCCGCTACGACGATCACGCCTTCCTCGGCCCCGGCGGACAGCCCGACCCCGGCGAGGAGGGGGACTTGACGGTCACGATCGAGAACATCGGTGATGCCCACGGCGATCTGGTCGCGGCGCACCTCTCCTCGGGCAGTAGCTGGGTCACGATCACCGACGCCCAGGGCGGCTACGGGGGCATCGGCATGGGCGTCACCGACACCAACGACGGCAATCCCTTCCACATCTCGATCTCCGCCGACTGCTTCCCGGGACACATCGCGCCGATGGTCATGCGCCTGGAGTTCTCCGGCGGCGCCCGCGATACGGTCGACTTCGCCCTGCAGGTCGGCACGGCCAGCACCAGCGATCCGACCGGACCCGATGCCTACGGGTACTATGCGTTCGACGACACCGATACGCAGTATCTCGAGGCGCCGGTCTACAACTGGGTCGAGCTGGCGCCCAACCATGGGGGGCCCGGAATCGATGTGGGCCTCGACGATTCGGGGGGGGACAACGACGACTCGCGCGTGGTCGACCTGCCCTTCCCCTTCACGTTCTATGGCCATAGCTTCACGCGAGCGACGATCTGCTCGAACGGCTGGATCTCGATGGGGGCCACCTACCTCGACAACCGCCGCAACTGGATCATTCCCGGCACCGGCGCGCCGCCCTACCTGATCGCCCCGATGTGGGACAATCTCTATCAGGCGGGGGACGATCGCGTGTATCACTGGTTCGATGAAGCCAACCATCGCTACATCGTGCAGTGGAGCCGGCTGCGCAACAACCAGGGCGGCGACATCGAGAACTTCGAGCTGATCCTCTACGATCCCGAGCACTATCCCACCGATTCGGGCGATGGCGAGATCGTCTTCCAGTACGAGACGTTCAACAACAGCGACTGGCTGCAACAGTACTCCACCGTCGGCATCGAGAATGCCAACCAGACCGATGGGGTGTGCTACAGCTACTACAACTTCTACGGTCCCGGGGCGGCTACGATCGGCAGCGGTCGGGCCATTCGGTTCACCCCGCTCTCCGCCGCGCCGCGCGGCGTGGTCACGGGCACGGTCGTCAATGCCACCAACGGCGGCACGCCCCTCGAAGGCGCCACCGTCGAGCTGCTCGAGAGCGGCCGGCAGCTGACGACCGACGCCGACGGCCTCTACTACGGTCTGGTGCCGGTGGGCGTCTACACGCTGGTCGCCTCCCACCCCAGTTTCGCGCCCGATACGGTGTCCGGCGTCTGGGTCATCCAGGATGAGACCAGCGAGCACGACTTCGCCCTCGAGGACGTCCTCCCGCCGATCATCAGCGGTACTCTCGACCTCCCGAACACGGGGGATGATGTCGGCCCGTATCTGGTCACCACGGAGATCAGCGAGTACTCCGACTTCGCGGAGCTGGCCCTGCGCTACAACGCCCGCGGCACCGGCTGGACCGACGTGCCCCTGACCGACCTCGGAGACGGGTCGTATGCCGCGGAGATCCCCGGCCAGATGCATGGTTCCCTGGTCAAGTACTACATCACGGCCGAGGACGTCGGAGGACGAGGATCCACCGACCCGCAGAACGCCCCCTGGGAGACCTATGAATTCTGGGTCCTTCCCCCGATCCTGAGCGAAGCCTTCGAGCAGGGCGCCGGGGACTGGTTCCACTACGTGGTCATCGATACGATGCATGACCAGTGGCATCTCAGCCAACAGCAGAACCATACGCCCGAGGGGGATTGGTCTTGGAAGTTCGGTGACGAGGCGGACGGCAACTACACCGATCTGGCCGACGGCGCGTTGGAGAGCCCGGCGATCGATCTCGACGGGGAGGCCACGCTGATCTTCTGGCACTGGATGGATGCCGAGGTGAGCCAGGCCCACAGCGGCTACGCCTACGACGGTGGTCTGGTGGAGATGTCGGTCGACGGCGGTCCCTGGACGCAGATCTCGCCGGCCGGCGGCTATCCCTATCTGGTGCGCGAGGGCAGCATTCCGGGACCGTTCCCGCCCGAGACGCCGATCTACTCGGGCACGCACGACTGGCAGGAGGCTCGCTTCGTGCTCGGTGAGATCACCGGTGCGGCGCGCTTCCGTTTTCGCTTCGGCAGCGATGGCGCGGTCAACCAGATCGGCTGGTACGTCGACGACGTCCAGCTGATCGCCGACGCGCCGGGTCCGCAGGAGATCGAGGATGCCGCGCTTCGTCCGACTCGTCTGGCGCTCCATGCCGCGCGCCCCAGTCCCTTCGGTTGTGAAGGCAGTGCGCAGATCCGTTTCGATCTGCCCGAAGCGACCCGCATACGGCTCGACGTCGTCGATGTGAACGGGCGCGTCGTGCGCTGCCTGCTCGATGGTCCCCTGCCGGCCGGAACCCAGAGTGCGATCTGGAACGGCCGCGATTCGCAGGGCCACGCCGTCGACAGCGGCATCTACTTCTGCGTCTTGCGCACCTCCGAGCGGAGTCTGACCCAACGACTGCTGCGGATTCGCTGATCGTCCCGCGTCGCAGCCGCAGAGCTGCGCCGCGGCATCCGCCGCAGAGAGGAGGAGTTCGATGCATTCAGCCGGCGAACGATTCGCCCTTCCACGTCCGTCCCTCGCCCTGTCCGTCCTCTTGCTGGCCGCCGTCCTCGGCGGGCCGGGCAGCGGCGTCGCCCTCTCCAGCGGAGCGGAGAGGGGAGGCGCGCCGACGGTGATCTCGCTGCGTGCCGCCGAAAGTGCCGCGCTCGAGCAGCCCGTGCTGCGCATCTCCGAGCAGGACGCAGACGGCTTCCGCCTGGAGTTCGAGCTCCCGGCGCTGGCCGCGCAATCGCTCGAGGTGGCCGGAGAGCGGTATGACCTGCTCGAGATCCCCGGCGGGGCCTTCGCCGGGGATGTGGGCGCACCGATGCTGCCGACCTTCTCGCGGCTGATCGAGATCCCGGCCCGCCGCGGGGTCCGGGTGGAGGTAACGCGCCTCGAGACGACCGAGCTGTCCGGCTACCGTCCCCTGCCCCGGCAGCCAGAGGCGGCCACCGAGTTCGTCGTCGACGCAACATGCTACGACGGCTCGCAGCTCGTCGGCGGCGATCCGGTGAGCCTGGGAGACCCCGCGCTGGCCCGGGGCCTGCGGGTGGTGCCGATCACCTTCCGTCCGGTGCGCTACGATCCGGCGCAGGACCGGCTCGAAGTCGCCAAGCGGATCGCGGTCGAGGTGCACTTCGCGGGGATCGATCTGCGCAACACGCCGAGCGAGGCGCCACGTCGCACCCCTCCCAGCTTCGATCGCCTCTACCGGCGCCTGGTGGTCAACTACGAGGGCCCGCGCGATGGGCAGGCGCCCCTGCCGGGCAGCTACGTCCTGGTCTGCCCCGACAATCCCACGGTCGTCGACCTGCTCCAGCCTCTGGTCGAGTGGCGGACCCGCAAGGGATGCGAGGTCCATCTGGCGACCACCGCCGAGACCGGCACCACGCGCGAGCAGATCCAGAGCTGGCTGCAGACCGCCTACGAGACCTGGGAGAATCCGCCCGAATACGTGACGCTCGTCGGGGATGTAAGCGGGACGATCGCGATCCCCTATTGGACGTACGGCTATGGCGAGTCGGACCATCCCTATGTCCTCTGGGAGGGCGGCGACTACCTGCCCGAAGCCCATGTCGGCCGCATCTCAGTCGAAACCTACGACCAGCTCGAGCTCTACGTGCACAAGATCGTGGGGTACGAGAGCACGCCCTACATGGCGGAGACTGACTGGTACACGCGCGCCTGCCTGACCGGCGACCCGAGCTACTCGGGTCTGACGTGCGTGCAGATCATGCAGTGGCTCAAGACGCGCCTGCTCGAATACGGATACACGGAGATCGACACGATCTTCTCGAGCCCCTTCGAGAGTCAGATGAGCGCCTCCCTCAACCGCGGCGTCACGGCCTTCGCCTATCGCGGCTACCTGGGCATGAGCGGCTTCGGCACCGGCGACATCTACGCGCTGCAGAACGGCTGGA
>WJJG01000222.1 GCA_014729815.1 Candidatus Eiseniibacteriota bacterium
ACCGGAGGTTGCGGAGGCGGGCCGAGCGGGCAGAGACGCTGGTGGAGATCCCAAAAGAGTCTCGCAGCTGATGGGGGTCGAACTTCCCGAGAGCGACGAGCAAAGCTGATGCGTGAGGTGGCAGTGATCGGGACCGGGCGGGGGTTGATCGCATTGACTCACCAGATACGGTCACCGAAGCGTAGGCCGGTCACTCACGGGAGCCTCGACATTCCCCAGCTCTTCGAGATCGACCACCCCGATCGAAGGCCGAGCGCAATGGACCCTCGGCGAGCATCTCCTTTCACGGCCGGGACGGCGTGGTCACCAACCACCTGTCGGGTAGATTTCATCACACTGCACCCCGCTCGGTTGCTCCTCGGCATCCTCGAGCTTCAGGGGACGCTAGCCGGTCTCTCCCGGCCACCGGGGTGTCTAGGGGCAAGTTCCAGCTCTCCACGCCCTCGAAGCCTATCTGCCCGTTTTGCCGAGGCTCTGGCACAGCGGTGAGGTCCGTGCCGCGCACAGAGCAGCACCAGAGCCACCGGAACTTAGGACCCGACCGATCCATTCTAGAACTCATGGCCACAACCCCTTAGATGGTATGAGGATGAGCTGGATGTCAATGCCAAGAGCCCCTCCAGCGGCTTTGCGAGAGAGATCCCGACCACTTCCGATTCGACCGATTCCCCACAATGCAGGGACGTGTGGGGCAGGAGCGGCAAGCGATCGCCAGGAACCCATCTGCCCTGGGGCAGGAGATGGCAAGCCACCCCCGGGAGAGCAGGCCCGAGCAACTCTCCTTCAGGAAGCACTCCTCGATGGGGTAACTCTTTGAAAATGGATGACTTGCATCGCTGCCCCAGTGTCGGTCGCTGAAGCTCAGTGGCCAAGAGGCAGGCTCGAGGCGATCTCGCGGGGCAGCCCAGCCGTTCTCCTTGGCGCGAATCCGACGGCCTCGTGCCGGCGGATGGCGGCAAGCCCAATCCCCCCATCCCCTTGCCATTCCGCCGCTTCCGTGGCATCATCAGACGTTCGCCAGCCGCAACGCGCGTGATACGAGCGATCTGAAGCCTAACGCTGGATGGCGGGCCTCTGCGGGAGGCGGAGGGTCCTGCCCGGGAACGCCGAGGGCGATTCGGAATGGCCGCCGATCTAGGTGCAACGATACAGCACTGTACCGAGTCCGAGTTCCACCAGGCCTTCTTGTCCGATCTCCTGGCTCTCCAACACGACGCCGTGATCCTCTCGCCCTTCCTCAGCCCCGGCCGCGCGAACCACTACTACGCGATCTTCGCCGATCTGGTGAAGCGAGGGATCCGGGTGCAGGTCTTCACTAAGCCCAGCCGCGAGATCGAGAGTTACGCCCGCGAGGACCACGTCCGCGTCCAATCGAGTCTGAAAGCCACCGGCGCGGAACTCGACGAGCGCCTGGGAATGCACGAGAAGGTGGCCGCTCTCGACGGCGAGATCCTCTGGCACGGCAGCCTGAACATCCTCTCCCACGGCTCCACGCGCGAGTCGATGCTGCGCATCCCGGATCGTGACCTGGTTACAGAGACGTTGATCGACCTCCGCATCCTGGAGCCGCCGGAACAGCCCCACGTCGATGACGCACTGGCTGCCACCGTCCGCGATCCGCGCTGTCCGACTTGTTCCGGCCCCATGCACTTCACGGCAGATGCCGCTCTCTGGATCTGCGACCGGCCGGCCTGCTCGGGCGTGCGATACCCGGCTCCCGATGAGCAAGTGCCCGGGGAGGCGGCTCCAAAGAGGATGGTCGCCGAGGCCGATCCCAGGGACGCGCAGCCGGGCCCCGGCGAGGAGCCACCCTCCGAGCCCGAAGCAGCCAAGGCATCCCCGGCCGGGCACGACCACGACCACGACCCCGCACTGGACCCCCTCCACCTCCTCTGCCCCCTCTGCCAGTCCGCCATGCGGATCCGCCGCGGGGCGACGGTCACCATCGTCTGCTCAGACCCTGACTGCGACTTCGCATTCGATCCGCGTCTCACGCGCTGGCTCCTGCGCTCGCTGCGGAGAAGGAGATCCGTTTGATGCATCCGATCACGATGGCCGAGGAGATCAAGGCCGGCTATCAGAGCTACATTCGCACGACCTTCCCGGTCGCGGACGAGAGCCTGCGCAGCGACATCCATACGCGCGTGGACGAAGAGGGGATGCTCTGGCGGGGCCCTCTGCTATCCCTCCAACGCCCGTACGTGAGGGATGCCCAGACGCTCGCCGAGCAATCCGACGACCTCTCACTCCATAGCGATCTCCTCACGGCCGGCGCGACTCCGATCGGCGACAAACCCCAAGCCCCCTTCGGCCAGTGGAAGCTCTTCTCCCATCAGCGCGAGGCAATCGCGCAGATCACTGCCGGCCACAACACGGTTGTCTCCAGCGGCACCGGCTCGGGCAAGACCGAGGCCTTCTTTCTTCCCGTCCTCGACTACTGCCTGCGCCATCGCGGTCCCGGCATCAAGGCGCTGATCCTCTACCCGATGAACGCGCTGGCGAACGATCAGTACGAGCGCTTCGCGCGCTACCTGGCCGGCACCGGGGTCACCTTCGGACGCTACACGGGAGATACGCCCGAGGACGAAGAGCGCGCCATCAAGGACAACAAGGAAGTTCGGCCGGAGGGTCTCTGCCGAGAAGCGATCTGGTACCGCAAGGAGATGCGCAGGGCCGAGACGCTGCCGAACATCCTGATGACCAACTACGCGATGCTCGAGTTCCTGCTGCTGCGCAAGGAGGACCGGCGGCTCTTCGACGAGGGACTGCGCTTCCTGATCCTCGATGAGATCCACACCTACGCCGGCGCGCGCGGCGTGGAGGTGGCCTGCCTGATCCGGCGCCTGCGCGAGCACATCGGCAAGCTCGAGGGCGAACTGGTCTGCATCGGCACCAGCGCGACCGTGCGCGGACGGGAGACCGAAGCGGTCGCGAGATTCGCGGGGGAGCTCTTCGCGGACACCTTCGATTCCGACCACATCGTCATGGAGCGCTACGAGGACCCGGACGAGCCGGAAGACCCCTACCTCCCGCCCGAGGCGGCGATCGAGCCCGGGGAGCTCGAGGGCCTGCACAACCTGGAGGACGCCGAACGGATCGAGGCCTTCTGCGCCAAGCATCTCGGGGGCGAAGCCGCCATCGAGCGCGCGCGTTGGGAAGCACAACAAGAGCTGCCGAAGCTCCCGAAGGAGAAGCAGGATCCGATCGCCGAGCTGCTTGGCGCCCTCCTCTCGCGCAATGCACTCTTCCGCGCGATCGAGCGCATCCTGGGCGAGCCCTGCTCGCTGGACGAAGTCACCCGCTACCTGGCGACCGGCGAGCGCCCCGAACGCATGGACAGCCCGCAAGCCGACAACGGCAAACCTCTCCGCCCCGGCGCCAACGAGGCCTACCTGCGCCGCGAGGTCGAGGCCTATCTGCTCCTGGGCACCCGCGCGCTGCTCGGGGGGGATCCGCTGATCCGCCCCAAGGTGCACATGTTCTGGCGCGGGCTGCAGGGATTCTGGCGCTGCAC
>WJJG01000027.1 GCA_014729815.1 Candidatus Eiseniibacteriota bacterium
ACGCCGAGAAGACCCGCGCCGCCAAGCCGGCGCTCCGCAGCGCGCCCTCGAGGGCCAGGGCGTTGACCAACGTGGCCGCCATCCCGATCGCATCGGCGTCGCAACGCGGAAGCGAGCGTCCCAGGACGCTGCCGCCGCGGAAGATGTTGCCCGCCCCGCAGACGACCGCCACCTCGGCGCCGGCGCGCCGGGCACCCGCAATCTGCGCGCAGGCCCGGTGCAGTCCGGTCTCGGTCAGTCCCGATCCCGCCTCTCCGGAGAGGAGCTCCCCGCTCAGTTTGAGCAGGATGCGGCGACCGATCCCCGCGCCCTCGGCGTTGGCGCCCACGCGCCCCCCTTCCGGACTAGTTCTCCTGACCGACCTGGAAGACGGCGAAGCGCCGGACGACGACATTCTCGCCGATCTTGCCGGAGAGCTCCTTGCGCATCTCGTCGATCTTGACGTTGTTGTCCCGAATCCAGGGCTGGTTGAGCAGGCAGGTCTCTTCGTAGAACTTGCGCATCTTGCCCTCGACGATCTTCTCCCAGATCTTCTCGGGCTTGCCGGAATTCTTGACCTGTTCGAGCAGGATCTCGCGCTCCTTGGCCACGACCGCCGCATCGAGATCCTCGGGGGTCACCGCCAGCGGCCGGGTGGCCGCGATCTGCATGGCCACATCGTGGCAGAACTGCTTGAAGTCGTCCGTCTTGGCAACGAAATCGGTTTCGACGTTGACCTCGAGCAACACCCCGATCTGATTGCCCGGGTGGATGTAGGCCTCGATCCGGCCCTGCGCCGCGGTGCGATGGGCGCGCTTGGCGGCATCGGCGATACCCTTCTTGCGCAGATAGTCGACCGCCTTTTCGAGATCGCCGTCGGTCTCCTTGAGCGCTTTCTTGCAGTCCATCATGCCCGCCCCGGTCTTCTCGCGCAGGGCCTTTACCGCATCCGCTGTGATCGCCATGCCATTCTCCTCGTTGGGTGCCGCGCGCCGCTGAGTCAGCGCGTCTCTCATAGCGTTCACGCCGCTCCATGCAGCGGCGCGGAGATCTCGGAACGACCGCCGCCTACCGGCGCGGAGGATAGTCGGAAGACCAGGAGCCGCGGCCCGTGGTTTCGGGGATCGGCTCGGACGCCGCCTCGCGCTCCGCGGGCGGCGGGGCGCTGGCGCGGGCCTCGAGCACCGTGTCGCCGATGAACCGCGTGTAGAGCTCGATCGCCCGAATCGCATCGTCGTTGCCAGGGATCGGGTGGGTCACGTCATCCGGATCGGCGTTGGTGTCGACCACGGCCACCGACGGGATGCCCAGGCGCTGCGACTCACGCACGGCGATGTGCTCGCGCTTGGTGTCGATGATGAACATCAGGCCCGGCAGCTTGTGCATCTCCTTGATGCCCGAGAAGTTCTTCTCGAGCTTGGCGCGCTGCTTGGAGAGGCGCGAAGCTTCCTTCTTGGAGAGCTTGGCCATCGTGCCGTCCTCTTCCATCCGCTCGAGGTTGCGCAAATAGCGAATGCTCTGACGGATTGTCTGGAAGTTGGTCAGCATTCCCCCCAGCCAGCGCTCGGTGACATGGTACATGCCGCAGCGCTGCGCCTCTTCAGTGACGATCGACTTGGCCTGCTTCTTGGTGGCCACGAACAGCACCGCCTCGCCGCGTCCGACCGCCTTGCGCACGGCCTCGCGGGCCGCTTCCATCGCCTGCAGGCTCTTCTCGAGATCGATGATGTAGATGCCGTTGCGCTCCATGAAGATGTAGGGCTTCATCTTCGGGTTCCAGCGTCGCGTCTGGTGCCCGAAATGCACCCCGGCATCGAGGAGCTCCTTGAGCGTGAGATTGACCATCGGGATTCCTCGCGGTTGAGAAGTTTGGCCTCCATCCCCGACTCCGCCTGCCAAGCGGAGAACTCCCCCCGGGGATGTGCGTTCTATGCCCGCGAGCCTGGCAGCCCGCGCGGCGGGTGGCGCGGAAGCGGCCGGACGCCCCTCCCGCGTAAGACACCTCTATCGCTTCGAGAACTGGAACCGCTTGCGGGCCCCGGGCTGCCCGTACTTCTTACGTTCCTTCTCCCGCGCATCGCGCGTCAGCAATCCCTCGGCGCTGAGGGCCGCCTTGAGCGCCGGATCGAGCTCCTTGAGCGCCCGGGCGACGCCGAGGCTGAACGCCCCGGCCTGTCCACTGAGCCCACCGCCGCGGATATTGGCATGCACGTCGTACTTGCCGAGCGATTCGGTCACCTCGAGCGGCCGGAGCGCCACGCGCCGAATCGGCTCGCGCGGAAAGTACTCCTCGAAAGGCCGCGCGTTGACCAACAGGCTTCCGCTGCCCGGGACCAAGCGCACCCGCGCGACGGCCGACTTGCGCCGGCCGGTCGCATTGATCACCGTCTGCGCCATTCCTCTCTCCCCCGATCGTCCCGCGCGCCGCGCGGACTACGCCTTCTCCGACCCCGCAGCGGCCGGCTCTTCCTGTCCGGGATACCCCTTGCCGTGCACTCCGAGCCGCAGCGGCAGCGGTTGCTGGGCGGCATGCGGATGGGTCGGCCCCGCATAGACTTTGAGCTTGCGGAGCATCTGCCGTCCCAAGCGCGTGTGCGGCAGCATGCCGCGCACCGCATCCCGCACCACCTCGGCCGGCTCCCGCTCGATGCGCTCACGCACCGCGATCTGGCGCCCGTGACCGAGATAGCCACTGTGCCGGAAGTAGGTCTTGTGGATCATCTTGCGGCCCGTGAGGACGAACTTCTCGGCATTGACCACGACGACGTGATCCCCGACGTCCAGGTGCGGGCTGTAGGTCGGCTTCCACTTGCCGCGCAGGAGGCCGGCGACTTCACTGGCCAGGCGGCCCAGCGTCTGGCCTTCCGCGTCGACCAGATACCAGCGCCGCCGAATCTCACCGGCTTTGGTGACATAGGTGCCCATCGTCTTCCTCGCTTGCAGACTGGCCTTCAGATTCACAAACCAGGGAGTCTAGCAACGCCCCCCACCCCTGTCAAGCGCGCCGGCGAAGGACCTCGAAGGGAGGCTGCAAGAGGCCTTGCTCGGTAACCCAGCCGCGGATCAGCTCGGCCGGTGTGACGTCGAACGCCGGATTCCAGACCGCCACCTCGGCCGGCGCCACCGGCTGGTCGCCGAAGCGGCGCACCTCTTCGGCAGGCCGCTGCTCGATCGCGATCTGCGCACCGCAGGGGGTGGCCAGATCGAAGGTCGTCGAGGGCGCCACTACATAGAAGGGCACCCGATGCCGCGCCGCGGCGAGCGCCAGGCCGTACGTGCCGATCTTGTTGGCTGCATCCCCATTGGCCGCCACTCGATCGGCGCCCACCAGCGCCAGATCGACACACCCGCTGGCCAGCAGCGACGCCGCGGCCCCATCGACCAGCAGCGTGGCGTCGATCCCGGCCCGCTGCAGCTCCCAGGCGGTCAGACGCGCGCCCTGGAGCAGCGGACGGGTCTCATCGACGAAGACCCGCACTTCCCGGCCGGCCTCGGCGGCGGCGAAGACGACCGCCAGGGCGGTGCCCAGGCCGCCGGTCGCCAACCCGCCGGTGTTGCAGTGCGTGATCACGCCACCCCCCGGAGGCACCAGCTCGAGACCGGCCGCCCCCATGCGTCGCGACATCTCGAGATCCTCCTCGTGGATCGCGCGGGCTTCGGCCAGCGCCGCATCGGCCGCCAAGGGCGGATCGGCGTCCGCCTCGCGCCGCGTGCGGTACGCGGCCGAGACGCGGTCGACGGCCCAGGCCAGATTGGTGGCGGTAGGACGCACCGCGCGCAGCCGCGCAGCCGCCCCGGCC
>WJJG01000223.1 GCA_014729815.1 Candidatus Eiseniibacteriota bacterium
CGTCTACACCGTGACCAAGCAGTCCCACTCAGCCAGCGCCGGCCATGGCGTCACGCTGGGCGCCAACCACCAGGACGTCTACTTCACCGGCGCGGTGAATGCGCCGGCGGATGTCTACGTAGCTCATCTCACGGGCGGTACCGGCGCGGCGCCGGAGGTGCCCGGCCATGCGGCCCGCTCCAGCCTGGCGCTGCGCATTCCCAATCCGGCCCGCGGGGATCTCGCGGTGCGCTATGCGATTCCGCAGGGCGAGGCCGCGCCCGCCGTCCTGACCGTCTACGACATCAGTGGACGCCCGGTGCGCACCCAGGTCGAAGGCGTCCCGACGGCCGGCGAACACAGCATCGCCTGGGACGGGACGGACCACACCGGCGCGAGCGTTCCGGGCGGCGTCTACTTCTTCGAGCTGCGATGGAACGGCCGGAGCCAGGTGCAGCGTGCACTGCTGCTGCGATAGGAGGTTGGCTAACTAGATCAGACAGGGAGGCCACCGATGCATAGTCGAATCCGATCGTTCGCTCTCCTGACGACAATCATGCTGCTCTCGGCGCCCGCCGGCTTGGCGTCGAGGGCATCCGCCCAGGACGATCCGCTGCGGACGGTGGGCTGCTGGCCGTTCGGCAGCGCATCCGCGGTGGCCTTCGATGCGACCCGGGATCTCGTCTTCCTGGGCTCCGGCGGCGCGGTCCTGGTCCTCGACGTAAGCGATCTCGCGGATCCGCAACTCCTCTCGGATGAGATCAACACATTCGGGATGGTCACCGGACTGCGCTACGACGCGGAGCATCAGCGTCTGCTGGTCGCGGCCGGTTGGGAGGATCTGCAGATCTGGGATGTCGCGGCTCCGGCCGCGCCGGAGCAGATCAGCGCCTACGAGATCCCCGTCACCGGGATCAGTCCACCCGCGCGAAACGTGGACCTCTACGAGGAGTTCGCCCTCGTGGAGTGCCAGTGGATCGGGGCGGCTTCGATCGATGTCTCCGATCCCGAGAATCCCTTCCTGGTGCAGACCAACCCCTCGATGGGACCTTCGGCGACCGACATCCAGGTCTCCAGCGACGGATACCTGCACGCCGTGGGATCCGAGTACTACGTCCGGATCCACATCGACGAGGACGGGGGCATCCCGGGTCTGGGAGGCGCCCACATCGGCAATGCCCGGGCGGTCTTCGGCACCCATGACGCCGCCTTCATCGAGCAGTACGGCGATCTGCGCATCATCGAGTACGGCGGAGGCGGGAGCATCACCGACGTGGGGTACTTCTACGATGTCGTCGTGCAGGGGGACCACGCCTATCTGGGCGGGGGGTCCGCGCTGTCGATCTACGACGTGAGCGATTTGGAGAATCCGACCTGGGTCGGGTCGGTCGACGGCGGCACCCGCAAGCTGGATGTGTCCGGGGGCCACGCCTTCCTCGCCAGCGGAGCATCGGGACTCCGCACGATGGATGTGAGCGATCCCAGCGCACCCGTCCAGCTCGGACGCTACGACACCTTCGGCAGCAGTGGGACGACTTGTCTGTACGACGACCACGCCTACATCGCGCAAGGGGGAGACGGCGTCATCGTGGTCGACCTGACGGAGATGGCGAATCCGCTTCAGGTCGGGCGGTTCGACACGCCGGGCAGCGCCTACGACGTGACGGTCGTCGATGGCCTGGCCTACGTCGCCGACTACGACGGGGGTCTGCGCATCGCCGATGTCTCCGATCCGACCCAGCCCGCGGAGCTCGGCGCCGCCCCGCTGGAGACGGCCCGTGTCGTGCGGGTCTCGGGCGGTCGCGCCTACGTCGTCGACGACGTGCTCAACGAGCCCGACTGGCTGCGGATCTTCGACGTCTCGGACCCCGCCTCTCCAATGGAGCTCGGGGCCCTGCTCCTGGGCGACGATGTCCGCGGGATCGATCTTGCCGGGGACTATCTGTACGCCGCAGCGGATGACGCGGGCCTGCGCGTCGTGGACGTTTCCGATCCCGCCGCCCCCGTCGAGGTCGGATCCTACGTGGCGGAGAGCGTCTGGGATGTCAGCGTGCGGGGGGACTACGCCTACCTCTCCTCGGCGGATTGGCACGGAGGATTCATCACGCTGGATGTCTCCGATCCCACCGACCCCGTCTACCTGAGCAACTACGTCCCCAACGGAGGCTGGTACCACCCGTTCGACATGACGGTCGCCGGCGACTTCGCCTATCTCGCAGACCCCACATCCACGAGTGGTGCGGTGGTCGTGCTCCATATCGCCGACCCGCTGGCGCCCGTGGAGCTGTCGACCTTCCATCCGCCAGGCGACGTCAGCGACCTCATGGCGGTCGACAGTCTGCTGTACATCTCGGACGGAGACGCCGGTCTGCGAATCGTCGAGAACCACCTCTTCTCGGTGCCCGGCGGTGGCGTGGGCTGGCAGGAGCAGGAGAGCGGCACCGGCGAGAATCTGCGCCGCGTGCACTTCGTGGACGCGCAGACGGGCTGGATTGTGGGCGACAACGGAATCGTTCTCAGGACCCTCGACGGCGGGGAGGAGTGGCTGCCACTCGAGAGCGGCACCTCCGAAGACCTCTTCGGCGTCTACTTCGTCGACGCGAATGCGGGCTGGATCTGTGGGCGCGAAGGGGTGCTGCGGAAGACCACGGATGGAGGCCAGAGTTGGGATCCGCAGACGATCAGCAGCGACACCCAGCTCCGGTCGATCGCTTTCGTGGACGCCAACATCGGTTGGGTCGTGGGGGTCGACGGCACGATCCTGCATACCACCAATGGCGGTGTCGATTGGGAGCCACAACTCTCCGGCACATCCGAGAACCTCTTGGACGTCTGCTTCGTGGATGCGGATCACGGCTGGATCGCCGGCGGGGATGGTGGCGAAGCGCTGACCCTCAGGACGACCGATGGTGGGGTCAACTGGCTGACGGTCTACCCGCCCGAACCGCGCTCCTCACTCAGCTCCATCCATTTCGTAGACCAGGAGGTTGGCTGGACGTCCGGATACGAGGCACGTGTCTACAAGTCGATCGATGGGGGGCAAAGCTGGTTCGAGCAGTACAACGACTCGGGCACCTCGTATACGTCGATCAGCTCCGTCCACGCGGTCAGCGCGAACACCTGCTGGGGCGTGGGCTACGTCGCGGTCGAGGGCCGCAGCATGAAGACGGTGGATGGGGGGGATACCTGGATGGAGCTGTTCGGCGGCGGAGAGAGCAGCCTGCAATCGGTATTCTTCGTCGATCCGAAGACCGGATGGGCCGTGGGTCACTACGGGACGATCCTGGCCGCCAGCACCAACGAAGGCCCTCCGGAGCATCCGTCTGAGGTCGTCGACCGGGAGACCGGCCGAAAGCCTCGCGGGCAGCCGATTGCATGGCTGCGCAACCATCCCAACCCGGTCAATGCGAGCACGACGATCCGATATGAACTCCACAGCCCCGAGACGGTCAGTCTGCGAATCTTCGACCTCTCCGGTCGCGTCGTCGAGGTCCTGCGTGACGCGGTTCCGGCGGCGGCCGGAGTCCACGAGGTTGTTTGGGACGGATGCACTCCCCTCGGGAAGCAGGTTCCCGCGGGCGTCTACTTCTATCGTCTGCGGGCCGGGACCACACGTGCGGTGGGCCGCACACTCGTCGTGAGGTAGAGCCGCAACGGTATGCCCGCGCGGACGACCTCTGCCCAGCGGCTACTATCAGTATCGGCTCGCAGCCGGCGGCACGACGCAACAGCGCGGGATGTTGCTCCTACGCTAGGCGATTGGTGTTTCGGCAGGAGCTCACAGCTGCGCTGCCGACGGCGCGGCCGCGTCTCGCAGTGCGTGCCGAGAGGAAGGATGCCGAGAGAGAAGGAGGCAATCATGGTACGTGCGATGCAGGCGTTCGGCTGCGCCGCCCTGATCCTGCTGGCGGCAGGCGCCAGCGCGTCGGCGCAGGTGCCGGCAACGACGCGCGCCGAGATCGGGATCACCCTGACACCCTACAACCCACCCATCCTGTTGCCCGACGAGGGTGGCAACTTCGGCTATGCCGTGGCGGTGACGAACGAGGAGCAGACGGCGCAGATCTTCGATGTCTGGACCGTGGTCACTCTGCCGGGTGGCAGCGAGGAACCCGGCTACGGCCCGGCGCATCTGGAGCTGCCCGACGGCTGGTCGGCGCAGGACGATCGCTCGCAGGCGATTGCGGGCGGTATGCCGGAGGGTGTGTACACGTACACGGCATGCGCCGGCGTGCATCCCGACGAAATCTGGGCCAGCGACAGCTTCGAGTTCGAGAAGCTGCCCGGCACCGCCGGCTGGTACGCGCAGTCTGCGGGCACGGAGCTCGATCTGACCGGCGTCTCTTTTGTCGATACGCAGCACGGTTGGGCGGTCTCGTCCTATCGCGAGATCATCCATACGGAAGATGGCGGCGACATCTGGGTGCCCCAGGACGACGGGCAGTACTACCCGCACGAATA
>WJJG01000224.1 GCA_014729815.1 Candidatus Eiseniibacteriota bacterium
CGCCGGGGCCGCATGCCGGAGCCGCGTGGCAGCGCCCGATGGTTGACCGGACCGGGGGGCCTGAGTAGGATCACCGCCTGCTTGCGCGCACGTTCACATGAGGCCGGATGCGACCCGGCGCGGTGCGCGCGCCAGGAGATGCAGGGACCGGAGGGAGATTCCCGATGCAGGCATCCGATACGCCGGCCGCGGGCGCGCCCGACGCGCGGCCCTTTCTCTTCAGTGGCATCCAGCCCAGCGGAGACGTCCACATCGGCAACTACTGCGGCGCGATCCGCAACTGGGTGCACCTGCTCGACCGCTATCGCTCGATCTACTGCATCGTCGACTATCACGCCATGACCAGCGAGTACGATCCAGCGATCATGCAGGAGCGGATCTTCCAGGCCGCCGTGGCCAACATCGCCGCCGGGCTCGATCCGGAGCGCTGCTGGCTGTTCGTACAATCCCAGATTCCCGAGCACACCGAGCTGGCGTGGATCCTCAACACGATTACCCCCATGGGCCTGTTGGGTCGCATGACACAGTTCAAGGAGAAGTCGCGCCGCCAGGAAGAGAACATCAACGTCGGCCTCTTCAGCTATCCAGTGCTGCAGGCCGCCGACATCCTGCTCTACCGGGCTGAGGCGGTGCCGGTCGGCGAGGATCAGGTGCAGCATATCGAGTTCACGCGCGACCTGGCCCGCAAGTTCAATCTACGCTTCGAGCCGTTGTTTCCCGAGCCCGAGGCGATCGTGCCGAAGTCGGGCGCGCGGATCCTGGGCCTCGACGGCAAAGCCAAGATGAGCAAGTCGCTCGGGAACCATGTGGGTCTCCTGGAGTCGCCCGAGCAGATCTGGGAGAAACTGCGACCGGCCGTGACCGACGAGAATCGCAAACGGCGATCGGATCCGGGCAATCCGCTGATCTGCAACATCTACACGATCCACGAATGCTTCTCGCCCCCCGAGCTGCAGGAGGAGGTGGCCACCGGCTGCCGCGAGGCGGGCATCGGTTGCATCGACTGCAAGAAGAAGCTCTTCGAGCAGATGATGCGCACCCTCGATCCGATCCGCGAGCGCGCCGAGTCGTTGCGGGCGGCGCCCGATGAGGTGCGCGGCTTTCTCGAGCAGAGCGCCCTCGAATGCCGCCGCATGGCGACCGCCACGATGGGCGAGGTTCGCCGGCGGACCGGCTTGCGCTAGTCCGATTTCGCAGCAGTCACTGTCGGTGCCCAGCGCAGGGCACCTCACCGCCCGCCGAAATCCGCGCAGACTCCCTGTGGGCAGCAGCCGTGTCGCCTGCCGGATCCGCGAACTGCGCGCTTCAGAATTGCGCCTCATCTCGCGCATTCGCAGCGATTGCTTGACTCCGCGGCGCCGGAGGCGCAGGCTATCTACGTTTGTGCAAAATCGTTACGGGCGCCCCGGGGAGCTACCCCCCGTCGCCGAACGGCTCCCGGCACCCGCCAGAGGCGGAAGCGGGCAGGCTCGCGCGTCGGGAAGGCCGCACGCGAGGCGCCTTGCGCGGCGCATGCGCGCGCCTGCACAGGGAGGGGTCATGAGTCGTAGAGATCTGCAGACATCCTTGCTCGAACTGGTGCGCCGCACCTCCTGCGAGCTGCCGCCCGATGTGGTGGCCGCCCTCGGGCGCGCGCGGCGACGGGAGGCGCGGGGGACGACCGCGCGCTACGCGCTCGATGTGATCCAGCAGAACATCGGTCTGGCCGAGGAGAACAGCCGACCGATCTGCCAGGATACCGGTAGCATCCTCTTCTTCGTGCGCGCGCCGCGTGGATTCGACCAGCAGGCGTTCCGCACCGCCGCCGACGCAGCCGTGCGGCAGGCCACCGAGCTCGGCTACCTGCGCCAGAACTCGGTCGATTCGCTGACCGGCAAGAACTCGGGCACCAATCTGGGGCCCGGCAGTCCCCACTACCATTGTCAGCAGTGGCCGAACAAGTCGATCGATGTGCGCCTGATCCTCAAGGGCGGCGGCTGCGAGAACGTCGGCATCCAGTACGCGCTGCCCTTCGCGCCCCTGGGGGCGGGACGCGATATGGGCGGCGTCGAGAAGTGCGTGCTCGATGCGATCAACCGCGCCCAGGGCAAGGGGTGCGCGCCCGGGATCCTGGGCGTCTGCATCGGCGGCGACCGGGCCACCGGCTACGCGCATTCGAAGGAGCAGTTGCTGCGCACGCTCGACGATCGCAACCCGGACCGCGCCCTGGCCGTCCTCGAACGGCGCGTGCTCAAGAAGGCCAACGAGCTCGGCATCGGCCCGATGGGCTTCGGGGGACAGACGACGCTGCTGGGATGCAAGATCGGCGCGCTCAATCGGCTGCCGGCGTCCTATTTCGTCAGCATCTCCTACATGTGCTGGGCCTACCGGCGGCGTGGCGTGCTTCTGAAGTCGACCGGCAAGGTCAGCCGCTGGCTCTACAACTAGCGATTCGGCGCGCGCGGCGCCGATCCGGCCACCGGCACGGCGCGGCGCACATGCGGCGGATCCGTCAGCCGCCGCCCATGGGGGAAGCAAGATGATCATCACGACTCCGATCAGTGAAGAAGTCATCCGATCGCTGCATGTGGGTCAGGTCGTCGAAATCTCGGGCATGATCTACACGGGGCGCGACGTCGTGCATCGCCACCTCTTCGACGGCGGCGACTGTCCGGTCGATATGCGTGGCTCGGCAATCTACCATTGCGGACCGGTGGTGGTTCAGGAGAACGGCGTGTGGGTCGTCAAGGCCGCCGGACCGACGACCTCGATTCGGGAGGAGCCGTATCAGGCCGAGGTGATCCGCCGCTTGGGGCTGCGCGGCGTCATCGGCAAGGGCGGCATGGGGGCCAAGACCCTGGCGGCCTGCCAGGAGCATGGCTGCGTCTACATGCATGCCATCGGCGGCGCCGCCCAGGTGCTGGCCGAGGTGGTCACCGAGGTGCGGGACGTCGACTTCCTCAAGGAGTTCGGCAGCCCCGAGGCGATCTGGCACCTGGCGGTGGAGCGCTTCCCGGTCGTCATCACGATGGACGCGCACGGCAACAGCCTGCATGCGGACGTCGAGAAGGCGTCGGCCGACAAGCTGCAGGAGTTGATCGAGCAGATCTAGCCGCCGCGCACCGGCGACGCCAGTCCCCCACTCGCCCAGAGCGGAAGGAGCCGCTGGGCCATGCATGTGCGCATCTGGATCGGCCCCGCGGGGTCCGGCAAGACGAGCGGTTGTCTCGCCGCGCTGCGCGACTGCGAGCGGCGGGGCGAGCGCGCGCTCTGGATCGTTCCCGACCAGTTCACCTACGCCGCCGACCGCCTGCTGCTCGAGGAGGAGGACCTCCCCGGCGCGCGCTTCGTCCGGGTGGTGAGTTTCCGCCGATGCGCCCACCTGATCGCGCGCCGCGCGGCCCTCCCCGCGGTCCTGCTCTCGCGCGAAGCGCAGCGGCTGCTCCTGCGCGGCATCGTGCACCGACTGCGCCCCGGGGATCTCGGACCCCTGGCGGCAGTGCGACGTGCGCCGGGTCTGGCCGAGGCCCTGGCCGGCGGGGTACGCGAGCTGAAGGGAATCGCTGGTAGCGAGGCCGCCGACCGCCTGCTCGCGGCCGGCGGCGACGACCCCAAGGCACGCGCGCTCGGACGCATCCTCACCGCCTACGATGCGGCCCTCGGCGCGGCCGGCCTGGCCGATCCCGAGACGTGGGCCGCACGGGTCGCGGCCCGAC
>WJJG01000225.1 GCA_014729815.1 Candidatus Eiseniibacteriota bacterium
CTCCAGCGCGCGGCGCGTCGCGGCCAGCTCGAGCTGCATGCGCGGCGGCAGCGACCAGAGATCCATCTCGGCGTAGGATCCCGTGGGCAGGTAGACGCGGCCCCGGGGGCGATGCGCCGCGCTTTCCTGCGCGAAAGTAACGGTTCGCATACCAGGGGCTTGCTCCAGCGCGCTCAGAAAGCGCGCGAGCCAGCCCTCCTCGTAGCAGAGCGCCCGCGTGCCGGGCCAGCTACCGAACTTCTCCCCGTCGTCGGCGTAGACCGCCAGACCGCCGTCGGGGAGCATCGCCTCCAGTGTGGCCAGCACCTGCTCGGGCGGGGCGAACGGAATGCGGTAGCGCAGGCGCATCGCCGCCGGGAAGAGCTGCACGAGCCGGCCGCCACTCTCGGTGAGGTAGCCGCCACGCAGCGCGCGGGCGGGAAGCCCGACCTGCTCGAACTGCGTGTCGTCGAGCGGCACATAGTCGATCCCGGCCGCCTGCAGATCGATCGGCAGGTCCGGCTCCCAGACGCGTTCGGCGAGCCACAGCCCGCGCGCCCGCACTCCGAAGCGCGCGCGCAGGTATCCGACCATGCGACGGATCTGGCCGCGGCGGTCCTCCGAGTCGAGCGCCGGCAGTACGGGCTCGTAGAATCCCCCGGCCAGGAGCTCGACCTGACCGCGCGCGACCAATTCGCCCATGCGCTCGAGGTATTCGGGATGATGCGCCTCCAGGTACTCCCAGAGGCAGCCGGAGTTGTGGATCACCCAGTGGATCGAGGGATGCCGTGCAATCCGCTCCAGAAAGGGGGCGTAGGCATCCCGGTAGGCCGCCTCGACGACGTGCTCGAGGTTGCCGACCGGCTGATGGTTGTGGACGCACAGAATCAGGCGCTTCTCGGGCAACGCATTCTCCCGCCACCAGGGCTCCGCCGCCGATGCCGGTGCGGCGCCGCCGTCGGCCGCCGACGCCGCCGGTGTTGCGCTCAGCAGTCCAGCATGGCCGCCAGCGCGGCTGCATCGTAGCGCACCGCGCCGGGCAGGTCTTGGGCGAAGAGCGGGACCCCCTCACGCAGCAGCCGGCAGAGCAGTGCGACACCCGGTGGCAGGAGCTGCAGATAGGGCAGAAACGCGCGCGCGGCGGGCCCTTGCCGGATCCCTCCGAGATTGACCGGATCGGAGGGAGGGAAGCCGGCGTCGTGGAGGCGCAGCAGTGTCTCTGGATCGCGGAGGAGCACGATCGAGCGCTCGGTCTCGGGAAGCCGGGACCATTGGGCGGCGAACCGCGCCACGGCGAGCACGGTGACCGCGGCCCCCTCCACACTGGCGCGCAGCGCGTCGGCGGTCCAGGCGTCGCCGGCCGCAGCATCGTCGACGATATAGTAGTGGCGCGGATCGAGCGCCCCGCCCCAGCCGTAGACGACCTGTCCGTGCAGGAGCCGATCGTCGACGCGCACCAGCGCGAAGCGCGGGCCGGCCGGCGGCGCGCTCATCGGCAGGCCTCATCCGCGGCGTCCCACCCCACGCAGTCGATCCCCTCGCGCCCCTTGCTGCGCAGACGCGCCTTGAGCTCGGAGAGCGGGACTCGATCGCGGTGATGCAGGAACTCGAGCAGCATCGGCAGATTGACGCCGCGGGCCACCAGCACCTTAGGATGATCGCGGCGCGCGACGGCGCAGATGTGTCCGCAGCTCCCCCCCCCCAGATCGACGAACAGCACCACGGGCCCCGCTCCAGCGAGCGCCTCGTCGAGCCGGGTCGCCAGATCCTGAGCCGAGAGGCCTGCATTCGAGAGGAAGCGCACACGCGGCTGCGGGCCGAGGATCGACTCGGCCGTGCGCAGCAGCTCGGCACCCAGTTGCCCATGGGTGACGAGCACCCCCCGGACGCCGGAGGCGCGGGTCACTCCGGATCTCCCTCGGCCAGCTGCGCCAGGGTGCGCTTGCGCCGGATCGTCTCGAGCAGATTCTGGCTGAAGCGTTGCGCCGGATGATAGCCGTACGCCTTGACCAGGTAGTTGAGCGCCACCGCCTCGGCGATGACCGTGATGTTCTTGCCGGGGAAGATGGGAATCGATACGAGAGGGATGCGTACGCCGAGGATGGTCGTGTGCTGCTCTTCGAGACCCAGCCGCTCGTAGTCCTCCGCATCGTCCCATTCGCGCAAGTTGATCTCGACCTCGACGCGCTTGAATCCCCGAATCGCGCGGATCCCGAAAATCGACTGGACATCGATGATCCCGATGCCTCGGATCTCGATGCAGTGCCGCAGCAGTTCGTTGCCCGATCCGATCAGGATGTTGGCATGGCGCTGCCGAATCGTGACCATGTCGTCGGCCACCAGCCGGTGCCCGCGCTCGACCAGATCGAGTGCCGTCTCGCTCTTGCCGATCGAGCTGCGCCCGGTGAACAGCAAGCCCACGCCGTAGACATCGACCAGCGAGGCATGCACCATGGTCGCCGGTGCGAAGGTCTCCTCGAGGTAGGCGGTCACCTCGTGCTGGAACTGGGTCGTGTCCATGGTCGTGGTGAAGAGCGGAATCTCGTTCTGCGAGGCCAGCGCCACCATCCCCGGCGGCGGCGTGAGGCCCTTGGTGATCACGAGGCACGGAATGGCGAAGGCCATCACCTGCGAGAGCGCCTTGCCGCACTCCTGCTGGCTGAGGCTCTCCAGATAGCGGATTTCGGTCTCGCCGAAGATCTGCGGTCGATCCCACAGAAAGTTCTCGAGGAAGCCGGTCAAGGCCAGTTGGGGTCGGTTGATCATGTCGTTGACCAACCGACTGCGCGAATGGAGGCTCTGACTGAGCAGCTGCAGGCCGAGGCGCTTGCGCGTCGCCTCGAAGAACTCCGCTACGGTCAGACCCACCATGTGACCCTCCCGACTCGCACTGCGCCGCGCCTGCGTCCGCGGCCCGCACGCTCGATCAAGGCGCCTCGATCAAGCTGTAGTTGCCGTCCTCTCGCTCGTGCACCAGGGCGACCTTCTGGCTGCGCGCGTTCCGGAAGAGGAGAAAGGACCCACCCCGCTCGCGCAGAATCTCGATCGCGCGCTCCACCGTGATCGGCTCCGGATACGCCTCTTCGTCGCGTACGACGACCGGGGGATAGGACTCCTCCTCCACCGGCGCGTCCGTCTCGCTGGCTTCGGCCTCCTCCTCGACCTCCACGGCGGCCCCCTCGGAAGGGGGCGGCGGCGCAGCGGCGCGACGGGCCTGCGCGCCCCGGCGCACGGTGCGCTGGCGCCCACGCAAGCGCTTGATCTGCCGCTCGATCCGATCGACCACCCGATCGACCGACTGCTGCATGTCGTCGGTGATCTCCCGGCTGACGATCTCGTTCCCCTTGGTGTGGAGCGTCATCTCGGCGATCTTGCGGTACTTCTCCACCGACAGCACGACATGGACTTCATCGATCCCGTCCGCGTACCGCTGCAGCTTCTCGATCCGCTTGCGCATGAAGCGCCGGATCTCTGGGGTCATCTCGAAGTGCCGAGCGGTGGTGATGATGTCCATCGAATCCTCCTTCTACCTTCCGGAGTCGCTCTCCGCGATCCTCTACCCGATCCGCCGCCGATAGGCGGCGGACGGAATCCGCATGCGTGCGCGATACTTGGCCACCGTCCGCCGCGCGATGCGTAGCCCCTCGCGCCGCAACGCCCGTGCGAGCGCTGCATCGGCGAGTGGCGCGCGCTGATCCTCATCCGCGATCAGCTCCCGCAGACGCTGGGCCACGGCCGCCGGCACGCAGCCGGGCCGCGCATCCTCGGTCAGCCCCTTGGCGAAGAAGTAGCGCAGCCGAAACGCTCCGCGCGGCGTCTGGATGACCTTGCCGCGAACCGCACGAGCGATCGTCGACTCGTGCAGACCGAGTCGGGCCGCCAGGTGCCGGTAGGTCAGCGGCTGGAGACCCGCCACCCCACGCTCGAAGAACCCCGCCTGCACGGCCAGGATCTCCTCTGCCACGCGACGCAGCGTCCGGCGCCGTGCCGCCAGGCTGCCCAGCAGCCAGCGCGTCCGCGCCCGCCAGTGGATCAAGAACCCCCGTGCGTCCGCATCGTTCCCCGCTGCCGCGGCCCATCGCCGCATGCGCAGCCCCGGGAGTCCGGCATCCGACAACCAGATCTCGCGACGCCCGTCCACCACCTCGACCACCAGGTCCGGCACCAAAGGCGGCGCCTGCGAGCCGGCGCGGCCGGCTGCGGGATCGGGCCACAGCGTGCGGATCTGCGCCGCCGCCTGCTCCACTTCCTCGACCGACACGTGCAATCGACGCGCCAACGCCCCATAGCGCCGACGCCCCAGCGCCGTCAGATCGGTCCGCACGATGCGCGCCGCGAGACTGCGGGCCGCGCCGCGGGCCGCCAGCTGCGCGGCCAGACACTCCGTTAGGCTGCGCGCGGCGATCCCCGGCGGGTCCAGCCTTCCCAGCGCCCGACGCACGCGCTCGACCTCGCCGCGCGGTCGTCCCAGGCAACGCGCAGCTTCCGCCACCGGCAATGCCAGGTAGCCGCGTCCGTCGAGACATCCGAGCAAGAACTCGGCCACCGCGATCGCCTCGCGATCCCGCGTTTGCAGCCGATACTGGCGCAGCAGATCTTCGCGCCAATCCGGCTGCGCTCGCGCCGAGCGCCATGGCGCGGCGCCATCTTCCCATCCTCCGCGAGAGGAGGCAACCGCTTCGGCCTCGGGCGCGCCGAGCCGGTCGCCGCCCTCCTCGCCGGCAGGCTCGCCTTCGCACTCCTCGAGCATCGGGTTGCGCTGCAGCTCCTGGCGCAGCAGCGCGGCCAGCTCGAGTTGGGGCGCCTCGAGAATCCGCAGCGCCTGGCGCATGCGCGGCGTCAGTACGAGCTGGGGGCGCGCTCGCAGCTGCGCGCCCACTCGGATCGCCAACATGAGCTCCCTCTCCCCGGTGCGCATGCCGAGGCGAGGCGAGCCGCTTGGCTTCGTGTGACTCCGCCGCGCGCGCTCCCCCGAAGCCGAGCGCACGGGACGCCTCACCGGGCGCATGGAACGCGCTCGGCGGAAGCCCCACTCCGAGGGTGCGGATGCCGGCGCACGGCATCCGAGCCGCGCCACATGCCTCCCGACGCCCACGGGCGCGCCCGCGCCGTGGTCGACGCACCCGCTCGAGCCCCGGGGATGTTCGGGGACCCCGCGCAGCCATCTAGAGCTGGAAATCCTTGCCGAGGTAGATCTCGCGGGCAACGGGATCCTCGGCCAGTTCGCGCGCGTTGCCCTCGAGTCGGATTTGGCCCTCGTACATCAGGTAGACCCGGTCGGTGGCCATCAACGTCTCGCGCACGCTGTGATCCGTAATGAGCAGTCCCAGGCCGCGCGCCTTCAGGCGCATGATGTTCTGCTGGATTTCGGAGACGGCGATCGGATCGATGCCCACGAACGGCTCGTCGAGCAGCATGAATGCCGGCTCGGTGACCAGCGCGCGCGTGATCTCGACCCGGCGCCGTTCCCCTCCCGAGAGGTTGTAGCCGCGCCGATCAGCGATATGGGCGATGTCCAGCTCCGCAAGCAGCGCGCGGCAGCGCTCCTCCCGCTGCGTGCGCGACAGCCGCAGGGTCTCGAGGACGGCCATGATGTTCTCGCGCACGGTCATCTTGCGGAAGATGCTCGGCTCCTGCGAGAGGTAGCCGATACCCAAGCGGGCGCGCTTGTACATCGGCATCTCGGTCAGATTCCGCTCGCCCAGGCGGATCCGGCCCGCCGAGGGGGCCAGAATCCCGGTAATCATGTAGAAGGTGGTAGTCTTGCCCGCCCCGTTCGGCCCCAACAGACCGACGACTTCTCCCTGGCGCACATGCAGGCTGACACCGTCGACGACCCGCCACTTCCCGTAGTAGCGGACCAGTCCTTCGGCCGCCAAGGTCTTGCCGGCCGCAGGATTCGCATCAGAATGCATCGAGGATCTCATCCTCCTCGCGCACCGCACCCTCGACCTGCGACTGGATCACGTAGCTACGCAGCTCGGGATCGGTTTCGATGCCCACTCCGGTGATCACACTACCGCCCTTCGTCAACCGCACAAACTGCTGAGAGATGACCTTGCCGCGCTCGCTGTCCCATCGCAGCCGTTCGGTCTCGAGCCGATGCCCCTCATCGGTGATCACGACCACGTCTCCGCGCGCGAGCAGATCCCCGCGCTTCTCGTCGACCTCGCCCTCGCGCGCCGTCAACGTCGAGCGGACCCGCTCGCCCTGCTCGTCGTAGAAGGAGACCGCGACGCCGCGCAGCAGCGTGCGCTCGTCCCCGGCGAAGGCCAGGGCCGAATCGGCCACCAGGCGCCAGCGCAAGCGGCCGGCTTCGCTCTCGCGCAGCTCCACCCGTTCGGTGATCTGCAGGGGGCGCCCAGCGGCCTCCTCCTGGGGCGGTACCGCCTCCCGCTCGGCCTGGCAGCCGCCCAGCAGCAGCAGGGCGATACCCGCGCAGCGCGCCCCGGCCACGCGCCGACGGGCGGCGCGCGTTCGCCGGGACCACTGCAAGCCCCGTACCGCCGAGGCGGGATGGGCGGCCGCGTCCCCTGCCCGGCAGCCTATGCGTCGCGCCAACGCTCGTGGAACCAGACCCACTGTTCCCGGGCCTCCCAGATCAAGCGGCCAATGGCTTCGTTGCAGCGCGCGGTATTGCGCCAGATCAGTGTCTCGATCTCGTCATCTCCCCCCACCCCGGGGCGTTCGATTGGCACCGCGGGACCGATGCGCAAGCGATGACGCCCGTCGGCCTCCATATCGATCACCACCGGGACGATCGGGGTTTCCGTGCGCAGGGCCAGCCGCACCGCCCCGGTGGGCGTCCAGGCCGGACGTCCCAGGAAGGGAACGCGCACCGAGTCGACGCGCGTGTGCTGATCGATCAGCACGCCCAGCAGCCCCCCGCTGCGCAGGCAGCGTATCATCCCCCGCGCGCCTGTGTCCCGATCATAGGTGCCGATCCCGAAGCGCCGGCGCCGGGCGGCGACGTAGGCATCCAGGGATGGGTCGCGCAGACGCCGGTAGACGACGCCCGTCTGGTAGCCGCAGGCGCGCATCCGGTACGGGATCAGCTCCCAGCAGCCCAGGTGCGCGCTGAGGCAGACGACCCCCAAGCGGCCCTGCCGCGCCCGCTCCAGATGCTCGAGCCCCTCGATACGCACCAGCGCCTCGATCTCCTCGAGCCGATATCGGGAGAGGCGCAGGAAATCGTAGGCGTTGCGCAGTACGTTGCGCAGCACGCGGTCCGCGAACGCTTCGCGCTCGGCCTCTGTTTGCCGCGGGAAGACCAGCGCGGCATTGGCCAGGATGCGCCGGCGGGGGCCCGGGAGCAGCCTGCCAGCCAACCGACCCAATCCACTCATCAGCGCCAGACCGGCGCGGCGCGGCAGATAGGTCAGTGGCGTGAGCCATCCCAGCAGCAGTAGGAATCGCATCCGCCGCCAGGCGGGCTTCCAGCGCCTCATCGCGCCTCCCTGCGTCTGCAGCCCTCGCGGCGGTCAGCGCTCCGGCGGCATCTTGAGGCAGTCGTGGATGTGGAGGACCCCCTCGGGGCAGCCCTCCTCGTCGACAATGACCAAAGAGGTGATCGCGCTCGGCTGGTTGTTCTCCATCCGCGCCAGGGCGGTGACCAGTAGCTCGTCGGCGGCGATCGTCCGCGCGCCGCGCGTCATCACCTCCCCGACCCGCAGGTCCTGGATGCTGCCGCCGGTGCGATGCAGAATGCGTTTCAGATCGCCATCGGTCAGAACGCCCTCCAGCCGCCCGGCCGGCCCGACCACGCAGGTCATCCCCAGGCGCTTCTCCATGATCTCCACCAGCGCATCGGTCAGCAGCGTATTCTCTCGCACGAGCGGCAGCTCGTCCCCAGCGTGCATCGCATCGCGGACCCGGCGCGTCACGCGCCGACCCAGAATGCCGCCCGGGTGCAGGAACGCGAAATCCTCGGCGGTGAAGCCCCGCAGGCGAAAGAGCACCACGGTCAAGACATCGCCCACCGTCTGGAAGAGCAGCGTGCTGACGATCGGTACCTCCGGCAGGGGCGCCAGCTCGCGGACCGGCCCGATATCGAGCACCAGATCGGCGCTGCGCGCGATCTCCGATCCGCCGGCGGCGGTCAGGGCGATGATCGGAACGCCGATGCGGCGGAAGAGCGGGATCAGTCCGAAGACCTCCGGATTCTCACCGCTCTTGCTGATCAGCAGCGCCACATCGCCCCGCGCCACGAGGCCCAGATCTCCGTGCGCCGCCTCGACCGGATGCAGGAAGAGCGCCGCGGTACCGGTCGAGCGCAGGGACGCAGCGATGCGTTGCCCGGCCAGCCCCGACTTCCCCAGTCCCGAGATCACCACGCGCCCCCGGCAGCCCAGGCAGAGTGCGACCGCGCGTTGAAACTCCAAGGATGCGCAGAGCGGCGCCAGCGCGGAGATGCTGCGCGACTCGGCGGCGGTGATCTGCCGCGCCCACTCCGCGATCGGGGCCTGCTGCACCGATTCGGACGGATCCGCCACCGCGCTACTCCTCCCCCGAGCGCGTCGCGCGCGGCGACCGCTCCCCCGCCACGTACGCTGTAAGCGCGTCCGAGCCGCGCCGCTCCCACGGCCGCACGACCTCTCCGATCGCGGCCCATTCGTCGAGCAGCGCGGGCACGGATGCCAGCGGCAGCTGGGTCGACGCGTCGCTCAGCGCGCGGGAGGGATCCGGATGCACCTCGGCGAAGATCCCCTCGGCGCCGGCACCCAGCGCGGCCCGCGCCAGAGGGCGCGCGAAGCGACGGTCGCCACCGCGCCCGGGATGCTGCAGCGAATGCGTGGCGTCGAAGACCACGCGGACCGGCAGCGAGCGCATGTGTGCGATGGCCCGCATGTCGACCACCAGGTCGTGGTAGCCGAAGAAGCTGCCCCGCTCGGTCAGCCATATCTCGGCCGCGGGATTCGCCGCGCGGGCCTTCTCCACCGCATGGGCGATGTCGTCCATGGCGAGGAACTGTCCCTTCTTGACATTCAGAACGGCACTGGCCTGCGCGGCGGCGCGAATCAGATCTGTCTGCCGGCAGAGGAAGGCCGGAATCTGCAACACATCGACCACCGCCCCGGCCGCCGCGGCTTCCTCCACGCTGTGCACATCCGTGAGGACCGGCACGCCGATCTCCTGGCGCACGCGCTGTAGGATGCGCAGCCCCGCATCGAGGCCTGGTCCTTCCGGCGAGTCGGGCGCCGTGCGATTGGCTTTGCGATACGAGGTCTTGAAGACGTAGGGGAGTCCACGATCGCGGGTCCACCCGCGCAGGCGCTCGGCGATCTCCAGCGCCATCTCCTGGCCCTCGAGCACGCAGGGCCCCGCGATCACGAACGGGCGCGGCGCCTCCTCCGGGAGGAGCGAGGCGCTCCGGGGCTGCCCTGAATCCATCCTGGGATCCTCCCTCCGCGCTCCGCGCCCGCGCGTCCTAGCGTTCGGGCTCCGTCTCGCGCGCGATGCGTGGCGCCTCGGCCACCAGCCCCCCCTGCCCCGCGCCGCGCGCGTCGGCGCAGGCCTTGGCTGCGCGGACGAACTCCCGGAAGAGAGGCGCCGCCTTGCGCGGACGGCTCTTGAACTCGGGATGGAACTGGCTGGCCACGAACCAGGGATGGTCAGCCAGCTCGACGACCTCGACCAACCGCTTCTCACGCGACGTGCCGGTCAGGCGCAGGCCGCCCGCCTCGAGGCGACCGTGATAGGTCTCGTTGACCTCGTAGCGATGCCGGTGCCGCTCATGGATCTCCTCGGCGTTGTACGCCTGCCACAACAGGCTGTCCCGTTGCACGTCGACGGGCGAGGCGCCCAGACGCATCGTGCCTCCCAGGTCGTCGATCTCCTTCTGCTCCGGCAGGAGGTCCACCACCGGGTGCGGCGTGGTCGAGTCGAACTCGGTCGAGTGCGCGCCCTCGAGGCCGCACACCGAACGGGCGAACTCGACGACCGTACACTGCAGGCCGAGACAGATGCCGAAGAAGGGCACCTGGCGCTCGCGCGCCCAGCGCACGGCGCGCACCATGCCCTCGATGCCGCGCACGCCGAAGCCGCCGGGCACATGCACGCCGTGCACGCCGTCGAGCAGCGCATCCGGATCCCCGGATTCGAGGCGACTCGACTCGATCCAGCGGATCGCCACGCGCACGCGGTTGGCCACGCCGGCATGCAGGAACGCCTCAAGGATGCTCTTGTAGGCATCATGGAGATGGGTGTACTTGCCGACCAGCGCGATCTCGACCTCCGCCGGGGGTGAGTTGATCATGGTCACCAGCTCGCGCCACGCGTCCAGCTCGCACTCCCGCTTCGGCTCGAGGCGCAGCATCTCCAGCGCCAGGGCATCCAGACCCTGCTCGTGCAGCGCCAGGGGCACCTGATAGATCGTCGGGCAGTCGACGTTCTCGATGACCGCCGCGGGAGAGACGTTGCAGAAGAGGGCGATCTTGTCACGCAGCTCCTTGCCGAGCGGCATCTCGCTGCGGCAGACCAGGATGTCCGGCTGGATCCCGATTTCGGTCATGCGCCGCACGCTGTGCTGCGTCGGCTTGGTCTTGGGCTCGCGCGCGGCCTTGATGTAGGGCACCAGCGTAAGGTGGATGAAGAGCACGCGATCCTTGCCGAGTTGCAGCCGCAACTGTCGAATCGCCTCCAGGAAGGGCAGGCCCTCCATGTCTCCCACCGTGCCCCCGATCTCAATGATGTTGATCTCGGCGTCCTGATCGTGGGGCGTCTGCAGCATGCGCCGCTTGATCTCTTCGGTGACATGCGGAATGACCTGCACCGTCTTGCCCAGGAACTCGCCCCGGCGCTCCTTGGAGATGATCGTATCGTAGATCTGTCCGGAGGTGACGCAGTTGCGGCCCTCCAGATGTTGATCGGTGAAGCGTTCGTAATGCCCCAGATCAAGATCGGTCTCGGCCCCATCGTCGGTCACGAAGACCTCACCGTGTTGAAAGGGGCTCATCGTGCCGGGATCGACATTCAGGTAGGGATCGAACTTCTGCAGGGTCACCTTGAAGCCGCGCGACTTCAGTAGCATCCCCAGGGAGGCCGAGGCGATGCCCTTGCCCAGCGACGAAACCACCCCCCCGGTGACGAAGATGTGCCGCCGCTCCCCATTCTGGGCGATCAGCGCGCTCCCGGCTCGCATTCCATCACTCACGGTCAGCCCTCCCCTCCGTCTCTCGATCCTGCGCGCCGGCGTCCCCCACGGCGGCCCGCGCGCGGCGGAGATCAGCGCTCGTGTCGATCGCCACCGTGGCGTGCGCCAGACGAATCACGCGCAGCGGGATCCCGGCTTCCAGCATGCGCAGCTGCTCGAGCGACTCGATCCGTTCCAGTGGCGTCGCCGGCAGGCGCAGGAAGCGCCGCAGCAGCCGCACCGGGTAGCCGTAGATGCCGACGTGCTGCAGCACCCAGCGGCTCTGCCAGCCGGCATCGTCCGCGGCGCGCGCGGCGCCCGGGATCGGCGCACGCGAGAAGTAGAGCGCGCGATCGTCCCCGCGAAGGACCACCTTGACCACCTCGCGCGCCCGCCAGGCCTCCTCCGACGGCAACGGCGCGCCGCAGGTGACGACGGCCTCGTCCGAGTCGCCCAGCGCCGCGGCCACGCGGGAGATCGCCGCGGGATCGAGCAGGGCCTCATCTCCTTGCAGGTTGATCACGGCGTCCGGCGTCGGTTGCAGGCACTCGAGCGCCGCGCCGACCCGATCGGAGCCCGACGAATGCACGCCGGTGCGCAGCACCTGCGCTCCAAAGGCGCGCGCCGCCTGCTCGATCTCGTCGCTATCGGTGGCCACCCAGACGCCGCAGATCCCCGTCGCGGCCGCCGCCCGCGCATGCGTGCAGGCCAGGACCGGGCGTCCGCCGAGAGGAAGCAGCAGCTTGCGCGGCAATCGCCTCGACTCGAGTCGCGCGGGGATGATCACCGCGACTCTGCATCCGCCCTCCATGCACCCTCTCCCGACAGATGGCCGGCCCACGCCTACGTCCCGCAAGATAGGCAGCCCCGCCGAACGCGGTCAACGTGCAATCTGCGTCCGTCCGGACCGGGCCCTCGCCGAGCGGTCCCCACGGGTCCTTCCTCGCGCACCCCCCCCGGGCGCACCACGCGCAAGGCCCGCTCGGACGAGCGGGCCTTGCCTCGAACCTCCCGCGCGCGGCGCGCGCCGGCCGCCGGTTACGATTCGGACGGATCGATGTTGACCACACGCCGGTTCTTCCCACGCCGCTCGAAGACCACCGTTCCGTCGATCAGGGCGAAGAGCGTGTCGTCCTTCCCGCGCCCGATGTTCCGTCCGGGCAGGATGCGCGTGCCGCGCTGGCGGACGATGATCGTCCCCGCCGTGACGCTGCTGCCGCCGAAACGCTTCACGCCGAGATGCTGCGGATTCGAATCGCGGCCGTTGCGCGAGCTCCCGACTCCCTTCTTGTGGGCCATGGTCGCCTCCCCGGCACCCTACGGGCGCACGATCTCCTTGATACGCAATTCGGTGAAATTCGTCCGATGTCCGCGCCGCCGGCGATAGTCCTTCCGGCGCTTGAACTTGCCTACCAGGATCTTGGGTCCGCGTCCGTGACCGACCACCTCGGCGCGCACGGCGGCCGACTCGATGGTCGGGCGGCCGACCAGCAGATCCTCACCATCGGAGATCAGATGCACGTTCGGAATCGTGATCTCCGCCCCAACCTCGCTCTCGAGCGCGGGCACACGAACGACTTCGTCGTTCTGCACGCGGTACTGAAATCCCTGTAGCGATACGATCGCGTACACGGCGAACCTCCCCCGGCAGGGAAACCATGTCTTGATTCACGAAACGAAGATGCTACCAGCGCCGACCCTGGGCGTCAAGCGTCGGATCGCCGCCCACCGGGCGCTCAAGGCCCTCCCGGGACCATGCTTGGCCCCGCCGCCCGGTAGGCGCCGGCCCCTACCCCTCGAATTCGGCGGTCACGTCGCGCTTCTGATCCGGGAAGAGGATCCGAATCTCGTCGGTGCGCAGGCGGGGATCCTCGAGGATCTCGACCCGCAGTCCGTACTGCCGCTCCAGACGATCGAGGCGGTGTCCGCGCTCGTCGAAGAGATAGACCGCCAACTTCGGATGCACCCGCAGCTGAACCTCCTTCTGCTTCGAGTGGGCGCCGACCCGCTGCAGGCTCCGCTCGACCCGGGCGGCCGCCGCCGGCGGGGCGAGGATCCTCCCCGTTCCGCGACAGGCCGGGCAGTCCTCGCTGAAGTAGTGCAGCAGGGGTTCGCGCACCCGCTGGCGCGTCATCTCGATCAGGCCCAGCTCGGAGAGGGAGGTCATCTTGGTGCGCGCTCGATCGCCGCGCAGGGCATTGCGGAAGGCATCCTGGACCGCGCGCCGGTGGTCCTCGCGCTCCATATCGATGAAATCGATGACGATGATGCCGCCTAGATCGCGCAGGCGCAGCTGGCGCGCGATCTCCTTGGCGGCCTCGAGGTTGGTCTTGAGAATCGTGTCGTCTTGCGAGCGCTTACCGGTGAAGCGGCCGGTATTGACATCGATCGTCACCATCGCCTCGGTCGACTCGATGACGATGTAGCCTCCCTTCCTAAGCCAGACCTTGCGCTCGAAGCTCTTCTGGATCTCCGACTCGATGCCGTACTCATCGAAGATCGGTCCCTCCCCCGTGTAGAGCTTCACGCGCGCCTTCAGCTCCGGGGCCACGACCTTCAGATAGCGGAGGATCTCCTTGTAGACCTCTTTGGAATCGACCACCACGCGATCGACGTCGCTGGTGAAGATGTCGCGCATCAGGCCGGTCGCCAAGCTCATGTCACGATGGATCAGCGCCGGCGCCTCGGCCTTGGCCGCCTGCTTCTCGATTTCACCCCAGAGCTCGACGAGGTACTTGACATCTTCGACCAGCTCGCGCTTCGACTGCCCCACACTCGCAGTACGGCAGATCAGGCCGGCGTTGCGCGGACGCAGCTCGCGCAGGATCCGCTTCAGGCGCATGCGCTCCTCGCGGTCGCCGATCTTGCGCGAGACGCCGATCCGATCGAGCCCCGGCATGAGCACCAGGAAGCGCCCCGGCAGGCTCAAGCGACCTGAGAGCTTGGCGCCCTTCGTCCCGATCGGCTCCTTGATCACCTGCACCAGGATCTCCTGATCCTTCGCGAGCATCTCCTGGATCGAGCTCCGGCTCTGGCCCCGCCGGCGCCCCTCCTCGAGGTCGAAGCTGTCCAGATCCAGCATCGCCGAGAGCATGTCCGAGGCATGCAGGAAGGCCGCCTTGGCGAGCCCGATCTCGACGAAGGCGGCCTGCATGCCAGGCAACACCTTGTTGACGACACCCTTATAGATGTCGCCCACGCGACGCCGCTCATCCACACGTTCGGCGAGAAACTCGACGAGCACCGCATCTTCGAGTACGGCGATGCGGCTCTCGGTCGGGTCGGCGTTGATCACGATCTCCCGAAACATGGTCTCCCCCATCCCACGGCCCCACAGCCCCCCGCCCGCGCGGGGCGGATCCCACCGCGCCGCGCGCGAGCCGCCTCGGGACGCTAGCACACCTCCTACCCCCCCTCAATCGATCCCGTAACCTCCGCCGCGGCAGCGCGACGCGCACCCCGGGGCGGACCGGCGTCCGCGCGGCCACCAGGCAGTCGACACCCCGCGCCCCGCCGGCCAGCAGAGCCGCGCGCGCGGCTGCAC
>WJJG01000226.1 GCA_014729815.1 Candidatus Eiseniibacteriota bacterium
CCGAACGCCAATCTGCGCAAGGTCAGCCTCACGCGGCAGACCGCCTACGGCGCCGTCTCCTATGAGTTGGATCTCGAGGACTACCTCTACGCCGGACGCTCGCTGGCCGACATCGGTCTCCAGGCCGGTGACACGGTGACCGTCCCCGGTCGCGGATCGGTCTTCGAGTCGGTCCTGAATGGTCTCGTGCGCCTGGCCCCCTTGGCCTCGATCGTGACGGCCCTGAGGTTCATCGTCTCATGACGCAGACGCCCCCCCCCGACAGCGGCACGCCGTCTTCGCTGGACAAGACGATCGACATCCGCCACTACCTGCGCCTGGTCTGGCGGCGGCGGGGCATCATCCTGCTCTGCACGATCACGACCTTCTGCGCAGCGTTCGTGGCCCTGCAGTTCGTTCCGAATCAGTACGAGTCGGATGTGACCCTGCAGATCGAGGAGAGCCAGGTTCTCTCGAACGCTCTCGAGGATCTGATGGGCGGGGTGATGGCGCCGCCGCGCGGGCGCGGCGTCGACGAAGAACGCCTCGCCAAGCTGGCCGGTCGGATCCGCAGCCGGCCCTTCCTCGAGCGCGTCGTGCGCCTGCTGCAGATGCACCAGGACCCCATGGTCCGCAACCTCGCGCGCGAGCGCCTCGAGGATCATCCCGAGCTGTCGCTCGAGGAGATGGCCATCCGCATCCTGGTCGAGAACTTGCGCGCCCGCATCCGCTTCCGCGGCGAAGGGCCCGGGATCTACCGCATCGTCGTGGCCGACTTCTCCCCCCAAGGCGCCCAGCTTCTGGCGCGCTGGATCAGCGAGCTGTTCGTTCAGATCTCCAACGAGGATGTCCTCGAGCGCCTGCGCACGGCCCACGAATTCGGCAGCGAGCAGCTCGAGCTGTACAAGCAGCAGCTGCGCGAGGCGGAGGAAGCCCTGGAAGCCTACGAGCAGAACCGCCTCGAGCGTACGTTGACCCAGCGCCTGGTCCACGGCGAGAACCTCGATCTGGTCGAGTCGCTCCACCGCCGCCTGACCGACGAGATCGCCCGGCACCGCACGCGCCTGCGCGAGGACTCCCTGGCCCTGATCGAGCTCGGACTGTCTGGACATCAGGCCGAGCTGCTGCGCGACGAGAGCATTCGCCAATTGGCCAATGATCTGAGGATCGCCTTGCGAGCCGACATCCGCGATCGCGCCGCCGGGCGCACCGGCGCCGAGCAGCACTGGGCCACGGCGAACGGGTACGCCGCCCCGCGGCGCGATCTGCTGCAGCAGGTCGAGCGGGCGGCGGCCAACTACTACCCGGCGGCCTCGACCGAGATGCTCGATGCCCTGGCGCGCTTCGTGTTCGCCAAGGTCGACCTCGAAGCGCAGCTCGACGCCCTGGCGCTGCTCGATCGCGGTCTGCGGGACTTCCGCGCGCAGGTCGAGTCGGGCCCCGGCGGGGAGATCGAGCGCGCCAGGCTCGAGCACGACGTCGCGGTCAACCGCGAGCTCCTGCAGTCGTTCCAGGCCCAGCTGATCGCCAGCGACATCAGCCAGGCGGTCGAGCTGACCAAGCTGCGCCTCAAGATCCAGGTGCTCGATCCGGCGACGCTGCCGCTCTCTCCCAGTCACCCGGAACGCATGAAGACCCTGCTGGCCGCGCTCTTCCTGGGTGCGTTGATCGGCGCCGGCTTTGGGTTCGTCATCGAGACGACCGATCCGGTGCTGCGCACGCTGGATGACTTCAACAAGATCGCCCCCGAGCCGGTGATCGGCACGACCCCGCTTCTGGGCCGCAAGCTGCGCGACGAGCGCGGCTGGCTGCGCCGGCATTGGGTGGCGATCTCGGTCGTAGTGGTGCTTCTGCTCTCCGGCACGGCCCTCCTCATCCGCGAGCGCGTGCTCCACGAGCTGGTCGGCTCGAACGCCCCGGTGCAGATGGTCGAACCTCCGCCGCAGGCCGCCGAAGGGACAACGGATGAAGACGCTTGATCGCATCAGCGAGGACTGGGTCCTGGCGACCGAGATCCACAAGCTCGAGTCGCGTCTCTGGCGCTCCACCCGCAAGGAAGGGATCAAGATCGTCCTGGTCTCCAGTCCCAACCGCGGTGAAGGCAAGAGCACCACGGTGGCCTACCTGGCCAGCGCGCTGGCGCTGCACCCCGAGCGGCGCATCCTGGCCGCCGACTTCGATTTTCGCGATCCGCAGCTCAACGCGCACTTCGAGGTGCCGGTGGAGCGCACGTTGGGAGATGCGATCGGGGGCGAATGCCGCCTGCAGGATGCGATCCTCAAGACCGAGCTGCCCAGTCTCGATCTCGCCCTGCCCAATCAGAAGGGCGAGGATCCCGGACTGCTGCTGCGCACGCGCGAGTGCTCCCTGACCATCGAGTACTTCCGCGAGCACTATGATCTGGTGCTCATCGACGTACCGGCTCTGCTGCCGGTCGCGGACGCCGCGGTGCTGCTGCCCTTCGTCGACGGCGTGATCCTGGTGACGATGGCCGGCCGCACGACCAAGCCGGCCCTGCGTCGCGCACGCGAGATCTGTCTCGGCATGGGCGTGCGGATCCTGGGGCTCGTCGTGGGGAACCTCAAGGAGGCCCTTCCGGAGCACGGCGGGGGCCGCTACTACGAGTACTACAAGCGCAAGAAGGAGAAGGGCGAGGGCTCGTCTGAAGGGGATGCCGGCGGCGACCGCCAGGCGAGATTCCGGCCCGAGGGCGCCGCGGGCCAATCCGGCGACGCCTCTTGGGGCCCCAAGCTGGGTGGGCGTGGGAAGCGAGGGAAGAAGCCGATTGCCGTCACCCGCAATCTCGATCGTCTTGCCGGTTCTCAATGAGGCCCGGGACATCGGCCGGCTGCTCGGCGAATTGCGGGATCAGGAGTCGCCACCGGGAGGCTTCGAGGTCCTCGTCGCCGACGGCGGCTCGACTGATCGCACGCGCGAGATCGTGCAGGAGTGGGCCGCAGACTGGCCCGCCTTGCGTCTTCTGGAGAACCCCGATCGCCTGAGCAGCGCGGGGCGCAACGTCGGCGCGCGGGCGGCGCGCGGGCGCTACGTGATGTTCCTCGACGGGCACTGCGCCCTTCCCCGTCGCGACTACGTCAAGCGCGCGGTGGCGCTCTTCCAATCGACGGGCGCCGACTGCCTCTGCCGCCCCCAGCCGCTCGATCGCCTGACCGACAGTCCCTGGGCCCGCGCCATCTCCGCCGCGCGGCACTCCCGCCTGGGACACAATCCCGGCTCGGACATCTATGGCGGCACGCCCGGCTTCACCGATCCGCGCTCGGCCGGCGCGGCCTACACCCGCGCCTGCTTCGAGCAGCTCGGCGGGTACGACCAGCGGTTCGATGCCTGCGAGGACGTGGAATTCAACCACCGCGTGGCCGAGGCCGGCTTCCGCGCCTATCGCCATCCCGATCTGGCCGTGGCCTACCGCCCGCGCGCCAGCCTGCGCGGGCTCTATCGTCAGATGGCCCGCTACGGCCGCGGCCGGGCGCGCTTGATGGCGCGGCATGGCAGGCTGATCCCTTGGCCGCTGGTGGGGATTAGCGTGTACGTGCTGGTTGTCCTGGTCGCCGCGGTGGGCCTCGGCCTGGCGGCGCTGATGGGAGCCGGGCCTGGCGACCCGGCCAACGCGCCGGGTTCGGGGAGCCTGGCCCTGCTCGCCCTGGCCCTCTGCGCGCTGCCCGCCGCGCTCTGGCTGCTGCTGATCGCCGGGGAAAGCCTGCGCCTGGGAGGGCTCTCGGCCGC
>WJJG01000227.1 GCA_014729815.1 Candidatus Eiseniibacteriota bacterium
CCACGATGCGATCGTCCTGGATCTCGATGTCGCCCCGCAGAGGCGGCCGCCCCGCCTCGCCCGTCAGGATCCGCAGGCCCTCAAGGCGCCAGCGGCGCGGCTCGGCGGTGGCTTGCCCGGGCAGGGGCGGCTGATCACAGCCCGCGTGCACGTCACCGATCCCCGCGCGCGGCCGCGCAGGCCCCGCGGCACGCGCCATCGCGGTTTCGTCTTGACACCCGCGGCATCGACTCGGTACTCCTAACGCATCCGAAGAGTTGAAGTTGCAGCCTCGCGGGAGCGAGTCGGGCCACGGGGGTCCACCCGTTCCTCCGCACTCCGCCGGGGAGGAGAGATGCAGGTCCTACTCACCGAAGCGCAAATCGCCCGGCGACTGCGCGAGCTGGCACGCGAGGTCTCGCGCGACTTCCTGGGCAAGACGCCCGTCTTGATCGGCATTCTCAAGGGCTCGGTCTTTCTCCTCGCCGACCTGATGCGCCTGCTGGAGGTCGATCACGAAGTCGACTTCATCTCGATCTCGAGCTACGCCTCCGGCGTCAGCTCCTCGGGCACCGTGCGATTGCTCAAGGATCTCGACACGGACATCTCAGGACGCGACATCCTGATCGTCGAAGATATCATCGATAGCGGGCTCTCGCTCTCCTATTTGCGCAAGAATCTGCTCTCCCGCAACCCGCGCAGTCTGGCGATTCTGACCCTGCTCGACAAGCGGGTGCCGCGCGAGCGACAGGTCTACGTGGACTACGTCGGCTTCGAGATCGAGGATCGTTTCGTCATCGGATACGGCCTCGATCATGCAGAGCGCTACCGGGAGCTGCCTCACGTCGCACTGCTGGAGCAGGAGGATGCCACGCGGAGCGAAAGGTAGGTGCCGCGATGCCGAGCGCCTGGGGCGCGGGGGCCTTCTTCGTCGGGGTCTGCGGGAACATCGGGGTCGGCAAATCGGTCTTCGCCGAGCTGCTCGGCCAGCGCCTCGGATGGCCGGTCTACTACGAGCCGGTGGCCGAGAATCCGTTCCTCGACGACTTCTACCGCGCCATGAACCGCTGGGCCTTCCACCTGCAGATCTACTTCCTGGCCGAGCGATTCAAGGCGCAGAAGACGATGGTCGCGCGGCGGCGCCCCTTCGTGCAGGACCGCACGATCTATGAGGATGGGGAGATCTTCGCGCGCGTGCTCCGCGGACGCGGCGCCATGGACCATCGGGACTACGAAACCTTCCTGGCCCTGTTCCGCGAGATGGTGGCGCTGTTGCCGCCGCCGGGCCTGCTGGTCTTCCTGGCCGCGCGTCCCGACACCCTGCTGGCGCGGATCGCCCAGCGCGGCCGCGCCTGCGAGGCGAGCATCGACGCGGACTATCTCGGGCAGCTCGATGCGGCCTACGCCGAGTGGCTGCCGATGGCCCGACGCCTCTGTCCGGTGATCACGATCGACACGGACGCCTTCACCTTTCCGCCCGATGACACCGTGCTGGGACCCCTGCTGGCGCGGATCCGCAAAGCGGAACGGGAACGTCGAGGGCGGCTGAGCGCGAGCACGAAGGGAGAGCAAGATGCCGTCTAACGCCGGTCCGCGCGACGGCACTGCGCCGGCGTCCGCCCTTCCGGGACGCCGCGTGTTGCTGGGCGTGGCGGGAGGGAGCGCTTCGGGCAAGACCATGGTTGCCGAGCGCATCCGCACCGAGCTCGGGACCCAGCGCATCGCCTTCATCAAGCAGGATTCCTACTATCGCGATCTGCGGCCCATGCGGCTGGCCGAGCGGCGGCGGCAGAACTTCGACCATCCCGACGCCTTCGACCGCGATCTGCTGCTCGAGCATCTGCGCCTGCTGCTCGAGGGGGCCGAGATCCGCATGCCGGTCTACGACTTCCGGCGTCACCTGCGCCTGCGCAAGACCGTGCGCGTGCCGAGCTGTCCGATCACGATCCTCGAGGGCATCCTGATCCTGGATGATCCCTTGCTGCGAGCGCTGATGGACATCAAGGTCTATATCGACACCGACGCGGATGTGCGTCTGATGCGTCGCATCCGCCGTGACGTCTCGGAGCGCGGCCGCACGCTGGCGTCCGTGCTCGATCAGTACGAGCGCAGCGTCCGCCCGATGCATCTGCAGTTCGTCGCGCCTTCGAAGCGCTACGCCGACGTGATCATCCCCGAGGGGGGACACAACGTGGTGGGGATCGACCTGCTGGTGACCAAGGTCCGCGCGATCCTGGCCGGCGAGCGGGAGGGGCAGGCATGATTCCCTCGCGCCCGCAGGGCATCGGGTGGATCGAGGTGATCTGCGGCAGCATGTTCAGCGGCAAGACCGAGGAGCTGATCCGTCGCTTGCGGCGGGCCCAGATCGCACGGCAGCGCGTCGCGATCTTCAAGCCGATCCTCGACGATCGCTACGCCGCCGAGGCACTGGTGACCCACGACCGGCAAACGATCCCCTCGATCCCCGTGCGTCATCCGCGCGAGATCCTCGAGCTGGGCGCCGATGCCGAGGTGCTAGGGATCGACGAGGTGCAGTTCTTCGATCGCAGCGTGGTGGACGTCTGCCAGGATCTGGCCAGCGCCGGCAAGCGCGTCGTCGTCGCCGGGCTGGATACCGACTATCGAGCGCAACCGTTCGAACCGGTGCCCGAGCTCCTGGCGGTCGCCGAGTACATCACCAAGACGCACGCGGTCTGCGTGATCTGCGGCAACCCGGCCACCCGCACGCAACGCGTGGTACGCGGAGGGGATCGGATTCTGGTCGGGGGACCGGATGCCTACGAGCCCCGCTGCCGGCGCTGCTTCGAGCCCCCCGAGGAGGCGTC
>WJJG01000228.1 GCA_014729815.1 Candidatus Eiseniibacteriota bacterium
CCGCGGCGGTCTGCGGAGGCGGACGCCGCCGCGGCGCCCAGGAAGTCGAGCCCGAGCAATGTGATCCCGCTCGCGTGGAAGAAGAACCTGCGGGGCGCCGGATCGGCGCCGCGCATGTCGAGCCGCTGGCAGCGGGTCCTTCGGCGTGAGCGCTTCGAGGTGCCGTCCTTCCTCCGGCGCGGACGTCAGATGGACTGAGCGGCCGCGGCGGGAGGTCGCCGCCATGTCGTTCCTCGGATGGCTGTTCCGCGCAGCGGACCTGGAGCACTACAAGCAGGGCATCGCCCACTTCAACGCCGGGGAGTACGAACAGGCGGCGGCGCGCCTGGAAGAAGCGTTGGCCTGCTCCGCGCGCCACAGCGCGCATCACCACCTCGAGCGCTTCTACGCCGCCGAGGCCCGCGCGCGTCTCGGCGAGGCGCTGCTCGCGCAGGGGGAGACGGACCGTGCCGCCGCGGAGCTGCGCCAGGCGATCGAGCTGGGCCAGAGCTACCCGGATCGACTGGCAATGCTGGCGCGCATCGAGCATCTGCGCGGCCACACGCGCGAGGCGCTCTCGCTGCTCGAACGCGCCCTGGCTCTCAATCCCGCCTATCGCGCTGCCCAGGCCGAGCGGATTCTGTGTCTCGACGAGCTCGACGAGCATCACGTCGCGCAGGCGGCCCTCGATGGGCTGGCCGCGGAGGATCCCGCCCTGGCGGAGGCGATGTCCGGGGCGCCTGAGACGCAGGGCGCGCCGCAGGAACGGCAGGCCCTCGACGATGCGATCCGCCAACGGCTGGTAGCGATTCTCGAGGAGGGGGGCGAGGCGAAGCGGCGGGTGCGACGCGCCGAAGCCTACGAGCTCCGGGGCGAGCGGCAGCGCGCGCTGGCGGAGCTCGAGGATCTGGCCGAGCGCTATCCCGACTACCCGGACGTGCGCCTGCGCCTGGGACGCCTGCTCCATCGCAGTGGCCGGCTGGCCGACGCGCGGCGTCACATCCTCCGCGCGCTGGAGATCAACCCGCGCTACGCGGAGGCCCATCTCGAGATGGGCCTCCTGAGTCTCAAACGTGGAGAGCCCGAGGCGGCCCTTGCCCAACTCGCGCATGCGGCGCAGCTGGCGCCCGCCCATCCGCTGCTGCCGCTGCTGCGCGCGCTAGGCTACCTGCGGAACGGATCGTGGGATGAGGCCCAGCGAGCGCTGCGCGAGGGGTCGCATGCGCCCGCCGAGCGTGTGGCGGCCCTGGAGGGTTTGATGGCCTGGGCGGCTGGGGACGAGGAATGCGCGCGCCTTCGTCTGACCGAAGCGCTCGAGGGGAATCCGGGCCTGGGCTGGGCGGCGGATGCGCTGGCACGGCTGGCGGAGCAGGCCGGCGATCTGGCGCAGGCGCGGCGCGTACTGGCCGCCGCCGCACGCCTGCAGCCGGAACGCAGCGCCCTGCGCCTCTCGCTCGCGCGCATCCTCCATCGCACCGGTCGGCGGGAGGAGAGCGCCGAGGAGATCGAAGCGGTCCTGCGCCACGACCCGGACTGCCCCGCGGCGCTGATCTGGAAGGGGCGTCTGCTGGCCGATCGAGGAGCGCTAGCGGCCGCCGAGCGCTGCCTGCAGCAGGCCGTCGCGCAGGGCCACGGCGCTCCCGCGGGCTGGCGCGAGCTGGGACGCGTTCAGCTGCGCCAGGACCGTCCCGGTGAGGCCTCCCAGGCGCTGGCCGTGGGCATCGAGAGCAGCGGCGTCCCGGCGGACGCGGCGCTGGACTTGGCCCTGTCCCATCTGCGTCAGGGGCGCGCGGCCGCCGCGCGCGAGGCGCTGGCGCGCGTGGATCCGGAGCAGAGCGACCATCCGCTCGTACGGCTGCTCGATTCGGCCGGCTTCGTCGATGATCTCTAGTTGGCTTGCGACGATTTCCCCAGAGACGATTCCCGGCTGCCGAGCGCGGAAGACCGACGGGGGACGGCGCGCGCTGCGGCCTTGGGCCGCGACGAAGGATCCGTTTCGCAATCCCACGCAGCCCTCTAGAATCGCGCCGATGCCGCGAGACGTCTTCCCGATAGATGCGCCACCCGCGCGAATCGCGATCGGCTACCCGAACCGGCGCGCGGTAGCCTTGGGAAACCTCGGCTTTCGCACCGTGGCCCAGATTCTGGGCGCGTGCCGCGGCGTCCGCCGCGAGCGCTTCACCCTTCCGGATCGGGCATCGCCACGCGAGGCATGGGAGGTGTGCAGCGAGCCTTCCGGCGCCCGACTCTCCTCGATGGATCTGGTCCTGCTGAGCGTCTGCTTCGAGGGGGACGCGCCGCACCTGCCGCTGCTCCTCCTGCGCGGCGGGCTGCCGCCCCGGGCCGGCGAGCGTCGCGCGGGACATCCGTTGGTGATCGCGGGGGGCGCGGTGGTGATGATGAATCCCGAGCCACTCTCCGACTTCTGCGATCTCTTCCTGGTCGGCGAGGCGGAAGCGCTGCTCGAGCCGCTGCTGCGCGCCTGGCACGGGGTGCGCGGCGCCTCGCGGGCCGAACAGATCGGCAC
>WJJG01000229.1 GCA_014729815.1 Candidatus Eiseniibacteriota bacterium
GCTGCTCGAATACCTCAAGAACACCAAGATCGATCGCTACCGGGCGATCGTCAAGGAACTCGGCCTGCGCCGCTAGGGTTTCGGAGATGGCGTGACCGAGTCGGCAGGGGCGGGCACCCACCGGCTCGGTTTCGCATAACTAGCCCGGATACACTGTTCCCTACATAGAGAAAGGACTTCGATGAGTTCTCAGAACGTTGAGATGGAACTCGGCGGGCGGACGCTGAGTCTCGAGACCGGACGCATTGCCAAGCAGGCTTCCGGAAGTTGTCTGGTGCGCTTCGCCGACACGATGGTGCTTTCGGCGGTGGTCTTCGCCAAGCAGGAGAGTCCCGATCGCGGCTTCCTCCCGCTCTTCGTCGACTATCGCGAACGGACCTACGCGGCCGGCAAGATCCCGGGCGGCTTCTTCAAGCGCGAGGGGCGTCCCACCGAGAAGGAGACGCTCTCGGCGCGACTGATCGACCGCGCCCTGCGTCCCTTCTTCAACCCGGACATCCGCAACGAGATCACGATCAACAACAACGTGCTCTCCTCGGACCAGGAGAACGACTCGGACGTGCTGGCGTTGATCAGCGCCTCGACCGCGGTCTGTCTTTCCGACATCCCCTTCCCGGGACCGCTCGGTGCGGTGCGCGTGGGCAAGGTCGAGGGCGAGCTGGTGCTCAACCCGACGTTCAGCCAGCTCGAGCAGAGCACCATGGACCTGGTCTTTGCCGGCACACGCGAGAGCCTGGTGATGGTCGAAGGCGAAGCGCGCGAGATCGGCGAGGAGGAGTTCCTGGCCGCGCTCGAGTTCGCCATGCCGGAGATCCAGCGCGTCGTGGAGCTGCAGGAGCAGCTGATCGCCCGCGTGCAGGTCGAGAAGCGCCAGATCGCCGAACGCCAGATCCCCGAGGGGCTGGCCGAGGCGGTCGAGTCGCGCTACGGCGATCGCATCCGCGCCGCCATGGAGGCCGAACCGAAAGCCCAACGCGCCCGGCTGCACGCCGAGGTGATGGGCGAGATGCGCGAGGCCCTGGAGGAGGAGTTCCCCGAATCGATGCCGCTGCTGGGCCGCATCGTCTCGGAGATCGAGAAGCGGCGCGTGCAGCAGGTGATCTTCGAGGAGAACCGCCGCATCGACGGCCGCCAGTTCGACGAGGTGCGCGCGGTCAGCTGCGAGGCCGGCGTGCTGCCGCGCACGCACGGCTCGGCGATCTTCACACGGGGGGAGACCCAGGCGATGGTCGTCACCACCTTGGGCACCTCGATGGACGAGCAACGCATGGAAGAGCTCGAGGGGCAGAGCTGGAAGACCTTCATCCTGCACTACAACTTCCCAGGCTTCAGCGTCGGCGAGGCCAAGCCGTCGCGCGGGCCGGGGCGCCGGGAAATCGGTCACGGTGCGATGGCCGAGCGGGCCCTGGCCGCCGTGGTCCCCTCGAACGAGAGCTTTCCGTACACGATTCGCATCGTCTCGGACATCCTCGAGTCGAACGGCTCCTCCTCGATGGCCACCGTTTGTGGAGGCAGCCTGGCCCTGATGGATGCCGGGGTGCCGCTCAAGACCGCCGTGGCCGGCGTGGCGGTCGGCCTGGTGGGGGATGGAGAGCAGCATCGGCTGCTGGCCGACATCCAGGGCGTCGAGGATCACTTGGGGCAGATGGACCTGAAACTGGCCGGAAGCCGGGATGGGATCACGGCCGTGCAGATGGACCTGAAGATCCAGGGACTCGACCTCGGGCTGCTCAAGGAGGCGCTCGAGCTCTCGCGCAAGGCGCGGCTGCAGATCCTCGAGACGATGGGCGCCACGCTCGAAGAGCCGCGCGAGTCGATCTCCCAGTATGCACCCCGGATCACCGTGCTGCAGATTCCGACCGAGAAGATCCGCGACCTGATCGGTCCCGGCGGACGCGTGATCAAGAAGATCACCGACGAGACCGGTGCGGTCATCGACATCGACGACGACGGGCAGGTGAAGATCGCCTGCGACGACGCGACCATGGCGGCGCGCGCACTCGAGCTGGTGCGCAACGTGACCGAGGACCCGGAGGTGGGGCGCCTCTATCGGGGACGTGTGGTCCGCGTGACGAACTTCGGCGCCTTCGTGGAGATCCTCCCCGGCAAGGACGGGCTGGTGCACATCTCCGAGCTCGAACGCCATCGGGTGGCCAAGGTCGAGGATGTCGTGCGCGAGGGCGACATGGTGACGGTCAAGTGCATCGGGGTCGACGAGGAGGGGAAGGTGCGCCTGAGCCGCAAGCAGGCGCTGGATGCCGAAGAGTAGGACGAGCTACACCTCCCGGAGCGGCTTCATGGATGATCGGTGGGTAGCAGCTCTGCGGCTCGGCGGACTGACCCTGTGCCTCTGCCTGGCCAGCGGTGCCGCCGCGCAGACGCCGGCGGACGCCGCGACGGAGGCGGGCTCGCTGGTCGACGAGATCCCGGAATGGATCGGGCCGCTGGCCCCCGTCGATACTGCCGAGCGCGCCGCGCGGGAATTCGCGCGCCGACATCCGTATGTCGATGACGTCTTCGACCTCGGCGAGCATCTCTCCTTCTCGGTCCGCTACGGCCCGATCCGCGCCGGACAGGCGACGATGACCATCCGCGGCATCGAGGTCATCGACGGGGACTCCTGCTACCATGTCGTCACGACCGCGGGCAGCAACGACTTCTTCTCGACCTTTTTCCACGTGCGCGACCGCGTGGAGAGCTTCATGGACATGGCCACGCTGCTGCCGCGCCGCTTCGAGAAGCATCTGCAGGAAGGCGGCTACGCAAGCACCGAGATCGTGCATTTCGATCACGGCAACCAGATCGCGGTCTACCAGGGCTTCGCTGGGGAGGCGGACGAGATCGTCGAACTCTGGCCGAGCTGCCACGACATCCTCAGCGCCTTCTACGCCGTGCGCACGCGCGACTTCGATCCGGGCGAGGCGTTCTTCCTCGACAGCCACACGAGCAAGCGCAACTACCCCCTCAAGGTGATCGCGCACCGGCGCGAGCGGGTCGATGTGCCCGCGGGGGCGTTCGACTGTCTGGTGGTCGAACCGGTCCTGCGCACGCCGGGTCTCTTCAAGCACGAGGGCGAGCTGCGCATCTGGCTGACGGACGACCGGCGCAAGATCCCGGTGCAGATGAAGAGCGCGCTGCCGATCGGATCGATCTCGGTGGTGTTGCTCGAGGTCGCCGGGAGAACGGATTGGGTTCCGCAGCGATGAGCCGCTATCCGGAGATCGACCTGGAACGGGTACGAGGCGTCTCGCTGGAGGGCCGCGAGGCGAAGACCGCCCGCGAGGCGCTGGCGCGCCCCGTGCAGGAGAGCGACTCCTTTGCCGACTTCTGGGACGGGCTCCCGGATGCGCTGGGCGCGGCCGACCTGCGCGCCCTGGTAGCGGCGATTCTAGCCGCGCGGCGCGCCGGGCGGCCGGTGGTCTGGATGTTCGGCGCGCACGTCATCAAGGTCGGCCTCTCCCCGCTGCTCGTCGCTCTGCTGGAGGAGGATCTGGCGACCCTGGTGGCGGTCAACGGGGCCTTCGCGATCCACGATGCCGAGATGGCGCTCTGGGGCCGCACCTCCGAGGATGTGGCCGCGGGATTGCAGCGTGGACGCTTCGGAATGGCGCGCGAGACGGCCGATCTGCTCAATGGCGCCGCCGGCGAAGCCCAGGCGCGCCAGGAGGGGCTGGGTGAGGCCCTGGGGCGCATCCTGCTCGCGCGGCGCGAGCGCTGGGTCGCGCCATCGGTGCTCGGCGTCGCGTATGACCGCGAGATCCCGGTAACCGTGCACGTGGCCATCGGGTGCGACATCGTCCACCAGCATCCCAGCTTCTCGGGCGCCGCCACCGGAGAGAGCACGGCACGCGACTTCCGCATCTTGGCCGCCCACTTGCAGGAGCTCTCCGACGCGGTGGTGATCAACGTCGGCAGCGCGGTCCTGCTGCCCGAGGTCTTTCTCAAGGCGTTCTCCGTCGTCACGCATCTGGGGGCCTCGCCCGAGGGGCTGACGACGGCAACGCTCGACTTTCAACGACACTATCGCCCGCTGGTCAACGTCGTGCAGCGACCCCACTATGCGGGGGGGCGTGGGATCTACCTGATCGGGCAACACGAGATCCTCTTGCCTCTGCTGGTGCAGGGCCTGCGCTGCGAGCAAGCGCGCCCGCAAGAGTCCTAAGCGAACGTACTGCAATTGGTTTCAGCGCTTCCTCGGTCCTCGACGAGGGCCGTCGATCGCTCCTGAGGGGGGCGGTTCCTGCTGGAGGAGTGGGAACGGGCGGAATGGCTGAAACGCATCAAGAAGCAGCGCTGGATCGCCGAAATTGCTACCTGTAGGCCCATTCCACGCCCGTGGACCCTCGATGGGAGTCCGGTGTGGAACGGGGGGCGAGTTGACCGTCGGGAAGCGGGAATGGTAGGATCCCGAACGCCTTTTCGGCGAGTAACGGGGAAAGGGAAGTCCGCGTGGAATCGCTGATCGTGCTCAGAGATCCGTCCCGAGCGCCGGGCTCCACGCGCAGGGCCGGCCTGGCGGCACCCCTGCTGATCCCGTTGCTGGCTGCCATGCTGGCTTGTGTCTCCGGCTGCGGCAGCTCGGCCGCCCCGCCGCCGGAGATCGTACCGGCTTCCCCTCCCCAGTCCCCCCCTCCGCTGGAGGAGTATCGCCTGCAGGTCGGCGATGAGGTCAGCGTTCGGGTGGTCAACCAGCCCGAATTCAGCGGCCTCTTTCGCGTGCGCCCCGATGGGTACCTCACGGCGCCGGGAGTGGGGGACCTGCCGGCCGCCGGCATGACCGTGCCGGAGCTGGCCGAGCAGGTGCGGGCCGGCTTGCGCCGCCTGATTCGGTATCCCGATGTCAGCGTGATGCTGACCAACTACGCCAGTCAGCTGGTCTTCATCTTCGGCGAGGTCGAATTGCCCGGCTCGCGCCAGCATCTGCCGAACATGACATCGTTGCAGGCGCTGGCAGCCGCCGGCGGGCCGACCGAGGTGGCGAAGTTGAGCAGCGTACTGGTGCTGCGGCGCACGGGCCCCGCGGATGTGGATGTCTACGAGGTGGATCTCGAGGCGCCGGTCGACGGCGATCCGACCGCCGCGGACGTCTACCTGCAGCCCTACGACGTGGTCTATGTGCCGCGCAATCTGATCGGTGAGGTGAACGTTTTCGTCGATCACTGGATCCGCCAGAACATCGCACCTTTCTCGGCCTACATCGAGGGCTGGCGGGCGTTCAACATCGACGAGCTGAGAACCGTGGTGCGCTGATCGGAGGGGACGGTGGCCGAACTGCAGGATCGCAGCGAACGCAGCGGCGGCACGCCACGCGATCTGTTGCGCGTGATCTTCCGACGCAAGTGGATCTTCCTGATCGTGGTCGGAGCGACGGCGGCGTGGGTCATCTACTCGGCGTCCCAGATGGCCCCGCAATGGGAGTCGGCGGCCAAGCTGCTCGTACAGCGGGGATTCCAGCCCAGCGCCTTCAGCCCCGGCCTGCGCATGGTCACCTGGGAAGAGGAGTTCAACTCCGAGATCGAGACGATCGCCAGCGATCGGATCCGCCGGCGAGCGCAGGAGATTCTGCTCGCACAGCACGACGGGGACTCGAGCGCCGTGCCGGAGATCGATACGCGGCGCATCAGCGCCGAGACGCGCGGCAAGGCGAGCATCTTGCTCGTGCGCTATCGCGACGAAGAGAAACAGATCGTGCAGGAGGTCGTCCGCGCCCTGACGCAGGCCTACCAGGAGTTCCGCAGCCAGACACGCACCACCGATCCCACCGGCTACCTGCAGGCGGAGATCGACCAGCGCGCGGCGGAGATCTCCGAATGGGAGCAGCGGCGGGCCGACTTCCTGGCCAACGAGGGCTTCGTCCAGCTGCCCGAGGAGCGCTCGAATCTGCTCACCGAGCGACGCAACCTGCAGCAGCGGCTGGCGGATGCGCAGGCCGACGTGGCGCAGAGTCGCGCCCGGCTCGATTGGCTGCGCAGCTACGTGGCCAGCGATCGCGAGGATCCGGCCGCCGGACTGTATGCCTTCCAGGATGTGGAGGAGCGGGGCGAGCCGATCCTGATCACGCTGCGCCGCAAGATCGTCGACGCCAAGCTCGAGTATTTCACGGCGCGGGCGGAGTATACCGACAACCATCCGCGCGTGCTGGCCCTGCGCGACCGCCTGACCGACCTCGAGGAGGCGCTGCAGGTCGAGACGCGCGGCTACATCCATCACATGCAGGGGCGTCTGGAGGCGGATCTGGCGCGCGAGGCGGCGCTGCTGGCCTCTCTGGACTATGTCAACGAGCAGCTAGGGACCTTCCCCGACCGGGAAGCCCAGCTCGCGGGGATCAATCGCACGATCGAGCGCCTGCAGGATTCGTACGATGCGCTCGTCGATCGCCAGATGGCGGCGGTCACCACCAAGGTGGGTTCGGCATCCTGGGACGTGGTCGTCCTCCAGGACGCCGTCGAACCCTACATGGTGGCGTCGCTCGACTACGTGCGCATGGCGGTCGTGCTGATCTTCAGCATCTTCGTGGCGATCGGTCTGGCGCTCTTACGCGACAACTTCGACCACAGCTTCCGTGACCGGTCGGAGATGGAGGATCATCTGGGCCTGCCGGTGCTGGCGACGATTCGTCGCTTCCGCAGGTAGGCCGAGGCGCACAACGGACTAGCGGAGATGTACGAAAGCTTCTACGGATTCCAGGAAGCCCCCTTCAATCTGACGCCGGATCCGAAGTTCATCTTCATGACGCCGGATCAGCGTGAGGCCCTGGCCTACCTGCAGTACGGCATTCAGCAGCGCAAGGGGCTCCTGGTCCTCTCCGGTGAAGTGGGCGTGGGCAAGACCCTCATCGTGCGCTCGCTGTTCGAGCAGCTCGACGAGACGGTCGAGACCGCGCTGGTGATGAATGCCAAACTGACTTTCAAGCAGCTCCTGCACATGGCGCTGTGCGATCTGGGGCTGCAGCCGGGTCGCGACAAGGTGCAGATGCTGTTGACCCTGCAGCAGTATCTGCTGCAGCTCCACCAGACCGGCCGCACGGCGCTGCTGGCCGTCGATGAAGCCCAGAATCTCTCGAGCGCCACGCTCGAGGAGTTTCGCCTGCTCTCGAATCTCGAGACGCGTTCCCAGAAGCTGCTACAGATCCTGTTGGTCGGACAACCGGAGCTCAAGACGCTGCTCAACTCGCACGATCTGCGGCAATTGCGCCAGCGGATCCCGGGCATGTGGGAGCTCAGCCCCCTGGCTCCGCAGGGGGTGGGAGACTACATCGAACACCGGCTGCGTGTGGCCAGTGGAAACGGCCTGGCGCACATCTTCGATGAGGAGGCGGTCGCCGAGGTCGCGCGCTACAGTCGGGGGATTCCGCGATCGATCAACGTTCTGTGCGATCGCGCGCTGATCATCGGCTACGTCTACGACCGCAAGCAGATCGACGGGGCGATCGTGCGCGAGGCGATCGAGGAGCTCGAAAAGGGTTTCCGTCCGCGGCGGCGCAAGCCGTTCGAGGCTTCCGTGGGAGTGGAAGGATGAGTCACATCTACGATGCGCTCCGCAAATCCGACGGCGAGGAACCGCCGCGCCGCGGAACGTCGCAAGGCGAGGCCGAAGACGCCGCGCGATCCGACGACTCCACGCGCGCCGAGGACCCCGCCGACGCGGCCGCCGGGCCCGCCGTGACGCCCCAGCAGCGGATCGAGGGCTCGCTCTTCGACAGTGTCGATCTGGAGTTCCTCGAGGAGCTCGACACGCTCCGCTCGAGCATCGACGTCACGCTCGGCCGCACGGCACATCGCGTGATCGGCTTCATCGGCTCGGCGCCCGACGAGGGCACTTCGACGGTTGCGTCGCACTACGCCTATCTGCTGGCCCGGGTCGTCGCCAAGCAGGTGCTGCTGATCGACGCCGACACGGCGCGCACCAATCTGGGCCTCTCCGAGCCGTTCGGGGATCGCGAGGGCTTCGCCGAGTTGGTCGAGGAGGAACAGCCGCTCGCGCAAGTCGTGCTCGAGACCGAAGAGCCGAAGCTCCACTTCCTGCCCGCCGGTCGGGATCGAGTGCACCATGTCGAGGCGGTCGGTTCGGGGCGCCTGCGCCCGATCTTCGAGCGCTGCGCCGAGGCCTATCAGGCGGTGGTCGTCGACATCGCGCCGGCGCTGATGATCCCCGAGGCGCCGCTGATCGCCGCGGCCTGCGACGGGGTGGTGGTGGTCGTGCGTGCCCATCAGACGCGGCGCGAGATCGTGCGGCGCGCGATGACCGAGCTGAACTTCGCGAAGTGTCGGGTCCTCGGCACGGTCCTCAACGCCCGACGGGAGACGCTACCCCGCTTCCTGCGGGAACGGGTCTAGGCGTGCGCGGAGCGATGCCGGCCGCCGGCGCCGCGACGCTCCCCGACGGGCCGCTGGCGACCGATCCGGCCTACGACGGCTGCCTCCGCGCGCTCCTCGAGGCGCTGATCTCCTTCCTGCCGCAGGATGCCGCGTCCCTGGAACCCCGGCTGCTGGCGCTGATGGGCAGCGCGGCGCAGGGTGAAGCGGTGGCCGTGCGCCAGGGGGATGGCTGGCTGCCCCTCTCGGACCTCGATCTGGGGCTGATCACCGCGCGGCCAGCCACCCGAACCGATCGCGATCGATTGCAGCAACGCCTCGAGGAGCGGCTGCGGCCGCTGCTGGCCGAGCTGCGATTGCGCCACAACCCGATCGATCTGGGTGTCGTACCGCGCTTCTACCTAGCCCGCTTGCCGGTGACCCTGGAGATTGGGGAGCTGTGCGAGCGTCCGCGGCGTCTGTGGGGAGATGCGGTGCTCCTGCGCGGGCTGCCGCGCCCCGGGGCGTTCGAGGCGCTGCGCCTGTGGGCCAATCGCCTGATCGAGCTGCGGCTACCGGCGGGCGATGTCACGCGGGATGAGGGTGAGCGGGCGCGGGGGGATGGGCCGCCGCCATCGGGGCGGCGGGCAGGGCCGTGGGCGTTGACC
>WJJG01000230.1 GCA_014729815.1 Candidatus Eiseniibacteriota bacterium
CGACTCGAAGCCCTGGGCGATGCCGAAACGCGAATCGAGCACGAAGGCCGCGACGATGCCGGCCGTGGCATAGCCAGCCGCCCGGAGGCGCTCGGCGAGCGTCGTCTCCGCTTCGGGCAGCCGGTGGGCCATGTTGTCGCGCACGCCGTGCTGCAGCGGGTAGCGTCCCGTCATCAGTGAGCAGTGGGCGGGCAGCGTGATCGGGACCGGCGAGACCGCGTGGGTGAAACGGATCCCGTCGCGGGCGAGAGCGTCGAGGTGGGGTGTGAGGCCACGCGTCTCACCGTAGCAGCCCAGGTGGTCGGCGCGACAGGTATCGATGCTGATCAGGATGATCGGCGTACGTTCGGGCACGCGCGAGCAGGCCCCGCCGATCAGCAGGATCAGCGCGGCGAGCAGGAGCGCCGCCACGGGCAGACAGGCGCATGCCGGGCTCGCCGCCGCGGGCGGACGCGTCCGTCCAGTCTCCTTTGGGAGCATGAGTTGCGCTCCAAGGTCTTGCCGGGGGGTCTCCAGGCGCTTGTGCGCGAGCGCACTAGAGAGATACGAGTATACACCGATCGGAGGTTGCGTTCAATCGCCGCGCCGGCTGGGTCGCCGGGGTGCCCGGTAGGCGCCCTACTGCTAGGGCAGGATCAGCAGCCGCCGGGTGATCTGCTCCCGATCGGTGCGCAGGCGTAGGAAGCAGATCCCGCTCGCCCCATGCCGGCTCGCGCCGGCCGCCGACCATACGATCTCGTGTCGCCCGGCGGCGCGGTGACCCTCGGCGACAGCCGCCAGACGGCGGCCGAGCGGATCATAGAGCGCCAGATCGATCCGTCCCGCCTCACGCAGATCCAGGGCGATCCGCACATCTCGGCGCGCCGCGCTCAGGATGACCGGTGCGATCCGCAGCGGCGAGCGGAGGCTGTGGCGTCCTTCCAGATCGTCCGAATCGCTGTCGGCCCCGGACTTCCCTGCGACCGCCAGCCGCCGCGCGCCGCCGCATGCGCTCTGCCAGAGGGCGATGTGCTCCGAGGGCGTCTCGCCCGCGCGGTGGAAGAGTCCGCCCGCGAGCACCGCGTGCGGGTCGCAGGCGCTGGCCGCCGGATCCGCGCCGAGATCGAAGGCGCCGAGCGCGGTCACCGCTCCATCGAGGCCTTCACCGAGCGCGCTCCAGCCCGCTCCATCCCATTGCGCGATGCGCTGCGCGTCCGTATCTCCCGCGCGCAGGAAGTCGCCCCCCGCATACAGTGCATCGCCCCAGGTCAGCAGGGCTGCCATGGAGCCGTCGGCGCCGCCGCCCAGGCCGCGCCAGGCGCTGCCGTCCCAGGCGGCGATGTGCGCGGCCGCGCTCTCGCCGGCGCGTGTGAATGCCCCGGCAGCGATCAGGTCAGCGCCGAGCTGCTCGAGAGCCACCACGGTGCTGTCGCACCCGGATGCGAGTGGCCGCCAGACATCGCCCTCCCAACGGGCGATGTGCGCGCACGGGGCCGCGCCGGCCTGCAGGAAGTCCCCGGCGGCGATCAGTTCATCGCGGTAGACAAAGAGCTCCGAGACGGGGCCATCGATACCCGCTCCGAGCGGCTGCCAACGACTGCCGTCCCAGAGCGCCACATGCCGCGCCTCCGCGCCCCCGGCTTGCGTGAACTCCCCGCCGGCGACCAGCGCCCCGCCGTAGGAAGCCAGCGCGAGCACCGTGGCGTTGGTGCCGGTGCCGAGCGGCGCCCAGGAGGCGCCATCCCAGCGCGCGATGTAGCGTGCGTCGGCCATGCCGGCCATGGTGAAGCGTCCGCCCGCGATCAGATCGCCATCGTAGTTGGTCAGATCGTAGACGTGGCCGAAGTCGTTCATACCTTCACCCAGCGGCGCCCAGCGCGCGCCGTTCCAGGAGGCGATGTGATCGACCGGCCGGTCTCCGGCCTGTGCGAAGCGGCCCGCGGCCACCATCTCTCCATCATAGGGGCAGAAGGCGTAGACGCGCTCATCCAGCCCGCCTCCCGGCGGCGCCAGCGGCCGCCACCGCGCCCCATCCCAGCGGGCCAGGTGCGGTGAGTCGAGGCCCTGCGCCGTGCCGAAGTCGCCGCCGACGATCAGATCGTCGCCTCGTGCGACCACGCAGGTCGCGATGCCATTGAGTGCCGGGTTGCCGACCGCTTGCCAGGCGGACCCGTTCCAGAGCGCCACGCGGCGCGCCAGCATGCCACCGGCGAAGCGGAAGTCGCCCACCGCCGCCAGGTGCCCGCTGTAGGTCGCCATGCCGCGCACCGGTGCATTGGTCCCTGCTCCCAGCGGATGCCAAGCGGCGCCGTCCCAGCGGGCGATGTGGGACGCGCTCTCTCCGCCGGCCGTCGTGAAGCGTCCGCCGGCGTAGAGCTGTCCCTTCAGAGACCAGAGTGAGAGCACCCAGTGATCGGTGCCGCTGCCGAGCGGATGCCATTGGCGGCCGTCCCAGCGGGCGATCCATTGCGCGGAGGGGGTCGTGAAACGCCCGCCCGCGATCAGGTCGTCGCCGAAGCTGGTGAGGGCGTAGACGATGCCATCGACGTGGGTGCCGATGTGCGACCAGTGCGATCCATTCCAGCAAGCGATCGTGGAGATGCCGCTCGTTCCTGCGTTCTCGAACTCCCCGCCGGCAACCAGACAGTCCGCGTGCACGGTCAGGGTGTGGACCGTGCCGTCGAGGCCCGGCCCCAGCGCCTGCCAGGCCGAACCGTCCCAGCGCGCGATGTGGGAGATCTCCTGCGTGCCGGCGAAAGTGAATGCGCCCGCGGCGATCAGATCGCCACCGTAGACGGCCAAGGCGTAGACCGTTCCGTTCAGACCGTCGCCCAGAGAGATCCAGCGCTTGCCGTTCCAGCGGCCGATGTGCATCAGCGGCTGGCCACCGGCATGCGTGAAAGTGCCACCGACGATCAGCGCGTCGTCGTATTCGATCAGGGCGTGGACGACATCATCGGTGCCGGGCGGGACGAAGCCTTTGCGCCAGTGCCCGTCCACGGTCGGCCGCAGCGGCGCGGCGTCGGGTACAGCGTCTGCTGAAGCGAAGACCGATGACGTGGCGCCCCGCGCGGCGAGCGTTGGCGCAGCCGTCGCGTCCGGCGCGGCGAAGACCAGCGAAGCGGCCGTGAGGCAAGCGACCGCGAGCCGCACCACAGGTGCTGCGGAAGGCAAGGAAAGCCGGCGTGAACACGCACGGCGGGCGAGGGGCCACCGGCAGCGCCGCCCGCTCGATCGGCTCTGATACATGCATTGCTCCCAGGCGGCCAGCATCCCCTCTCGCCTAGCTCTAGTGTAGCGACTTCGGTCCCCGCGCGCACCCTCCCGCGAACGGGAGACGCACCGCAGTTGCACCCCTGGGGCTACATCCAGCGGCGGCGGACGGGTGGATGCCTTCCAGCTCAAGCTCTTCCAACGCGAGGCGAGCAGCCTGGCGCGCCTCAAGCACCCCGGCATCGCCGCTATCTACGAAACCGGGCAGACCGAGGAAGGCCAGCAATGCTTCGCCATGGAGCTGGCCGCGGGGTGTGATCCACCGCGACCTGCAGCCGACGAACATCCTGGTCCAGGATCCCGAGAGCGCAGACAGCAGCGGATCGCTGCGCAGTCGCGAGCCGGTGGTCAAGATCCTCGACTCCGGATTGGCGCGCATCACGGATGTGGACGGCGTCGAAGCGACCATGACCAGCGAGAGCGCCCGGCTGATGGGCACCCTGGCCTACATGAGCCCCGAGCAGGCCGGGGGCGATCCGGACGAGCTAGACGTGCGCACCGACGTCTACTCCCTGGGGGTCATCCTCTACGAGTTGTTGTTCGGTGAGCGGCCGTACGAAACGAGCCAGGGCTCTCTGGTGGAAGCCTTGCGTGTGATCCGCGAGGCCGCCCCCGCGCGGCGCGGGAGCTACGCTCCGGCGTTCCGCGCCTGGACCCGGATCTGGAGACCATCTGCCTCAAGGCGCTCGAGACGGAGGTCGATCAACGCTACCCCCGCGCGGCGGCGCTGTCGGAAGACGTCGCACGCTTCCCGACCTCCCAGCCGATCCTGGCCCGCCCCCCGAGCACCGTCTATCAGCTCAAGAAGCGGATCCGGCGCAGGAAGGGAGGCTTCGCCTTCGCTTCCACGCTCTTGCTCCTGCTGATCGCCTTCGCCGCCACGATGTCGGTCATGTTCGAACAGCAGCGGCGCGAGCGGATCCGCGCGGACGCCGAGCGTGACAAGGCCCGGGAGATCAACGCCTTTCTGAACGAGATGCTGGCCTCCGTCGATCCGCAGCACGATCGGGGTGGCCTACGAAGCCCTGGGAAATCTGGAGCGGGGGGTGTCGCAGTTCCGCGCCGCGCTCACGCGGCTGACCCGGGCGAGCGCGAATCGGCCGATCGGCACGGCGCCCTAGGGCCCCAGCCAGAGGAATCCGCGCATTGCCGAGCGCTGCGCGGTGCAGACGCGCAGCAGATAGGCGCCCGCCGGAACCGAGCGTCCCGCCGCGTCGCGACCGTCCCAACGGCACTGCTGCAGCCGCGCGGCGCCGGCCCCCGATCCGGCCACCGGCAGCCGGGAGATCCGTCGCCCGTCGACCGTGAGGATCTCCGCACGCAGGGCCGTCGCCCCGGGCAGCTCGATGCGCGCCGAGAGCTGGCCGTGGGCCGGGTTGGGAGACAGGCGCAAGCGGATCGGCACGTCTGTAGCCAGAGCCGGCGGATCGGTGGGCTCCTCCACGCCCCCCGTGTCGCAATCGAGCAGGTAGTCGAGCCGATCGGGCTGCTCGAGCGCCGCGAGGAACGTCTGCCAGGCGGCCGCATCGTCACGCAGGACCGCATCGAGCCAGGGCGCGAGCAGCTCCAGCGTGAGCGCATGCTGCTCGGAGCGGGAGATCGTCGGATCGTCGCAGGCGAATTCCCCCAACTCACAAGTGAAGTTGTACTCGGCGTACTGGCAGTGGCTGGCCCCGAGCAGATTGACCCAGGCGCGGCAGTCGGAGGCCAGCGCGTCATACATCGGAAGCTGATGATCTTCGGGGGGCGTGACGCAGTCGACGGATCCGGAGAAGAGCAGCGCCGGAGCGGCGATGCTGGCAGCCGCGTCGATCGCCGAGGGGTTCGTCTCCGCGGCGGCGAAGTTGGCCAGCGCGCTGATCGTGGGATCGGAGGCCGCGGCGAGGAACGATGCGCCCCCGCCCATCGAATGCCCGCAGACCGCCGCGGTGGCAGCCACGCCCTCATAGAAGAGGGAGCCCGGGTCGTCCCCGGCTTCCCGTAGAGCCGAGATCACGAAGGCCAGATCGAGTCCCAGATCCTCGTGGTCCGGGAGGAGTCCGTTTTCGGTGTCCGGGAGCACCACGAAGTATCCAGACGGGACGAGCCCCTCCCAGACGAAATCGTAGTCGTCCCACGGGATCAGGAAGCCGTGCCCGAAGGAGACGACCGGGAAGCCGCCCGCGGGAGGCGGCGCGAGGGGCACATCCTCGCCCGCGGTTTCGGCGGGATAGTAGATCTCGCTGGGGATCTGGCGATTGCCGCGTGCCGGATCGACGAAGATGCGATCCGTGTGGCCAAGCTCGTAGGCCTGCGGAGCCTGGGCCGCCAGGGAGGCGAGCAGGAAGATCAGGATCGATGCGATCCGAAACCGGGAGACCGGCTGCAAGCTCAGAGAATGAGACGAACGGCGCGCGCGCATGGTGGTTCCCTCCGAGCGAATCGGATGCCGGGCTGGGGAGAGCACGCTGTCGGCTGCGAGAAGCATACCATGAAGCGCGCTTGGGCGCTCGGCGTCTCCCCGCCCCCCTACGCCCGCCAGCTCTGCAGGATCTGGACGTAGTTCGCGCGCTCGTAGGCGCCCGGATCGGGACTGCGCAACAGGCTCAGGCTGCCGCGCGCCTGATCCAGCGACTCGTAGTCGTGCGACTCGAGCCAGCGCGACAACTCCCTGCGGATCTCCCCGAGCTTCTCCGGCCCCTTACGCAGCAGCAGCGACACCATCTGCACCGCGTCCGCGCCGGCCATGATCGCCTTGAGCGCATCCTCGGCCGTGTGCACCCCGCCACTGGCGGCCAGCGAGAGCTCGACCCGCCCGGCGAGGATCGCCAGCCAGCGCAGCCGCGGCAGCAGCTCGGCGGAGGTCGAGAGGTGCAGCGTGCGCTTGACATCCAGCTCCTCGATATCGAGATCGGGCTGATAGAAGCGGTTGAACAGCACGACGCCGTCGGCGCCGATCTCGGCCAGACGATGCACGACGTTCGGCAGCGTCGTGTAGAAGGGGGAGAGCTTGATCGCCAGCGGCACGGAGACGATCTGCTTGAGCGTGCGCACGAGCTGCATGAGCCGCTC
>WJJG01000231.1 GCA_014729815.1 Candidatus Eiseniibacteriota bacterium
GCCCCCCCCTGCGCCTCGCAGGCCCTTCACCAATCTTCGGGTCACAATCCTCATCCCTCGTACATGACTGCGTCGGCGCGCCAGGCCAGCTGCTCCCCGTCGAAGCACAGCTGGTAGGTATCCCGGCTCTCCGTCGTCACGGCGAAGAAGTGCTGCAGGGAGCGGCCCTGGCGCTCGCTCCAGCGGGCGTTGACCCGCAGGATCCGGTGCAGCCGGCGCCCCAGGCGGAAGAGGCGCGGGGTCGCTTCTCCGGCCCGAAAGTCGGCCCGCACGTCGATCCGCTGGTCGATCCGCTCCCAGTGCACAGCCGCGTGCCCCCCCCGTCGCCCTAGACCGCCCGCCACAGCCCGACCACACGTCCCAGCACGCGCAGCGAGACGGCGGAGCCGCGCAACCGTACGCTGGGGTAGTCCGGGTGCGCGGCGCGCAGCTCGACGCCACCGCGGAAGCGGAAGAAGCGCTTCACGGTGGCGGCCTCCTGATCCCCGAGAGCCGCCACCACCAGGTCACCGTTGTGAATCGGCCTGCCGGGAGCCACGACAACGATGTCGCCGTCGAGGATCCCCTCCCCACTCATGCTCTCTCCGCTGACCCGGATCCCGTAGTGACCGGCACCCAGTCCGAGCGCATCGGCCGAGAGATGGCCCTCGATCTGCCCCTCGCTGATCTCCGGCAGCCCCGCCGCCACGCGACCCAGGATGGGGATGCGGGGCTCCTGGCGCACGTGCGGCGCGAGACGCCACTGTCGATGCGCGCGCTGCAGGTATCCCCGCTCGGCCAGCGCCACCAGATGGGCATGAACCGAGGCGGGCGAGCGCAGGCCGAGCCCTCGCGCAATCTCGCGCACCGAGGGGAAGCGCCCCCCCGAGCGAACGCTCTCGAGGATCAGCTCGAGGACCTCCCGCTGCCGCACCGTCATCGATGCATCCATCCGCTCACCTCCGCACGCACGATACCGAACATTCGTTCGCACAGCAACCAGAACTCAGGGCCGTCCGATCGGGCGGCCCTGCAGACGTTCTCGCAACCTGTGGCGGCGGCCCTAGAAGTCGAAGCAGTCGGGATCGCCCCCGCCGAGGTACCCGTAGGAGCAATAGGTCCCGTGGTAGGCGGCGTTCCACTCGCAGTCCCAGACGATGTTCTCCAGGAAGGTCCAGCTACACTGTCCCGAACCATCCGGGTTCTCGACGTAGGTGAACACGCCGCCGGTCAGCGTCATCGTGAACGTCGCGCCGCTGGCATTCTCCTCCCAGACGGCATGCGCCAGGATGGTGCCCTCGCAGTCGTAGATCGTGAGCGTCCCCAGAGAGCCGTCCGTCTGTTCACACATCTCCATCTGGGTCACCAGGGGTCCCCCGGACTCACAGGTCTGCTTCACCTCGGCGCAGATCTGGCCGGCCTCTTCGCAAACCCAGATCTCCAGGTTGGCCCCCTGCTCGTTGTAGCGCCAGACCCAGCAGCCATCCTCCTGCTCGCCGGCGCCGGATACCATCTCCAGCCAGTCCTCTCCCATGCCCTGGAAGTTCTGCATGCTGCCGATCACGCTCAGCGCCGAATCGGGGAGATTCGCCTCGAATGTGTCGATCACATCCTCGTCGATCTCGAACTGCTCCGGCACTTCCGGCAGCTCTCCCCCGCCCGCGCCGAAATCGCTGCACTCCTGCAGCACGCCATCCTCGTACCAGCAGTAGGTGCCGCTGATCTCATCGCCGCTGATCTGCCAGTCGCTGGTCCACAGGGTGTCGGCCCCCGAGCGGCTGTTCATGCTGCCGCTGCCATCGCTGTTCGCCTCGTAGTGGACGTAGATCGGATCGTCCTCGTCGAGGAAGCTCGGGCGCTTCGCGCAGTCGTAGGGCGTGATGGTCATATCGACGGTCCAGACCGATCCGGCCGCGTTGGTGGTCCACTCGGTCAGGAGTACCGTCGTGTCGCATTCGCAGTCGCGGAAGGCCCAGCTCCCCGAAAGCCCGTCGGACGCCACCTCGCCGCGCAGGACCACGCAGGGCGCCATCCCGGCCTGCGTGAGCGTCACCTCCCAGTTCGCCGCCCCGCCGCTCTCTTCGCAGGCGGCGATCAGAATCGCGTCCTGGGTCTGCCCGTCGACCCAGCTCCACTCCCAGCAGTCGCTGCCGGTGGGGGTCCCCCCGCTGGCGGCCGCCGCCATGTAGCCCTGCCCCATCTGCATCATGCCGCTGGCCATGGCCGCAGTGCCGCTGACCTCGGCAGGCACGTCCGGATCGGCCAGCAGCTCTTCCTCGAAGGCGAACTGCTCCGGCGGTGTCGGCGCCTGCGGCGTGACCCCGCCGCCCCCACCGTCGTCGTCGTCGCCACAGGAGATCGCCAGCAGCATCACCGCCAGCAGCCCTGGCCAGAACCACCACTGTCTCGTAGAACCCGTCATCACATTCCTCCTTGCCCCGGCGCGGCACGAGACCTCGAGCGGCCTCGCCTCAAGCGCGCGCCACACAACCGACCGTCGTTCCCAGACCCTCGGCGGCCCGGTAGGAGCTGCGCACCAGCGGTCCGGCGGCCACATGCTCGAACCCCATGGCCAGCGCGCGCCGTTGCCAGCCAGCGAAAGCCGCGGGACTCAGGTACCGTTTCACCGGCAGCTGCTGCCGCGTTGGCTGCAGATACTGCCCGATCGTAACACGCGCGCAACCGCTTTGGCGCAGGTCGCGCAGCAGCCAGGCGATCTCGTCGTCCGATTCGCCGAGCCCCACCATGAGGCCCGACTTGGTTCGCAGCCCCGCCTCGCTCGCCCGGCGCAGGATTTCCAGCGAACGCCGATAGTCGGCTCGCGGGCGTGCGGCGGGATAGAGCCGCGGAACGGTCTCGACATTGTGGTTCAGCACGGTCGGGCGGGCCGCCAGGACGCGCTCGAGCGCCGCGAGGTCACCTGCGAAGTCGGGGATCAGCACCTCGCATGTGGTCTGCGGGCGCCGGAGCCGCAGCGTCCGCACGATCTCGGCGAAATGGCCGGCGCCGCCATCGGTCAGATCGTCGCGGGTGACCGATGTGACGACCAGATGCCGCAGATCGAGCCGCTCGGCCGCGGCCACCACCCGTTCGATCTCCGACCGTTGCGGCGGCTTGGGCGCCCCGTGCGGCACCGCGCAGAACCGACAGCTGCGCGTGCAGCGCTCCCCCAACACCAGGAAGGTCGCCGTCCCGGCGTTCCAGCATTCGTGGCGATTCGGACAGCGGGCACTCTCGCAGACGGTGAGCAGCCTGCCGCCCCGCAGCGTCCGGCGCACCCGCGCGTAGTCCGCACCTCCGGGCAGTCCGACGCGCAGCCAGGCCGGACGGCGGCCGGCCCGGTGCGCATGGTCGGCGATCGCCTCGAGACGCGGCGCGACATCCTCTTCGGTCTGCAGGGGCGGAAGGTGCAAACGACGCAGATCCAGCGCCAGGCGCGCGGCGATCGCCGCCTCCAGACGTTCGGCCACCGCGGGCAGCCCGGCCGAGGGACACAGCTGCGCGAGCGTGATCACGCGCGCATCCGGCAATCCGCAGGGCACGATCCCGGCGAATCCGGCCAGACAGTCCCCGACGTTGAGCGCCACGCCGTGCCGGCTGACGTGTCGCGCCACACGCACTCCCAACGCGGCGATCTTGGCCCAGCCCGCAGCATCGCGAACCCAGACCCCGGTCAGTCCCGCGCGGCGCTCGCCGCGCACGCCGAACTCGGCCAGGACATCGATGACCGCGCCCTCGAGCTGGGCGACGAACGCTCGCACCGCAAGAGAGCGTGCTCGCAGATCGCAGATCGGATACGCCACCAGCTGGCCCGGGCCATGGTAGGTCACATCCCCGCCTCGATCGACGCGCACCAGATCCAGTCGCTCCTGCGGCCGGGCGCGGCCATCGACGCCCGGACGGTGCACGTCATGTGTCCGGTGGACTCTCGGCGGTCGGGGCGCATGACTTGGACGGCGCGCATTGCGCGCGTCTCCATGCCGCCCCAGGGTCAGCACGGGAGCGTGTTCGAGAAGCAGCAGGAGGTCGGGCAGACGCAGGGAGTGCCGCTGTTCCCAGAGTTGCTGCTGCAGCCGCCAGACCGGACGGTACGCGTTCCGGCCCGATAGATGCACCGCGAGACCCTGCCACAGCGAGGCGTCGGTGCCGGCCGTTCCGTTCTGTCGCTGCCACAAGCGCATCCACTCCCCCCCTCACCCAGAATGGTAGATCGGCCCGCCGGAAGAGGTCTAGCCGTGGATCGGCTGGCCCAGGGCGGCCGCCAGCGCCTCGCCGACCGCCTCGCTGAGGGTCGGATGCGGATGCTGCACGCGGATCAGCTCGTCCACGGGCAGGCCCAGCCGACCGGCAATCGCCAGCTCGCCGATCAACTCCCCGGCTTCGCTGCCGGCGATCACGCCGCCGATGAGCCGACCGGTCTTCTGTTCGACGATCACCTTCACAAACCCGGCCATCTCGCCGTCTGTCATCGCCTTGCCGGAGGCGGAGAACGCGAAGCGACCCACCCGGAGGCCGATTCCACGTGCCCGCGCCTCTTCCTCCTGGAGCCCGACCGAGGCGAGCTGCGGCTGGGTGTAGACGACCGCCGGTGTCCAGTTCGAATCGTAGGCCGGCGGCGACTGTCCGGCGGCCGCCTCGGCCGCGTGGATGCCCTGCGCGGATGCGCGGTGCGCCAGCTGCGGCGGTCCGGTCAGATCCCCGATGGCGTAGAGACCCGGCACGGCGGTGCGCAGATGATCGTCGACCGCCACGTACCCGTCGCGGGGCAGCTCGACCGAGTCGAGTCCGAGCCCTTCGAGATCGGCGACGATCCCGACCGCCGCGAGCAGGCGATCGACTTCCAGCGTCTCCCCGGTCTGCAGGCGACAGCTCAGGCCCGCGTCGGTCTCGACGGCTTCGGCGACCTGCGTATCGGTCAGAAAGCGGACCCCGCGCCGGCTGAGGGCCGCGCGCAGGACGTTGGCCGCTTCCTCCTCCTCGGTGGCCAGGATGCGCGGCAGCAGTTCGATGACCGTCACCTCGGCGCCGAAGGAGGCGAAGAGGTCGGCGAACTCCAAGCCGATCACCCCCCCGCCGGCGATCAGCAGACGTCTGGGCACCGAGGTCCAACCCAACGCTTCGCGGCTCGATACGATCCGCTTCCCGTCGAAGGGCAGCTTCGGCAACGGCCGGGCTCGCGCCCCGGTGGCCAAAATGACCCGAGGTGCGCTCAGCGTGCGTGGGGCGGCTCCGCTGTCGCCTGTCTCATCGGCGGGGGCCACCGCCACGCGAAACGCCTCACCGGCGCGGCCGTCGAGCCGCGCGATTCCCGAGATGCGGACCACCCCAACATCGTCGAGCAGGCGCTCGACGCCACGGGCCAGGCGGTCCGCCGTCTGACGCGAGCGGCGCTGGATCGCCGCGTAGTCGAACGAGAGGTCTCCGGCGCGCACCCCGAAGCGGCGCGCGCTCTGCACACCGCGGTAGAGATGCGCCGCATGCAACAGCGTCTTGGTCGGAATGCAGCCCCAGTTGAGACAGACCCCGCCCACGCGCTCGCGCTCGATGAGCGCGCTGCGCAGCCCGCACGCCGCCGCGCGCCGCGCCGCCACATACCCGCCCGGTCCCGCGCCGATGACGATCAGATCGAACGATTCCATGCCCAAGCCCCCCGCCTCGCCGTGCGCCGCGACGGCGCGACTCAGGAACCGCCGCGCAGCAGAGGTCGTCCGCGTTGCCCTCCGACACCCAGCTCCTCGCGCAGCCGCCGCGCGATGCGGCGCTGCACGCGCGGGGCATCTCCCGGCCCATCGAGAGGAACGCTGCCGCCGGCCATCATGCCGTGCCCCCCGGCACGACCCGCATCGCCGACCACCCGCTGCAGCAGGCGCCCCGCATTGCGGCGCCGTTGCGACGTGCGAATCGACAAGTAGAGGCGGTCGCGGTAGATGCCGGAGACGAACGCCCAGCGCACCTCATCGATACGCAGCAGAAGATCCGCCAACTCCGCGGCCACATCCGGGTAGGGCATGCGCCCGAGGCGGGTCACCGAGAGCGATCCGTAGAGGCGCGTCGCCTCGAAGGCGCTGTTCAGCAGCGCCAGATAGTCACGCGCGATCGGCGCCTGTTCGATCCGCGCGATCAAGCGGTTGTCGACGCGCGGGAACAGCGCCTGAAAGGCGCCGCGGTCCCCGCTCGTCGCCTCGCGTCCCAGGTTCTGTGTCTCCGAGCGGATGGCATAGAAGAGCGCGGTGGCCAGGCGTCGATCCTCGAGCAGTCCGGCAGCGCGCAGGTACTCGAAGAGCATACTCGCGCAGGCGCCATAGCCGGGACGCACGTCGACGAACGGGACCTCGCGGGTGGCCCGGCGGACCGGATGGTGGTCGATGACCACATCGGGCAGGCGTCCCGCGGGCAGCAGATTGTTCCCCGCGGCCGGTTGGGTGTCGACCAGCGCGATGGCATCGTAGCGCGCGGCCCGCAGGCGGATCTCACCGAGACGACGCAATGGAATCCGCAGCAGGCGCACCAGCGCGCGGTTCTCCGCGCGACCGATGATGCCCCCATGAGCCAGATCGGCGCGTAGGCCCAACCTGCGGCGCACGATCGTCCGCAGCACCCATCCGCTGGCCAGCGCGTCCGGATCGGGATTGTCATGCGTGAGGATCAACAGGCGGCGCGCCGGCTCGAGATGCTGCAGCAGGCGCTGGAGACGTCTCTGACTGGCTTTCATGCCTTCCCTCCCGCGATCCCCGCGCGCGCTGCGCCTTCCGACGGCAGCGGCGCCGGCAACCTAGCACAGGGGATGCGGGCCAACAAGAGAAGCCCCGCGATCCGGCTTTGACGCCCGCCGCGCTCCGCCCCTACTATGCAGGGAATGCTGCGCGGTTCGCAGAGAAACGGGTGAGCTTGGGGACGGGCCACGCATCGAGAGGAGCGCCGATCGCATGCGCAACCAACTCGGGCTCCGCGCCGCCCTGGTGCAGATCAACACCACGGTGGGCGATCTGGAAGGCAACTGTGCGCGCTGCGCCGCCGCCTTCGCCTCTGCGCGCGAGGGGGGCGCCCAGCTGGTTCTGTTTCCCGAGCTGACCCTCACCGGCTACCCTCCTGAGGATCTGCTGCTCAAGCCTTCCTTTCTCGAAGACACACGCGCCAGCCTCGACGCCCTGCTCCCCGAGCTGCGCGGCGCATTGGCCGTCGTGGGCTTCGTCGACTGCGTGGAGGGGCATCGCTACAATGCTGCCGCGCTGATCTGGGATGGCGTGGTGCGCGACGTCTATCACAAGTGCACGCTTCCCAACTACGGGGTTTTCGACGAGAAGCGCTACTTTCGCACCGCCACGCGTTGCCCGGTCTATCGGAGCGGACCCTGGCGCATCGCGCTGAACATCTGCGAGGACATCTGGGTCCCTGAGGGTGTCGCCCAGGCGCAGCGTGCCGCCGGCGCCAATCTGATCCTCAATCTCTCCGCCTCGCCCTATCACGCCGGCAAGGGACGGTTGCGCGAGCACCTCGTCTCGCGTCTGGCGCGCAGTCTGGGGCTGCCGGTCCTACACACCAATCTCGTCGGCGGGCAGGACGAGTTGGTCTTCGATGGTCGTAGTCTGGCGGCCGCGTCCGACGGTCGGCTGCTGGCCCGCGCCCGGCAGTTCGGCGAGGAGATCCTGCTCGTCGATCTGCCCGCGCCTGTCGAGCCGCCCGGCGGCGATGCGCTCGGTGGTGATGCGCCCGCCGAACCGACGCCGCGCGCGGCCGCCACGCCCGCCGAGCAGGTCGAGCAGACCACTCCCGGCATCGAACTGCCTCCCATGGCGACCGCCTTGCGCGCGGTGCAGGTCGATCTCTCCGCGGACTGGATGCGCGCTGCACCCCCGCTCCCGCCCGACGCCGCGGGATCGTCGTCCCAGCCGGACTTCGCGCGGACCGCGGGCCGGATGGCACCCGAGCTGGATCGCGAGGAAGAGATCTACCGGGCGCTACAGCTCGGGCTCGGCGACTATATCGGCAAGAACGGATTCGCGGGCGTGGTGATCGGCCTGAGCGGCGGGATCGATTCGGCGCTGACCGCCGTGATCGCCGCCGACGCGCTGGGTCCGGCGGCCGTGGTCGGCATCTCGATGCCGACGGCCTACACATCCGAGAGCGCGCGCGCCGGAGCGCGTGCCCTGGCGCAGGCCTTGGGGATTCGCTTCCACGAGATCTCGATCCAGCCCGTCTTCACGCAGCTGCTTGTCGAGCTACAGCCGCTGCTCGAGGATCGTCCGCCGGACGTCACCGAGGAGAATATCCAGGCCCGCATTCGCGGCCTGATCCTGATGGCCTACTCGAACAAGTTCGGACACCTCGTGCTGGCGACCGGCAACAAGAGCGAGCTGGCCGTCGGTTACTGCACGCTCTACGGCGACATGGTGGGCGGTTTCGCACTGCTGAAGGATCTATTCAAGACACAGGTCTATCGCCTCGCGCGCTGGCGCAACGCGGCTGCGGGCGGTCGGCCACCGATTCCCACGGACACGCTCGAGCGCCCGCCGAGCGCCGAGCTGCGCCCCGATCAACGCGACACCGACGCCCTGCCGCCCTACGAGACGCTCGACCCGATCGTACAGGGCCTCGTCGAGGAGGAGCACCATCCACGCGAGTTGGTCGCATCCGGTTTCCCGCGCGCGCTGGTCGATCGCATCTTCGGCCTGATCCAGGCCAATGAATACAAACGCCGACAAGCCCCCCCGGGCGTCAAGATCACTCCGCGCGCCTTCGGCAAGGATCGGCGCTACCCGTTGACCAATCGCTACCGCCCGCGCAAGGATCCTTCCGGTGTGTAGTCCACGCGCCCGCAGCATCCCCGCCCTGGCGCGTCAGCATCGTTGGGATCTGACCCCGCGCGAGGCGGTCCGGCTGCAGAAGCGTCTGGCC
>WJJG01000232.1 GCA_014729815.1 Candidatus Eiseniibacteriota bacterium
CTGCTGACCCGGGAGCCGGGCGGCACACCGGTCGGTGAGGGGATCCGCCGCCTGCTGCTCGAACCGGAATATGGCACCCTCGACGGCCTCACCGAGCTCTTCCTGCTTCTGGCCTCCCGCCGCAGCCATGTCGAGCAGCGGATCCGTCCCGCCCTCGAGCGCGGCGAGGTCGTGCTCTGCGATCGCTACGCCGACTCCTCGGTGGCCTACCAGGGAGGTGGACGTCGGCTGGGACTCGAGCGCGTCGAGGAGCTCAACCGGCTCGCGACCGGGGGGCTCATGCCGGATCTGACGATCCTCCTGGACCTTTCGGCGGCGGAGGGGTTGCGCAGGATCACCGCGCGGCCCGGCGCCGAAGACCGGCTCGAGAGCGAGGCGCGCGCCTTTCACGAGCGGGTGCGCGGGGCCTATCTCGAGATCGCCCGGCGCCGCGGCGGGCGCTACCGCGTGCTCGATGGCGCCGGCGCGGTCGCAGGCCTGGCGCGGGAGATCTGGGAGGCCGTCTCTCGCCTGCTATAATCCCCCGAGCCGGCGTCGCCGTACGCGGCGGGTGGCGCCGCCTGGCAGACCCGGGATTGGCGGAGGGGTGTCGAGATGAAACCCGAAACACTGCGCGCGATCCTCTCGGCCGTCTCGGACGGCTCCCTGTCGATCGACGATGCCCTCCGCCAGCTGCGACGCTGGCCGATCGAGGATCTGGGCTTCGCGCGCGTGGATCACCATCGCCACCTGCGCCGCGGCGTGCCGGAAGTGGTCTTCGGCGATGGCAAGCGACCGGCCGAGACCCTGCGGATCGCCGAGTCGCTGGCCGAGAGTCGCGGGGGCGTGCTGGTCACCCGGGCCCCGGACGAGGCCCTGGCGCTGCTGGAGAAGCGCTTCCCCGAGGGACGCGTCAATCGACGCGCACGCACCTTCGCCCTGCCCGCTGCGTCGCCCGAGGCGGTGGGCCTCGTCGCGGTGGTGGCCGCCGGCACGAGCGATCTGCCGGTGGCCGAAGAGGCCACGGAGACCGCGCGCGCGATGGGCGCGCAGGTCGCTGCACTCCACGATGTCGGGGTGGCGGGTCTGCATCGCCTGCTGCCGCATCTCGATCAGCTCGAGCAGGCGCATGCCATCGTCGTGGTAGCCGGCATGGAGGGGGCGCTGCCGAGTGTCGTGGCCGGACTGGCGGCGCCGCCGGTGATCGCCGTGCCGACCAGCGTGGGGTACGGGGCCAGCTTCGGCGGGCTGGCGGCGCTTCTGGCGATGCTCAACAGCTGCGCGTCGGGCGTCGTGGTGGTCAACATCGACAACGGATTCGGGGCCGGCTTCTCGGCGGCGTTGATCAACCGTGCCGTCGTCCATGGCGGAAGCCGTGCCCGAGACGCCGCGCCGTAGCGCGGGCGCAGAGCCAGGAGCGAGGATTCGGGGTGCGCATCGCCTATCTCGACTGCGTGGGGGGGATCAGCGGCGACATGTTCGTCGGGGCGCTGCTCGACGCCGGCTGGGCGGAGGAGGCCCTGCGCGAGGGGGTCGCCTGGCTGGACGATGAGATCGAAGCGCTGCGCGTCGAGCTGCGTCACGATCGCTCCTTCGCTGGACGGGGCATCGCCGTGGTACCCGCCCGCCGCGGCGCGGGCGCCGGGCACCGTCGTTTGCAGGACGTCCTGGCGCTCGTCGAGCGGGCGCCCCTTCCGGAACCGGTGATTGGGCGTGCCCGCGCGGTCTTCCAGCGGCTGGCCGCGGCGGAGGCGCGGGCCCACGGTCGCGCGGTGGAGAAGATCCATTTCCATGAGGTCGGCGAAGTCGATGCCATCGTCGATGTGACCGCGACCTGTCTCGGACTGCACGCGCTCGGGATCGAGCGCCTCCACGTCTCTCCACTGCCGCTGGGGAGCGGCCGGGTCACATCCGCTCACGGAGAGATCCCGCTCCCCGCACCCGCGACCGCCTACCTTCTCGAGGGCGCCCCCGTGCGCTGGAGTGGGGCCGAGGGAGAGCGCTGCACCCCGACCGGCGCCGCTCTGGTCGCAACGTTGGGCGATTGGGCGCCCCCCCCGCCGATGTGCATCACGCGCGTGGGGTGCGGCGTGGGTACGCGTCCCCTCAGCGACATGCCGAACCTCGCGCGCCTCTTCGTCGGAGAGGCGTGCTGCGCGACCGAAGGGGGCCCGGGCGCGATCCTGGATCCCCGGGGAACCACCGAGATCCCGCCCTGGGGCTGGCCCGCCCCCGACGCGCACGCCTCCCGCGTCGGACCGCCCTCTCCCGGCCGCTGGGGGCGGGTCGTGCTGCTGCGCGCGCAGATCGATGACGCCACGCCCGAGGCATTGGCCGATCTGGCCGCGCGCCTGCGCGGGGCCGGCGCCCTCGACGTCTGGCAGTCCGCCGTGCAGATGAAGCAGGGGCGTCTGGGCACCGAGATCGGGGTCGTCGTCCGGCCCGGGGGGGATGAACCGCTCGTCGCGCTGCTGCTGCGCGAGTCTCCCACCCTGGGCGTGCGCTGGCGCCTGGAATGGAGACGGGAGCTCGTGCGGAGAGAAGTGGTTGTCCAGACAGAGTTTGGAGAGATCCGAGGGAAGCTTGCCTGGCGGGGGGATCGCTGGGAGGGCAAGCCGGAGGC
>WJJG01000233.1 GCA_014729815.1 Candidatus Eiseniibacteriota bacterium
GAGAAGATCGCCGGCAGGATCCCGAGGTAGAGCGCGCCGGCCCCCAGCGCGATCGCCTTGTAGGGAATCGCCACCCAGATCAGGTAGACCGAGAAGTCGGTGCAGAAGGCGGTGGCGCCGATCCTCAGAATGCGGCCCGGAATGCGCATGGCCGCACTCTACTGCGGATTGGGGGCGGCGAGAAGCCGCAGCTTCGCGGGCGAGGCCGCCGGATGCCGCCCGTGCGGTGTCGGCGAGCGTCGCGGATCGGCTCGTTCGGCTGAGGCAACGTGAAGCGCAGCGAGACCGAGGCCGGCACCGGCCGGTAGCCGATTGCGACGCGGAGTCGCGCGAACCGGTTCGTGCGCGGCGCGATCACGGGGCCCGCTGGCGTCGGGATCCTACGGACCGCAACTACTTGCACGGCAGAAACCGCACCGTGCTGTCCATCTCCTCGAGGACGTAGCGCAGCGCTTCGAGCGTCTCCCTGATCTCTTTCTCGCTCGTCTCGCGTGAGAGGGAGAAGCGCACCGCGCAGTGCGCTTCGGCCTCGGTGCGCCCGATCGCCAGCAGGACATGGGTCGGCTCGGGCGAGCCCGACTTGCAGGCCGAGCCCGACGAGAGCGAAACGCCGTGCTGATCGAGCGCGATCACCAGCGACTCGCCGCGGATCCGCGGCAGTGTCAGATTCAACGTGTTCGGCAGGCGCTCGGTGGGGTGGCCGTTGAGCTCCGCACCAGGAACGAGTTCTCGAATGCCGCGCTCCAGCATGTCTCGCAACGCACGAATCCGCTCGGCGTCCTTCAAACCGTAGTGCGCCAGATCGGCCGCCCGTCCCATCCCGACGATCGCGGCCACGTTCTCGGTGCCCCCGCGCAGTCCCCCTTCCTGCTTGCCGCCGTGGATCAGCGGCTCGAGCGCGACGCCCTTGCGCACGTAGAGCGCGCCCACGCCCTTGGGACCATGGAACTTGTGGGCCGAGATCGAGAGCAGGTCGGCGTCGATCTCCTCCACGTCCACCCCGATGCGCCCGATGGCCTGCACCGCGTCGGTGTGGAAGAGCACGCCGCGCTCGCGGGCCACCGCGCAGAGCTCGCGCACCGGCTCGATCGTACCGATCTCGTTGTTGGCCATCATTAGGCTCACGAGCACGGTCTCCTCGTCGATTGCCTCCGCCAGCGCCGCGGGAGAGATCCGTCCCTGACGATCGACATCCAGACAGGTCACCCGATACCCGTCGCGCTCGAGATAGCGGCAGGTCTCGAGCACCGCCGGATGCTCGATCGCCGAGGTGATGATGTGCCGGCCCCGATCCCGGCGTGCGGCCACCGCCCCCTTGATGGCCAGGTTGTCGCTCTCCGAGCCCCCGCCGGTGAAGACGATCCGGCGCGGACGGGCATGCAGGAGACCCGATACCTGCCGGCGGGCGTTCTCGATCGCCTCCTTGGCGCGCCGTCCCGCGCCGTAGATCCCCGAAGGATTGCCGTGACGCTCCTCGAGATAGGGCTGCATCGCCTCGCGGACCTCGTCCGCCAACGGCGCAGTGGCGTTGTTGTCGAGGTAGATCCGGCGCGCCGCGCTGCGCTCGCGCATGGCCGTCGCCGCCCAGGTTTCCGGGTCCGTCTCGTAGACCTGTCCCACCCCGCGGGTCTCGGCGGTGGCATCCGACACCTTGACCACATCACAGAGCAGGCACTTGTAGACCGGGAAGCCGGAAACCTCGTCGTAGTTGTCGTTGTCGGTCAGCTCGTTGACGTTGCCGACTTGCCAGGCGCGCGGGCCCACGGGCGTCCCGCCGCCCTGGCTGCACTCGATCGCCCCGGTTACGATATCTTCGGTCACCCGCGCGCGGAAGGGAACCGCGCCGCGAGCGGTGCGCACCTCGACCAGATCGCCGTTTTCGATCCCCCGCGCCTCGGCGTCCGCGACACTGATGTCGCAGGTCGGCTCGGGCGCATCCTTGTTGAGGCATCGGATGCCGTGGTGCTGCGAATGGAAATCGGTGTGCGGCCGGGCGCCGGAATTGAAGATCAGGGGGAAGCGCTTGGCGAGGTCCGGCCGGCTGAGGGGCCCCTCCGTCGGCTCGGTGTATTTCGGCAGCGGTTCGTAGCCATCCTCCTCGAGAATCGTCGAGTGGATCTCGAACTTGCCCGTGGGCGTATCGAACCCGGGCCGGCCGTCGGGGCGCAGGCCTCCCTTCTCCCACTTCTTGTACTCCATCACCGGCGTGGGGATCTTGACCCAGCCGCCGGCTTGGCGGACCTGCTCGAGGGTGAAGCCGCTGCCCTCGAGAACCAAGCGCACCACATCCTCCTCGGTCTGCGGGAAGAGGTGGCCGTACCCCAGGCGGCGGGCCAGCTCGGCCATGATCAGGTAGTCGCTGCGCGCCTCCCCGACCGGCTCGATGACCTTCTCGCGCAGGCGGAAGATCGGCCCATAGGTGATGTAGGAGTCGATCTCGAACATCGTCGTCGCCGGCAGGACGATGTCGGCGTAGGCCATGTCAGCGGTCAGCTGCCGGTCGATGCAGACCTGGAAGTCGAGCTTGGCCAGCGCCGCGCGCCACAGCGGCGCCTGCGGCCAGGCCGTCAGCAGCGATGTTCCGTGGACGATCAGTCCGCGCAACGGGTAGGGATCGCCGCGAAGCGCGGCGGGCACGATGCCGCTGCCATGCGCCTCATGTCGGTAGCGCGTGTAGGTCGGGAAGCGGCTCGTGGCCACGGCCCGCTCGAGATCGGGATTCTCCAGGTTGCACGACTTGTTGATCGGGAACTGGGTGCCGTCCATGCCCAGTCCGATCCCGCCGGGCACGTCGAGCTGTCCGGCCAGCGCGAAGAGCGTGTGTACCGCGCGGATCGACTGCACGCCGGTGTTCGAGTACTCGAGACCCGAATACATGACCGGGGCGGCCCCGGTGGCATGGCAGATGCGCCGCGCCAAACGGCGGATCGTCTCGGCCGGCACGCCGGTGATCTCGGAAACCGCCTCGGGGGGAAAATGCTGCACGTAGCGGCAGAGATCGTCGAAGCCGTGGCACCAGTTCTCGGCGAAATCCTCTTCGTAGAGCTCCTCCTCGACCATCACCCCGATCATGCTCAGGGCTAGGGCGCCGTCGGTGCCGGGACGGATCGGGATCCATTCGGCGCCCGTGCGCTTGACCGTCTCGGTGCGCCGCGGATCGATCACCACCACCTCGGCGCCGCGCTGGGCGGCTGCCTCGAGGCGCAGCATATCCAGCGGCGGCGAGTCGGTGGCTGGATTCGTGCCCCAGACGATCAGTAGCTCGCTGTTCTCGATATCGGTGAACATGTTGATCAGCATGCGGCCCATGGTCACATGCGGAGCGATCATCGCGAACGAGACGTAGCAGAGCGCCCCGCCCCCCATCGTGTTGGGCGAGCCGAAGGGGAAGAGGACGTTCGATGCCGAAGAGACGGCCACCCCCTTGGGCTGATAGAGATCACAGAGCGAGAGCTCGAAGGCCCCCCGTCCGGTGTAGATCGCGACCGCCTCGGGGCCGGATTCGCGCTTGATGCGCTGCAGGTGCGCGACGATCTCCTCATAGGCCGTATCCCAGCTGATCGGTTCGAACTCCTCGAGACGGACCGGATCCCGGGCATGCGGGCCGGCGGGATCCCGCTTGGACGTCTTGCGCCGCATCGGATGACGCAGGCGATGCTCGCTGTAGACGATCTGGGGCGCGCAGCGGCCCCGCCGGCAGATCATCCCGAGCTGATGCGTCGTGTCGGCGCGGATGTCGACCATCTTCCCATCGCGCAGCCCGACTTCGACCCAGCAGCCGGCCGGACAGATGCCGCAGATGGCCGGCTTCCACCGCAGGTCTTCGGCGCTCGCCGCCGAGCGCTTGGGGCGCGGGCGCGCCTCCGCCTCGGTGATCGCGCTGGGATAGGCCTGGCGTTTCGCCATCAATCACACTCCAGGTATTGCACGGCGAACCAGTGACGGGCGTCGGTCCAGGTCTGCCGCGCGCGCAGTCCGGCCTCGGCGGTGAACTGCGCGAAGGTCTCCAGTTCGTACTTGTGCGAGTTCTCGGTGTGGATCGTCTCCCCGGCCATGAGCTGGAAGCGCTCTCCGTCCAGAACGATCTGCTGTGTGCGCCGGCTGACCAGATGCATCTCGATGCGGCGGCGCGAGTGGCGGTAGTAGGCATGATGCGCGAAGGCCGCCAAATCCAGTTCGGCACCGAGTTCATCGCGCACGCGGCGCAGGACATTCAGATTGAAGGCCGCGGTGACGCCCTGGCAGTCGTTGTAGGCCGCCTCCAGCACCGCGGGCGACTTGACCAGATCGATCCCGATCAGCAGACCGCCATCGGGGGTGATCAACCGCGCGATGCGACGCAACAGGCCGATCGCCTCCTCACGCGTCAGATTCCCGATCGTCGACCCGGGGAAGAAGACCACACGCCGCCCCCTGCCGTCGTCGCGTGCGGGCAGTGTGAAGTCGCGCATGAAATCGGCCGCCACCGGAATCACCCGCAGCTCGGGGCACTCGGCGTCCAGAGCGCGGTTCTGCTTGCGCAGGTATTCGCCCGAGATGTCGACCGGCACGTAGGAATGCGGCCGATCGAGCGTCTCGAGCAGGAGCCGGATCTTCAGGGTGCTTCCCGCACCCAGCTCGATCAGCTGGCAGGCGGGGCCGATGCTGCGGGCGATCTCGCGCCCCCGGGTACGCAGGATCGAGAGCTCGGTGCGCGTGGGGTAATACTCCGGCAGCTCGCAGATCCGGTCGAAGAGCCACGAGCCGCGGTGATCATAGAAGTACTTGCTCGGCAGACGCTTTGGACTGCGATGCAGACCCGCCAGCACGTCGGACAGGAACCGCGCCCGCGCCTCGTCGGGCACGGACGCCGTTAGGGCCGGAGCACTTCCGCGCATCTCTTCTGCCTGCATCATCGCTCCTTGGCTCGCGCTCTGCTCTTTGGCGCGCGATCCACCCTTCAGTTCGCGCTCCGCAGTCGCAATCCGCGCGGCACGATGGCCCGCTCGATCAGATCGAAGAGCCATTGCACGAGCAGCGCCAGCAGCGCGGCCGGCACGGCCCCTTCCAGGATCAGGCCGTAGTCGTCGAGACGAATCCCAGTCAGGATCGGTTGTCCGAAGCCTCCCGCGCCGATCAGGGCCCCCAGTGTTGCGAAGCCGATGGTGATCACCGCCGAGGTCTTGATGCCCGCCAGGATCGACGGTGTCGCGAGGGGCAACTCGATCTGCAGCAGTCGCCCCCACGAAGACAGGCCCAGTGCCGCGGCCGACTCGGTAATCGGCAGCGGAATTGCCCGCAGTCCGGAATGCGTGTTGCGCACCATCGGCAGCCAGCTGTAGAGAAAGAGCGCGGCGATGGCTGGTGGAGCGGCAATGCCCAACAACGGGATCATGAAGACCAGCAGCGCCAGCGAGGGAATCGTCTGGATGATGCCCGCGATACCCAGGATCAAGTGACTCAGCCGGGGCCGCAGATGCGCCAGCACGCCCAACGGCAGCGCCACGACGATCCCCGCCCCGAGTGCCACGGCCACCAGGAAGAGATGCTCGAGGGTGCGCTTGCGCATGCGATCGAGGAGGCCGACCTCGCGGATCTCCGCCTCGACATCCAGCGCAGCGCGCAGGAAGTCGGCCGCCACGGCGCTCTCGGGCTCCCCATCGATCTTCACCCGTGCGTTCAGCGTCCGCACCGCAGCCTCATCGAGCGTACCCGCCAGGCTCTCCAGGCGACGCACCGCCCGCGGTGCACGTTCGGCGAGGTCGGCGCGATAGAGGTAGAGCGCGTCGTAGGTTGTGAAGTGCTCCCGGTCATCGGCGATCACCCGGAAGCCGTAGTAGTCGATCTCGGCATCCGTCGAGTAGAAGTCCATCACGTCGATCTCGCCGGCCGCCAGTGCGCGGTATGCCAGGTCATGATCGAGACCGACGACATCCTCCTGCGGAAGCTGGTAGCGGCGTCGCAGACTGGGCCAGCCGTCGCCCCGATCGAGGAACTCGTTGGTCAGGCCCAGTCGCAGATCGGGATGAGCGCGCAGATCGGAGATCCGGGTGATGCCGCGGCGCGCGGCCATCTCCGGACGCATGCCCAGGGCGTAGGTGTTGTTGAAGCCCAGGGGCGCGGTCATGCGAATGCCGCGTGCACGCAGCGCGGCTTCCAGCTCGGCGTCGCTCTCCAGATCGAGCTCGCGCAGAATCTCCTGCCGAATGGTCCCCGTGTATTCGGGGTAGACGTCGACCTCCCCACGCTCGAGCGCACTGAAGAGCACCCGCGTGCCGCCCAGCTCTCGGCGATGCTGCGCGGGCCAACCCTCCTCCCGCAGCAGCAGCGTGGCGATCTCGCCCAGGATCACCGCCTCGGTGAACTTCTTCGATCCCACGATGATCTCGCCCTGGGCCACCGCGGCGGCGTCCGGCGTCCGGGGAACGGCAGCCGTCTCGTCGGCGGCCACGGGCCCGACGACGCACAGGCAGGCGCCGAGGCGCATCGCGGCAACCACCCTACGCGTCCCGCGTGCGGCAGCCATCAGTCACGCGCTCCCGCCGTGGGGGAGGTAGCGGTCTCACCGCCGGCGAGGTCGGGCCGATGCCCCCGCTGGGCCTGGAAGAAGCGCGCCACGAAGGCATCCGCGGGGTGACGCAGGATCTGCTCGAACCGCCCATCCTGCACGATTCGACCTTCGCGCATCAGCACCAGTCGATCGCCGAAGTAGCCCGCTTCGGCGAGATCGTGCGTGACCAGGACCGTCGTCTTGTGTAGCTCGCGGAAGATGCGCCGCAGATCCTCCTGCAATTCGTAGCGCACCATCGGATCGAGGGCGCCCAGCGGCTCGTCGAATAGCAGTACATCCGGATCGAGCATCAGCGCCCGCATGAGCGCCACACGCTGCTGCTGGCCGCCCGAGAGCTCGACCGGGTAGCGTGCGAGACCGTCGGTGGGAAAACGCGTCATCTCGGAGAGCGTCGCCAGGCGCGTGCGGACCCGCTCGGCCGGCCAGCCGACCTGCCGCGCCATCAAGGTGATGTTCCCCGCCGCCGTCAGATGGGGAAACAGACCGCCATCCTGGATCACGTAGCCACAGCGGCGGCGCACCTGGCGCAGATCCTGGTGCTCCAGGGCACGTCCATCGAAGACGACCGACCCTGCGTCGGGCCGATACAGACCCAGGATGAGACGCAACAGAGTCGACTTGCCGCAGCCACTGGGACCGATCAGAACCAGCGTCTGCCCGCGCTCGACGCACAGGTCCAGGTCGCGGATGACCGTCTGGTCTCCGAACGACTTGTCGATCGCCTGCAGCGCAATCATGAGTACGCGGAGACCTCTGGTCCGATCACGGGGAGTTGCGCAGCCGATCGCCCCCGTGGGCGTTCGGCCTGCTCTGCCGATGTGACGTCTGCGACCCTAGCCGATGGAGAACCGGAAATCAACTCGACGTCGCCACGCACTCCAATCCACCAGACGCGCTCGGGCGCGCACGCCCGTCCGGATGGCGTCTACGCTTTGCGCGCTCGGCGCGGCATCAATCCTCCCAGCTCTGGAAGAGCGTGTTGAGTGCTTCGGCGAAGGTCGGGTGGGCCAGCGTCGCATCGCGCAGCGCGGGTACGGACAGCCGCGCCTGCATGGCGATCTGCAGCAGCGACATCAGCTCCCCTCCGCGTGGGGCGAGGATCGCCGCTCCCAGGATCTCTTCGCGCTCGCGATCCACGACGACCTTGAGCAGACCGCGTGTCTCATCGCTCTCGATCGAGCGTGCGATCCTGGCCGCCGGCATTTGGGCGACGCGCACGGCGCGCGAGCCGAAACGTTCGCGGGCCTGCGCTTCGGTCAGGCCGATGCGGCCAAGCTCCGGATCGGTGTAGAGCACGTAGGGGACCGCACGGCCCCGGGTCGACGCCGCGTCGCCATCGAGCAGCCGCGTGCACAGGATCCGGAAGTCGTCGTAGGAGATGTGCGTGAACGCCGGTCCGCCCTTGACGTCCCCGATGGCGTAGATGCCGGGCACACCGGTTTCGAGATGCTCGTCGACCGGGATCCATCCGCGCGCGTCCGCCTCCAGGCCGGTTGCCGCCAAGTCGAGCAGATCCGCATTGGAGCGCCGCCCCGCGGCCAGCAGCAGCTCGGAGCCTTCGATCGTGCGCGCCGCGCCGGCCACCGCGGCCTCCACGACGACTCGATCGCCCGCGCGCGTCACCGCTCGCGCCTCGGCTTCGAGCAGGATGTCGATCTCCTCCTCGCGCAGGATCTCCGCCAGCGCGTCGCTGATATCGGCGTCCTCGCGCGGGAGCAGCCGCCCGCGCTTCTGCAGGATCGTGACCCGGCTGCCGAAGCGGCGAAACATCTGCGCGAATTCGAGTCCCACATAGCCGCCGCCCAGGACGATCAGATGCGCGGGGGGCTCAGCCAGTTCCATGATCGAGGTCGAGTCGAGCGGACGCGCCGCCTCCAGGTTGGGGATGGGCGGGCGGGCGGGGCGGGCGCCGACATCGAGGATGATCCGCTCGGCGGTCAGCTGCCGATCGGGAGCGCGTTCCTCGCGCGGCGCCGCCGCTGCCGGGGGTCGTGCCGTGCTCGGCGTGCAGGAAGCATGCTGCGTGAAGACCCCGATCCGCTTCGGCCCCACGAAGCGCGCCGTGCCGCGGATCAACTCGAGCCCATCTGTTTGCGCCAAGCGCTTCTCGCTTCCCTGCCGGAAGCTCTCCACGATCTCGCGCTTCCGCGCGCGCACACGGCGCAGGTCGACGACGGGCGGAGCGACGTCGATGCCGTACGCCTGTGCGCGGCGCGCCAGATGGGCAACGCGGGCGCTGGCCACCATCGTCTTGGTCGGCGTGCAGCCGTAGTTGATGCACGTGCCGCCCACGTGCGCGCACTCGATCAACGCCGTGCGCCGGCCGGCCCCTGCCAGCGCCTGCGCCAGTGGCACGCCGCCCTGCCCGGCGCCGACCACGATCGCATCGAAACGCTCGGTCTCTATAGTCGGCCTCCTGGGGAGTCGAATCGTCACGCCCAACGAAGCGAAAGGGCTCCATCACGTCGTGACAGAGCCCATGCCGCGATCTCCGCGGGGCGCCCGATTAAGCCCGGATCCCTGCGGACCATGCGTCCGCGCGGTCCGCGCCCGCCGCAGCGGACCCGGCGACGCCTGCGGGACGCAAGGCCCTACGGACTGATGATCTTGGCCTCCTCGACGTAGTCGAGCTGGGGGAACTCCTTCTCCAGGTACTCGTTCCCTTGCGACTGGACCAGGTTCTGCGCCGGCCCGCTGCCGCGCGGTGCGCCTTCGCCGTAGCCGCTGTAGAGATTGTCGACGACCTCCATGCCCGAGATCACCTTGCCGAACGGTGCGAAGCCCTGTCCATCGAGACGCGAGTTGTCGCCGTAGTTGATGAAGAGCTGGGTGGTGCGCGTGTTGGGTCCCGCCATCGCGTAGCTGACATAGCCCCGCAGATTGCTCTGCTTGACCACGTCATCACGGATCCGCGCATTGCGCCAGGCGGTGTTGACCTTCGGATCCCCATGGATCCCAAACTGCGCCATGAACCCGTCGATCACGCGGAAGAAGCGCACTCCGTCGTAGTAGTCGTTCTTGACCAGGTTGTAGAAGCGGTCGGCGCCGCGCGGCGCCCAGTGCCGCTGAACCTCGATGACGAAGTCGCCCTTGGAGGTCTCGAACTTCACGCGGAAACTCTCGGGCGCCTCTTCGTTCAGGGCCATGGGATTGAGCAACGGGTTCTTCTCCTTCATCGAATCGACGGCCTGCTCCTTGATCTCGGTCAACTTCGAATCCTTCGGCGGCGGCGTGACCTTCTCCTCGGCCTCGATCGCTACCTCTTCCACCTTCTCGGCGGCTTCTTCGGCCGTCTGGGCGACCTCGTCTCCGGCCTCCTGCGCCTCCTCGGCGCCCGTCTCTACCGTCTCGGAAGCCTGCTCTCCCTCGCCACCGCAACCGGACAAGTAGTTGACCAACAGCGCCAGCGTCGCCACGGCGATCAACAGAACCAGAACTCGTTTCATGCTCCCTGCCTCCCGAGTTCGGACCATTCGCGTGCCTGATCGGATCCGGCCGATTCCCTCGGGTGTGGGGCGCCGGGTCCGGGATTCCTCCTGTCAAAATCGCGCGGAGTATAGCAGAGCGACCGGACCAATGAAACGCCGCAGGCCGGCTCGCGGGCCGGCCGCATCCGAGGGGCCCATCGGCACAAATAACTGCCACACTGTAGCTTAGGAGCTTGGAGAGCCGACCCGGCCGGGCTTGCCCCTTGACACTCCCCCCTCGGCCGGGGCAAGCTCACCGCTCCCGAAACCGGCAACCCCGAAAGCGCTTGCGACGGATCGGCGCCCAGGGAGGAGGTTCCCATGCAGCGGATCGCTCTGGTTGGATTCGGCACGGTCGGTCAGGGGCTCTGCGAGATCCTGCAGGCCAAGCGCGGGGCGTTGCGCGCCCGCTACGGCTACGAGTTCGCGGTCGTAGCGGCCACCGATCTGCAGCGCGGAACGGCCTTCGATCCCGAAGGGCTCGAGATCGACGCCCTGCTGGCCGCGGCGCGGGATGGGCAACCCTTTTCCCAGGGGCAACGCGACTGGGACGCTCCCACCATGATCCGCGAGTGCAACGCCGACGTGGTCTGTGAGCTGGCCTTCACCGATCTGCAGACCGGTGAGCCGGCGATCGGCCACTGCCGGGCGGCCTTCGATACCGACAAGCATGTCGTCACCAGCAACAAGGGCCCCGCGGCCCTGGCCTACCGCGAGATGCGGGCCCTGGCCGAGCGCCAGGGCGTGCAGTTCCTGATCGAGGGCACGGTGATGAGCGGCACACCGATGCTCAACCTGGCCCAGGGCCCTCTGGCCGGCTGCACGATTCAGGCCGCCCGGGGGATCCTCAACGGCACGACCAACTACATCCTCACCCAGATGGAACTGGGCATGTCGTACGAGGATGCGCTGGCCAAGGCCCAGGAGCTGGGCTACGCGGAAGCCGACCCCACGGGCGATGTCGAGGGCCACGATGCCCGGGCCAAGGTGACGATCATCGCCAACGTGCTCATGGGAGCCCCTGTGGCGATTCAGGACGTCGACTGCGAGGGGATCACCAACATCACACCGGCCGAGATCGAGAAGGCGCGCGCGGAGAAGGCGCGGTGGAAGCTGATCGGCGCGGTCGAACGCACCGAGGGCGGTGTAAACGCCTGGGTCCATCCGGAGATGGTGCCGCTGGCGCATCCGCTGGCGGGCATCATGGGCGCGACCAATGCGGCGACCTTCGCCACCGATCTGCTCGGCGACGTGACGATCGTCGGTCCGGGCGCCGGCCGTCAGGAAACCGGCTTTTCGATCCTGACCGACCTGCTGCGCATCCATCGGGGAGCGTAGAACCGGATTGAGCGGGGAGTGTGGACCGGATCCATCGGGAGCGTGCGACCCGATCCATCGGGGAGCACAGGATCCTGCGACAGACGACCGGGGACGCTGCGTGCGGCCTCGCCGACAGAAAGTCGACCAGAGGAGCAAACGCATGAAGATGCTGATCGCCGGCCAGTGGGTCGACGGCCTGAAGCATATCGATGTCGAGAACCCCTACGACCAGTCGGTCGTCGATACGGTCCCGCGCGGCACGCCCGAGGATGTCGATCGCGCGATCGCCAGTGCGGTCGAGGGTGCCGGCATCGCGCGCCAGATGCCGATCCACCAGCGGCTGGAGATCCTCTACGGCACCGCGCGCATCGTGCGTGAGAGCCAGGAGGAGTTTGCGCGCACCATTGCCAGCGAGGGCTCGAAGACCATTCACGAAGCGCGCAAGGAGGCCGGGCGCTGCGTCAACACACTGACCGTCGCCGCCGAGGAGGCGCGCCGCATCCTGGGCGAGACGCTCCCCTTCGACTCCGTGCCCGGGGGCGAGCAGAAGATCGGCTACTATTACCGTATGCCGGTCGGCGTGATCGGAGCGATCACGCCGTTCAACGATCCGCTCAACCTGGTGGCCCACAAGCTGGGACCGGCGATCGCCGGCGGCAACAGCCTGGTGCTCAAGCCGGCCACGGTCACACCGCTCTCGGCGCTCAAGCTGGCCCATGCCTTCATGGACGCCGGTCTTCCGGCGCACATCCTCAACGTGGTCACCGGTTACGCCTCCGAGATCGGCGAGCCGCTGGTCACCGACCCGCGCGTGCGCATGATCACCTTCACCGGGGGCCCCGAAGCGGGGGAGCAGATCGTACGGCAAGCGGGCCTGAAGAAGATCGGCATGGAGCTCGGATCGAATTCCCCCGTCATCGTCTGCGCCGATGCGGCCCTCGAGTGGGCCGTGGAGTCCTGCGTCGCGGGCGCCTTCTGGGCCGCGGGACAGAATTGCATCGGCGTGCAGCGCATCCTGATCGAGCAGCCGGTCTACGAGGCGTTTCGCGCGCAGTTCGTCGCCCGCGCGCGCAAGATCAAGGTCGGCCCGCAGCTCGAGGCGGCCACCGAGATGGGCCCGATGATCACGCTCAAGGAGGCCGAGCGCGTCGCGGCCTGGATCTCCGAAGCGGTCTCGGCCGGCGCCAATCTGCTCGCCGGCGGCGGGCAGGAGGGCACGCGGGTCGAGCCGACGGTGCTCGAGGGCGTCCCGCCGACGACGCGCTTGAGTTGTGAGGAAGTCTTCGGCCCGGTGGTGATCCTACAGCCGTTCGAGACGCTGGAGGATGCCATCGTCCGCGCCAACGATGTCGACTACGGGCTGCATGCCGCCGTCTTCACGCAAGACGTCAGCAAGGCGTTCCGCACCGCCTACGCCCTGGACGTCGGTGGGGTGATGATCAACGATTCGACCGACTACCGCCTCGACCAGATGCCCTTCGGGGGGGTCAAGAAGAGCGGACTCGGGCGCGAGGGGATCAAGTTCTCGCTGCAGGAGATGACCGAGCCGAAGGTGGTCTGCTTGCAGCTATAGGCAGCGCTCCGGATCTGCGCAGCGCCGCGAGTATGGGCGGCGCACCGCGTATGGGCCAGCGCCTCGAATATGGGCGGCGTGCGGGCTCGGGGCCCGCTGGCCGCCTACTCCTCGAGCGCCACCGGCAGGTACTCGACATCCTGCGGATAGTCGAGCTCCTCGATCATCAACTCGACTTCGCCCGTCTCGCGGTGCATGCGCCGCAGCGTACCCTCGTGGTTGATGACCAGATAGAGGTAGCTGCCGACGGCCTTGACGCCGGTGATGTTGCCGTCGGGAACCGTCCCGAGCGTCTCGGTGGCGCCCCCCTCGACGAAGCTGTGCACGTCCATCGACTGGCAGAGGTAGTAGCGGCCATCGGCGTAGTCGATCGCTCCCAGCCAACCGCCACCGGGGTCTTCCTCGCGAAAGATCGTGGCTTCGTGCGTGTCCGGGTCGACGGCGATCAGCTTGCGCGTCCCGGTCTCGGAGACGATCAACCGCCCCTCGGCCAGCACGCCGTCGGCGTTCTGGAGACTCTCCGGGCTCGAATCCGGCATGGCGACCGTCTCGAGAAACGTCCCGTCGGGCGCCACGAAATGGATCACATCATCGCTGTTGCTGATCAAGACGTAGCCGGCATCGGGGAGCATCGCGAACTCGTGCCCATAGATCTCGTCGTTCGTACAGTCGATCCTCTCCAGAACCGACCCGTCGTGGCCGAGCTCGGTGACATTGGAACCGCTCTTGGTGAAGATCCGCGTATCCAACACCTCCACCGATCCGGTCGTCTCGTGGAGCACGAACTGCGTGCCGTCGAAGCGCACCGCCGTCAGGCCATCGCGCGTCTCCAGCAGCAGCGTGCCGCCGAAGACGTCCGCCCCCAGCGTGTCTCGGGCTACGCCCCCACGAGCGTCTTCGACCGTGACGGAGACCAGATGAGTGCCTTCCTCGGGAGGTGCGGTCCAGGTGACCGTGGCGCCCTCTCCCGAGAGAACCCCCGTAGCGGCGCTCCAGGCAAACTCGAGATCCTCCGCCTCGGGATCTTCGGCCGAACAGGTCAGCGTCATCTCGCCGCCCGGCACCACCACCGGCGGCTCGGCCTGCAGGGCGACGATCTCCGGAGCCTGGTTCGAGGGCGTCGTCGATCCGTCGTCGTCGCAGGCCAGCCCTCCCACGAGAGCCGGTAGGATCACTGCCAAGCCGATCCGCAGTCCATATGCGCGCATGACAACCTCCGTGTCGGTGCGACAGGGGACCCTCGCGCGAACGGATGGGTCCTCGTACGAGCGGGTGTCCGCCTCTCGGTAGCCGAGCGGGCGGTGCCCCGCAGCCGAGCGGGCGGCGCCCCGCCCCGGCCGGCTCGGCTGCCGCCCGCAGCGGCGAGTTCGGGAGGCAGCCTAGGAAGCGGACCGGATCGAGTCAACCGCGGTCCGGGGGATCCTCCCCCATCGGCTCCGCACCGCGATCCTGCGCACGCCGTCGCCGCAACGCGCCCTCGAAGGCTTCCCGGGATAGGCGATACGCTCGCCCGCAACGCGGACAGCGCACTTCGACCTCGCTCTCCCCCTGGAAGAGCTCCTCGCGCTTCTCCCGGAAGATCCCGGTGACCACCTCTACGATGCGCTCCTCGTCGCAGAGGCAGCCAAAGCGCACGATACGTTCCTCGATGCGGTGCACATCGGACCACTGCGCGAAGCTCAGTCCCTCCTCGCGGGGCAGCTGGCGCAGCCAGGCATCGTCGATGCCGGGCAGCGCCATCAACATGACGAACTCCTCCCCCTCCCCCTCCAGGAAGCGCGTCGTGGTCTGCTCCGACTGCGCGTAGTACTGCTCGAGGATCAGGAGAACGTCGAGTCCGCGCACTTCGATGACGCTGGTGTGCGGCTTGCCGATGCGCCGCGTGGTCTGTACGAAGAGTCGGTTGCTCTCGGCGGTCTCGACATGCTCATCGTAGTAGCGACCGACAACGCTCCCGGCCCGGCCGCTGGCCGCCAGGAAGAGGTTGAGGGGCGGCTCGGCGAAGTTGACCGTCCAGGCGGTCTCTTCGTCCGCCGGCCGGCAGGTCAGATAGAGCGCCGCCGCGGCCAATCCCTGCTGCATCATCACCCGCACGAGTCCGTCCGGCTGACCGACCCACGCGGCGCTGTGCGCCAGGTAGGCCTCGAAGAGCGGGCCGAAGAGCCCTCGTGCGGCGAGCACGTTGCGCTCGGCGGCGGTGAAACGCTCGATGCGCACGTCGCCCGGGGTGAGGGCTGGATCGACGTCCGGCATGACTAGAGTAGCGCCTGCATGGCGGCGCCCATCTCGGCCGGGTTCTCGACCACGGTCACCCCGGCCTCCTCCAGCGCGCGCACCTTCTCGGCGGCCGTGCCCTTGCCGCCGGCGATGATCGCCCCGGCGTGCCCCATCCGCTTCCCGGGAGGCGCGTTCTTACCGGCCACGAAGGCCACCACCGGTTTGCGGAAGGAGTCGCGGATGTAGGCCGCCGCCTCCTCCTCGGCCGACCCGCCGATCTCGCCGATCATGATCACGCCCTGCGTCTCCGGATCCTGCTCGAAGAGCGGCAGGAGGTCCTTGAAGGTCATGCCGACGACCGGATCGCCGCCGATCCCGATGCAGGTCGACTGCCCGATGCCGCGCACCGTGCACTGGTGCACGCCCTCGTAGGTCAGCGTGCCGGAGCGCGAGATGATCCCCACCGGACCCCGCTTGTGGATGTAGCCCGGCATGATGCCGATCTTGCACGCCTCGGGCGAGATGATGCCGGGGCAGTTCGGGCCGATCACGGTGACATCCGGGAAGCGCTCGCGCAGCTCGGTCTTGACGCGCACCATATCGAGCGCCGGGATCCCCTCGGTGATCGCCACGATCACCTTGGCCCCCGCCTCGGCCCCCTCGCGCACCGCCGCGGCCGCGGCGGCCGCCGGCACGAAGACCACACTGGCGTTGAAGTCGACTTCGGCGCGCGCCTCATGGGCGTCGTTGAAGATCGGGATGCCCGCGTACTCCGTGCCGCCCTTGCCGGGGCGCGTCCCGGCCACGATCCGGGTGCCGTATTCGATCATCAGATCGCTGTAGAACTGGCCGACCTTCCCAAGCCCCTGCACCAGAAGGCGCGTCTCCTCGTTCACCAGGATGCTCATGCCGCACCTCCCTTCGTCGGCTGGAGCTCGCCCCGCGCGGCGGCAACCGCCTTGCGCGCCGCATCGGCGAAGTCATCGGCCTCGATCAGCGGGTGTCCGCTCTCGCGCAGGATCCGCCGGCCGTCGTCGACGTTGGTCCCCTCGAGCCGCACGACCATCGGGACGGTCAGCGGCACGCTCTGCAGCGCGGCGACGATCCCGTTGGCGATCACATCGCACTTGACGATGCCGCCGAATATGTTGACCAGCACCGTCTTGACCCGCGGATCGCCGAGCAGCAGCTTGAAGGCGTTCGTCACCCGCTCCGGATCGGCCGCCCCGCCGACATCCAGGAAGTTGGCCGGGCTGCCGCCGGCGTGGGTGATGATATCGTTGGTCGCCATCGCCAGCCCGGCGCCGTTGACCATGCAGCCAATGTCCCCATCGAGCGAGACGTAGGAGAAGCCGTAGTCGGCCGCCTCGGCCTCGCGCGGATCCTCCTCGGAGCGATCGCGCATGGCCTGCAGCTCCTCGTGGCGGAAGAGGGCGTTGTCGTCGAGGTTGATCTTGGCGTCGATCGCCACGACCTCACCCTGCTTGCTGAGGACCAGCGGGTTGATCTCGATCAGGGAGCAGTCGCGCTCCAGATAGATGCGGGCTAACGCCTGCATGATCATGCCGGCCTGCACGGCCTGCGCGCCGCTGAGCCCGAGCTGCTCGGCCAGCTCGGCCGCAGCGGCGTCGGCCAATCCCCGGCGGGGATCGAAGTGCCGCTTGACGATCGCCGCGGGCTTCTCGCGGGCGACCTTCTCGATCTCGACGCCGCCCTCCTGCGAGACCATCACCACGGGCGCCTCGGCCGCCCGATCGAGCACGATGCCGACGTAGAACTGCCGCTCGAAGGGACAGCCCTGCTCGACCAGCACCGTGCGAACGATGACGCCCTCCGGCCCGGTCTGATGGGTCACCAGCGGCTTGCCGATCATCGCCTCGGCCGCCGTACGCACCTCGTCGACGCTCTTGGCCAGCTTGACGCCGCCGCCCTTGCCGCGACCGCCGGCGTGCACCTGCGCCTTGACGGCGAAGAGCTCACCGCCGAGCTCGCGCGCGGCGCCCTGCGCCTCCTCCGCGCTCTGCGTGACGATCCCGCGTGGGACCGGGATCCCGAAGGCGTGGAAGATCTTCTTGGCCTGGTACTCGTGAACCTTCATGCGGCCTCTCTCCCAGATTGTGGATTCGCCGACGAATGGAAGCCGGGAGTCTAGCAGTCACACCGCAGGTCGACAAGGCTGGCGCCGCCGGACGGGTGATCGAGCGAGATGCGCGGCGACCCGGGGTGTCTGGGGCAGTCGTGTCTGCTGGAGAGTCAGGAACGCTACCGGAGAACCAAGAGCGAAGCAGAAGGCCGGGACCGCGCGGGGTCCCGGCCTCTCGATGTCCGCTTCGTGGTCGTGATCCGTGATTCGCCAGCCTGCTACTTGCGGAACTGGCCCTTCACGCGGCCCCAGCTGCTCCTCTGCGTGGGACTGAAGTTATCGAGCCAGGTGGCCATGGCCGCCACGATCTCCTCCAGCTCCGCGGCATCCTGACAACCGAACTCGACGGCCGAAAAGATCGCTGTCGGCGTGGCGGCCCCGCCTTCGAGCGGGAACGGCACCGTGGCCGATGTCCACTGGCAGACACCGCTGGCCGCCGGATCGATCTCATCGGTGAAGAAGGGGTTGTCGGTGAAGCAGGCCGGCACGTAGCCGCTGAGCCCGTCCAGCGGTCCGCCACCGGTGCCATCCCACCAGACCTCCTCGTCGGCCCAGTTGACGTCCTGCGTGGCGCCGGCGATTCCGAGGTAGTCGGTCGGGAAGCCCGACGTGCCCTGAATGCGCGTGTAGAGGTAATCCTGCCCGATGACCGCGCAGGTGCCACCGCCATCGAGATAGGCCGACAGTATGGCGTCATCTGCCGCCCAGTCGTAGGTCCACCACATGTCGGCCGTGCTGACGAGCACCATCAGGTAGTCGTCCATCTCCGGCCAGGTCCCATACGGATCGTAGATCAGGTCGGTCGAGAAGCCGTTGGCGTCCAGCGCGGCCTGATAGGTCGGACCGAGGTCGTAGAAGGTCCCCTGGATGACCGCCGCCACCAGGGCGTTGCCCCTGTTGTACTCGTTCTCATAGCTGGTCGGCACACCTTCGACATACACATCGGGCAGGCGCGCAACGTCGGCCGCCAGGGCCGGGCCGGCGCACAGCGTCACCATCGTGATCCACAGTACTGCGTTCTTCATGCTCTTCTCCCCCCAGTCGCGGGTTTCTCCTCAGGCTGCGACCGAAGCACGACGCAGCCTGGCGGCGAGTCGCCGGGTGCGCCCAAGGTCGCCTTCTCTCCTGAGTTAACGTCCTGTTCGCGTCGCATTTGAAGCGCGCTCACACTTGGTTCGGCTCGCGGATGGCGCACATCAGCCAGTGCCCGGCCCCGGCGGGCTCATCGCCCGTGGCGCAACGGGTCCGGATCCAGCGCACGCCTTGTGACCGTGCCCTCCCCTGGCTACGATGCGCACCCGAGCCCCAGGGTCAGGAGGACGACATGCAGACGGGCGCGCGCTACTGCATCCGCTGCGGCGGCCGGCTCGAGCGGCGGCCGATCGAGGGACGCAGCCGACTGGTCTGCGTCGCGTGCGGAGACATCCTCTATCAGAACCCGCTCCCGGTGGCCTCGGCCCTCGTGCTGAGCGAGCGGCGTGAGCTCCTCCTGGTCCGCCGGCGGCAGGAACCGCAGAAGGGAATGTGGTGCCTGCCGATCGGCTTCGCCGAGCTCGGCGAGACGATCGCCGAGGCGGCGCTCCGAGAGCTCCGCGAGGAGGCCGGTCTCGAGGGTCGGATCCTCGGCCTACTCGACACCGACTCCTACCGGAGCGACTTCTATGGAGATCTCCTGATCGTGACCTTCGAGGTCGCCAAGACGGGCGGGTCGGAACGGGCTGGGGACGACGCCGACGATGTCCGCTACTTCCCGCTCGACGCCATCCCGCCGTTGGCCTTCGAGGCCAACGAGAAGGCACTGGCCGCCTGCCTCGCGCGGCACCGCGACGAGTGGGCCATCGGGGATTCGTTCCGCGACCTCCAGGCCGGAAGGCCCGGCGTGCTGCTCTCCGATGCGCTGGTGCGGTCGGTCGAGGCCGAGGCGGAGCTGATTGCCGAAGCCTGGCTTTCGGTGATCCGCACGCATCGTTCCACACCCGCCTACCGGCGGCTACGCGAAGGACCGCTGCGCGAGCACGCGCAGGGGGCGATTCGGCGCTTCACCCACTGGATCGGCGACGAGGGCGCCGGCGACTCCTCCGGCGCCTTCTTCCGTGCCGCCGGCGCCGAGCGCAGGGCGCAGGACGTCCCGCTCGATCAGGCTCTGAGCGCACTCTCGCTCCTGCGCAAGCAGATCTTCCTCTCCGCGCGAGCCGGAGGCGTGTGGGCCAAACCCCTGGAGGCCTATCGCGTGCTCGAGCTCGATCGACGCATCCTGCTCTTCTTCGATCGAGCCATGGTCCATCTTGCCCGCGGCTACGCGGATCCCTCGTTCCGCGAGCGCTGATTCGCGTGTCCTACCCTCTGCCTGGTGGCCATCTGCCTCCGATCCATGGCCTCATTGCTTCGATTGTGGGACGATGATTGGTGAAGCCGGGCGCGCAAGACAGAGTCTGACTCGTTGTTGACGCAGCACCGGTTGAGGAACGTGTTCTTCCTTCCGGCTGCCGCCACAACGCTTTCTCTCATCAGAGCGTAGCAGGCGGCGCTTCACCAATCTTCGTCCCACAATCGATGCTTCAGAAAAAGAAGCCATACAACCACACAAGATGACTTTTTCTGCTTGACCTGGGTTTCGGATCCGCCGATAACTTCCTTTCGTGAAGTTATTCAGAACCCCCAGCAAGGATGGGCCGGCGATTGACCTTCGACGAGCACCTCACTTCCGCACCGCGCCTGGCGATCATCGCCGCTCTGGCTCGCGGGGAGACGCTCTCCTTCACCGAGCTCAAGGACTCCACTGGGCTCTCAGATGGGAACTTACACGTTCAGGCCCACCGGCTGGCGGATGCCGGCTATGTCCGCATCCGCAAGGCGCCGCGCGGGCGCCGCAATCTGACCTACTTCGCGATCACGGAGGTCGGCCTGCGGGCCTTGAAGCTTCATGTTCGAAAGCTACAAGCCCTGCTTGCGACGAAGTCCGGCCTGCTCAGACCCACGCGCGCGGCGCGACAGACGCCGAATGACGCGCAGGTCTGGCACCAGCGAGGATAGTGCGCGATGAAGATTGCCATTGGGGCCGATCACGCCGGATTCGAGCTGAAGGAGGAACTGCGCGCTCACCTGGCGAGCCTCGGACATGAGGTCTGTGACGTAGGAACTTCATCTGATGAAGCAGTCGATTACCCGCAGTTCGCTCTATCTGTTGCAAACCTGGTCTCCAAGGGAAGTTGCGACCGGGGAATCGTCATCGACGGTGCGGGAATCGGCTCAGCCATGGTCGCGAACAAGGTGCGCGGCGTACGCGCGGCGGCGGCCTACGATCTCTCCACGGCGCGCAATAGCCGGGAGCACAACGATAGCAACGTCCTCACGCTGGGTGCCGGCCTCACCGGAGCGGCCCTCGCCGAGCAGATCGTCGAGCTCTGGTTGACGACCGAATGCACGGTCGCGCGGCATCTGCGCCGCGTGGCCCAGATCGAGAGAATCGAGGCGGGCGATCCGGCGGGTGACGCGGGCGCATCCCTCTTCGGGAACCCTGCTACGCCTGGCGCCAGCGGCGCGGCCCCCATGCCCCGGGACGCCGCGGACCTCTCCGAAGAGGACCTCGACCGAATCGCCCGCCAGCTCGCCGAGCTCCTTCCCACAGCGGCCCCCGCGGGGGGCGCGGCGTCGGCAGCGGCCGAGGGCGAGTCGCCTTCCCGGGCGGAGGGCGCGCCCCGTCCCCCGGCGGTCGGACAACGCCCCGAGATCGCCCGTCGCTACCTCGACTTCGGCGTGGCGCGCTTGAGCGCGGATCCCGAGTCGGGTGCGATCCCGCGCGGGGTCGCGGGGAGCATCGATCACACCCTCCTCAAGCCGGATGCGACGCCAGATCAGATCCGTCGTCTCTGCGATGAGGCCCGCGAGAACGGCTTCGCCGCGGTCTGCGTCAATCCGCTCTGGGTTCGCCTGGCGGCTGAGCGGTTGCACGGCACCCGCGTGGCCGTCTGCTCCGTGGTCGGCTTCCCGCTCGGGGCCACGCCCTCGCAGATCAAGGCCTTCGAGGCGCGCCGCGCGATCCGCGACGGAGCGCGCGAGATCGACATGGTGATCCCGATCGGCGCGCTCAAGGCCGGCGACGACCGGCTGGTGCTCGAGGACATCCGCGCCGTGGTCGAGGCCTGCCGCGACGGCGGCGCGCGCTGCAAGGTGATCATCGAAGCCTCCCTCCTCAGCGACGAGGAGAAGCGACGCGCCTGCCGTTTGGCCAAGCGCGCCCGGGCGCATTTCGTCAAGACCTCGACCGGGTTCGCAGCCGGAGGCGCCACGGCGCACGACGTGGCCCTCATGGCGGCCGAAGTGCGCGGCGCCGGGCTCGAGGTCAAGGCCGCGGGGGGCATTCGCAGCCTCAGCGACGCGCGGCAGATGATCGAGGCGGGCGCCACGCGCATCGGCGCCAGCGCCAGTCTGGCGATCGTCGAGGAGGCGCAGCACGCATCCGAGCCCGCCCCGACTGCGCCGGGCGAGAAGGAGAAGAGCCGTGGTTGATTTGCGCGCCTACGTCTTCCTCGACAGCCTCCAGCCGCAGTTCGCCTCGTTCCTGGCGACCGTCGCGCAGGGCTTCCTGCCGACCGAGCGCGAGGCGAGCCTCTTCGTCGAGATCTCGCCGGGGATCGAGATCAACCGCATCACCGACGTGGCGCTCAAGTCGACGCGCGTGACGCCCGGGATGCAGATCGTCGAACGGCTCTACGGAATGCTCGAGATCCACTCGCCCAGTCAGGCCGACATTCGCCAGGCGGGCCGGGCGATCCTCAGCGCGCTCGACGCCGAGGAGGCCCAGCGCATCAAGCCCCGTGTGCTCTCGAGCACGGTGATCCGCGCCCTCGACGATCATCAGACCCAGCTGATCAACCGCATGCGGCACGGCAACATGATCCTGGCCGGACAGGACCTCTACATTCTCGAGTGCGAACCGGCCGCCTATGCGGCCCTCGCCGCCAACGAGGCCGAGAAGGCGGCCGAGATCAACATCCTCGAGGTGCGCACCTTCGGCAGCTTCGGGCGCGTCTATCTCGGCGGCGAGCACCGCGACATCGACGTCGCGGCCCCCGCCGCGGTGGCGGCCATCGAGGCGCTTTCGGGACGAGACGTGGAAACCAAGCGCCGCGCCTAGGACGCGGCGGGCAGTGGATCGCTCGCCGGCGGTCCGGCGCGCGAGACGCAATCGGTGCGGCGTCGCCGCCATGGCGAGGACGACACCGGCAGGGAGGATTCAGGAGATGGCTGAAGCACTGGGCATGATCGAGTGTCGCTGCTTCCCCGCGATGGTGGAGGCGGCCGACGCGATGGTCAAGGCAGCCAAGGTCGAGCTGGTCAGCTACGAGAAGACCGGCGGCGGCTACGTGACGGCGGTGATCCGTGGTGATGTGGCCGCGGTGCGCGCCGCCTGCGACGCGGGCCAGACCGCAGCCGGCCGTGTCGGCGAGCTGGTCGCGGTCCACGTCATCGCACGCCCGCACTCGAATGTCGACCTGGCGATCCCGCTCGGGCGGCAGCCGGAAGCGGTCAAGAAGTAGGACCGGAGTCGGAGGATGAATCTGGCCAAGGTGCTGGGCACGGTGGTCTCGACGCGCAAGGAGGAGAGCATCCGGGGGCTAAAGTTCCTGCTCCTGGCGCAGGTCGATCCGCAGCGCAAGCCGACCGGGACGCACGTGGTAGCAGCCGATGCGGTCGGCGCGGGGGTCGGTGAGATGGTCCTCTACGCGACCGGAAGCTCGGCGCGCCAAACCACGCTCACCGACAACCGGCCCTGCGATGCGGTGATCATGGCCATCGTAGACAGTTGGGAAGTCGAGGGTCGCGACCTCTACAAGAAGGGGCGCGACGACTAGATGGCGGCGCGTGATTCCCGAGGTTCGCAGGGGGTCGCACGCGGCGGCGGTCGCGCGGTGCGCGTCGAACGCGCCCGGGCCGAGCCGCGGGCGACGCTCCCCCGCGCTCGGAAGGCAAGCGACGTCGCGCACGAGATCAGGCGATGCCCCCTACGGCATCGCCGGGGAGCCGTGGCGTGGGCCGGCTGAGCGACGAACAGGTCGCGCGGATCGCGAGCGCCCTGGCGCAACGCGCCGGCGGGGCGCTCGCC
>WJJG01000234.1 GCA_014729815.1 Candidatus Eiseniibacteriota bacterium
ACGAGGGGGGCTACGCGACAGCGGCCTTCGTGGCGGCCTTCGTGCTCGATCGCCGCTTCGGCCTGGCGCAGGGCTTCGAACTCTACGAGGATCGCCTCTGGGGTCCCGAGCCGGGACTCGGGCCGCAGACGGTCGAGTTGCGCGGGGGGCTGGTGGCTGAGCGAGCGATCCGCTGGATCGGGGAGTACGCCGCCGAGCGGCGCAGCGGTGTGGAGACGCGCCCCTTCTTCCTCTTCGTGCACTTCTTCGATGCCCACGCGCCCTACGTTCCACCGCCGCCCCATGCGCGCATCTATGCCGATCAGCCCTACAACGGCGAGCTGGCCTATCAGGACGCCTGCCTGGGGCGCCTGCTGGATGCGATCGAGGCCCACGGCGAGGCGTCGCGCACGCTCGTCTGGGTGATCAGCGACCATGGCGAGGCGCTCGGAGAGCATGGGGAGCCCCAGCATTCGATCTTCCTCTACGACTCTACCGTGCGGGTCGTCTCGATCCTGCGCCTGCCGTCGCAAGCGGGACGCTACGTGGCTGGAGATCCGCGTTTGCGCATCGGCGCTCAGACCAGCCTGATCTCAGTCGCGCCGACGCTGCTGGCGTTGTGCGGGCTCTCTTCCGCTGCTGCCGCGGCCACGCCATTCGGGGAGGGACGCTCGCTGACACCGCTTCTGCAGCAGCGCGCATGGGAGGAGCGCGCGGCCTACTGCGAGACCCTCAGTCCGCTGATAACCTATCACTGGGCGCCGCTCTACGCGACGCGCACGACGGCGCACAAGTATGTCCGCGCGCCCGATCCGGAGCTCTACGATCTGCAGACCGATCCCGACGAGCTGCACAATCTGATCGCCGAGCGGCCGGCGGTGCAGGCGGAACTGAGCGCCGCCCTGGATGCCTACCTCGAGCGTGAGGGGGGGGGCGCCGCGTTGGCGCAACGCAGACCGAGCGAGGAAGAGCGTGCTCGGCTGCGCTCCCTGGGCTATCTCTCCGGCGGCGATGCGGCGCCGGATCCCGCAAGCCGCGAGGCAGCCGAGTTGCCCGATCCGAAGCGGATGCTGGCTGCGTTCGATCGTCGCTATCAGCAGGCGAAAGGGCTGATGAGCCAGCGCCGCTTCTCCGAGGCGGTCGAGATCCTGCAGGAGGCGGTGCGCATCGATCCGCTCAACAGCATGCTGCTGGTGAGCCTGGCGACGTCGCTGCGCGGCGCGGGGCGCCCCGATGAGGCCAGCGCCGCCTATCGCGAAGCGCTGCGCGTGCGGCCCGATTCTCCGCGCACCTGGCACGGCTGGGGACAAGCGCTGCTACACGCCGGGCGCGTCGACAGCGCGCTGTGGGCCTACGAGCGAGCGCAGGCGCTGCAGCCACGCTCACCGGATCCGTGGGTCGGTCGGGCGAGCGCCCACTGGATACAGGAGCGCTTCGACCAGGCCATTGCGGAGTTCGACTCCGCGCTGGCGCGGGGCGCCGATCCGATCCTGGTGCACGGCCTACTGGCGCGGCTCTATCGCGACGAGTTGGGGGACTCGGCGCGCGCGGAGCCGCACCTGCGCGCCTATGCTCGCCTGCGCCGCGCGCCGCTCGAGCAGGCCGCGCGGCACCTGCCGCGGATCCGTTGAGGATGGCCGTGGAGCTGCTGCGCATCGAGGGGCTGTGCGTGACGGCGGGGCAACGCACGCTCCTCGCCGACTTCGACCTGCGGCTCGGCGCAGGGGAGTTCGTCGCGCTGCGCGGACGCTCGGGGAGCGGCAAGACGACGCTGCTGCGCGCGATCAGCGGGCTGGTCGATGCGCCGCGCGGAGAGGTGCGGTTGCGCGGCAGGAGCCCGGCGGAGATCGGGTGGCCCGCATTTCGGCGGCAGGTCGCGCTGGTCGAGCAGCGCCCGGTGCTCTTCGATGCCTCGGTCCGGGCCAATCTCGCGCGACCCTTCCGCTACCGCACGGCGGGCGCCGCCGCCTTCTCGATCGAGACGGCCGCCCCCCTGCTCGAGCGGTTCGGCTTGCGGCGCCCGCAGCTCTCGCAGAATGCGCGATCGCTCTCGCAGGGGGAGCAGCAGCGCGTGAGCCTGATCCGCGCCCTATTGGTCGAACCGCCCGTTCTGCTGCTCGATGAACCGACCAGCGCCCTGGACGAACAATCGGTGGCCGAGGTCGAGCGCGCCTTGCGCGAGGCGGCGCGTGGGCAGGGGCTGGCGGCGCTGATCGTCACCCACGACCGGCAGCAGGCCGACCGCCTGTGCGATCGCACGCTCGAGCTGCAATCCTACGCCCCGCGCGATGCGCAGACGGGAGCAGCCTCCACGGCCACGGTCGATTCCCCACGGGCATCGGAGGGAGATCGCCAATGCCTAGTGGACCGGGAGTGACCATCTGATGCGCGGCGGACCCGAGACGATCATCGTTCTGGATTGGGGCGACCTGGCGATCGCGACCGCACTGGTCCTGGTGGCCGGGATCGCGAGCATCGCTCTGCGCCTGCGCATGGAGCGACGCCTGGGACTGGCCGCGCTGCGCACCATCGTACAGCTCCTGCTCGTCGGCTACGTTCTGAACTGGATCTTCGGGATCGAAGGCTTCTGGGTCCTGCTGCCGGTGCTGGTGCTGATGATCGTCGCCGCGACGCATACCGCCGTCACGCGCCCGAGCCGCAGCTTCCCGGGCGCGAGCCTGCGCAGCTTCCTTACGCTGGTGGCGGTCGGCATGCTGGTGACCTTCACGGCGACCAAGTTGATCATTGCCGTGGAGCCCTGGTACGCGCCGCGCTATCTGATTCCGCTGCTGGGCATGGTGCTGGGCAACTCCATGACCGCCCTGGCGCTGTGCATGGACCAGTTGCTCGAGACGCTCGGCGAGCGGCGTGGCGAGGTCGAGACGGAGTTGGCCCTGGGCGCCACGCGCTGGGAAGCGGCGCGCGGGCCGCTGGGAGATGCCGTGCGGCGGGGCATGATCCCGATCATCAACTCGATGATGGTCGTCGGGCTGGTACAGCTGCCCGGCATGATGACCGGTCAGATCCTGGCGGGCGCCGATCCGGTCGTCGCGGTGAAGTATCAGATCATGATCATGTTCATGCTGGCGGCAGGTTCATCGCTCGCCGCGGTGGCGATTGCCCTGCTGATCTACCAGCGGCTCTTCAACCGGCAGCATCAGTTGCGTGCGGAACGGATCCACCGCCGTTCGGCGGCGTAGCCGCAGCCATCAGTTCTCCGCGAGATAGACGTCGTCGTACTCCCGCTCGAAGCGCAGCTTGTGGCGCGCCTCTTCCTGCGCTAGAGCCGTGAAGAGGGTGGCGAGTTCGGCCGATTCGGTGGCCGCCGACAGGTCGCTGTAGAGCTTGAAGGCCGCCTTCTCCTTCTTCATCGCCACGATCAGCGCCTTCTGGTAGTCGAGCTCCTCGCCGGGTTCGACGTCGACCACGTATTCGGCGATCTTCAGATTGGTCACCTTGGCGGCGGATGGCTCCAGGGTGCGTCCGGCCTTGACCGCTTCGAGCTTGCGCTTGTGTCCCAGCTCCTCCTGGGAGAACTGGAGGAAGACCTCCTTCATCTCCTCGCGGTCCATTCTGCGCGCCAGGTCGACGTAGAAGTCGTGCGCTTCCTGCTCGCGCTCGATGGCGTAGTCGAGGATCTCATCGACGTTCTTGAGCGTCATCTGCCCTCCTTCGGGTCGTATCGGGTGGCCCGCGGCCCCGGCGGCCGCATCGCGCCCATCGCCGGCGACAGCGCGGCGCCCCGGAACAGTGGAGACCGCCGCGCCCGCTGGCTCGCCCCCCAGCGTCCATCACGCGGGAGCTCGCCAAGCTCTGCAC
>WJJG01000235.1 GCA_014729815.1 Candidatus Eiseniibacteriota bacterium
ACGGTTGACCAGGCGGAGCCGCACCAGAGCGTCCATGAGGCAGGGATTCCGGCTTACCGGCTGGTGGTGAAGGATGTTGTCGGGCGTGACGCCTCCGATGAACCCGCCGGGGTTGCTGACCTCGATTCGATCGGTGTACTGCTTGACGAGGACCGGGCTCGCCAGTCGGTAGTCGGCATGGCAGAAGGCGTTGAGCAGGACTTCCCTCAGGGCGATCTCGGGATAGGTGCGGTACTCGAAGTGGAACAAGCCCTGGCGTACGGTCTGGATGGGATTGTCGGCGAGGATGCGATCGAGAATTCGGCTCAGGGCGATCGGCGTGGCGTCGCGACCGTCTGCCCGGTCCGTGTACTCGGTCGTCGTCCGCATGCGCAGATGCGTCCAGACGTATGCGGGGACATGCTCCTGCAAGGCCTCGGCCCGGCCGGCAAGGAGCACTGCCGCACGCGTGAGCTTCCCTTTCCGAAGGACGCCCAGGGCAGCCATAAGATCGAGATCGGGCAGGGCCAGAAGCTCGGCTGAGGCACGTTCACGATGGGCCGCGTCGCGGAGCTGCTCCATTGCCGCGGCAGAGAGCGACCGGTCGGGCACGCCGGAGATCGTCGTTGCTGTGAAGTCGCTCTCGCCGGTCTCGACCGCGATCTTGCGGCGCAGGGTGCCGGTGAGCGGCTTGCAGTCCTTGCCGACCCGGATTGTCCCGCGCCCCCTGGTGTCCGTGTAGGGTGGTAGACCCGGATGCACCTGCATGACGAGGAGGCGGCCCGTGCCCTCTGGCACGCGGACCTCCTCGAAGGTCGGCGTCAGCTTCGGGTCGGTGCGGTCGTAGACCGCCTGCTGAAGGCGGTGGATCTCGATCTCGGGAGGAACACCCAGGATGGCGTTTGTACGGCCGGTACACTTGTCCGCGATGCCGAACACGACGGTTCCACCGCCGCCATTGGCCATGCACACGGCCCAGTCCACGACCGTCCGGATCGCCTTGTCCAGGCTGCTGTCGTCCCACTGCTTGAAATCGAGGTCCTGCGCCTCGAAGTCATCGGCTGGATGCAACTCCAGCTCGTCGAGCAGCTCTCGGATCTCCGTCGTCGATCGCACGGTCTACTCCAACACAATCCGGACCTTGCTGGGGTCCTTACCCTTCGCCTTGTCGTCGATGTATCCCTCGAAGCGCTTCTTCATCTCGGGGAGCGTCGCCGGCGAGCCGCCGAACCGGGCCGCCCGTACAGCGGATGTCGCCACGACAGACCGCCGAGCGGCTCGACCCTAGGCCCCGCTCATTCCAGCCCATTCGCCCGCTCATTCCAGCTCATTCGCCCGCTCATTTCAGCCCCTCCTGTCTGAGGAGCCACACGGCGCCCCTGCCCCGCCCTCTTGAATCGAGCAGGCCAATCCGTTTCAGGTGATAGAGATCGTCCCTGACGGTGGCCGCAGCCGGTGGATTCGCCAGCCGCTTCATGATGTCCCGTAGGGGGATGGGCTGATCGCGCGCGATCAGCTGAAGGATCTCCCGCTGTCGCTGCGTCAGGTCGTGGACGATCCGATGGGGGGCGATGTAGCCGCTGGGCAGGAACCGAACGCCGACCGCGCCCGTCTGCTCCACGAACTCGGGATCCGGATGGCCCGCTCGGACGCACAGGTCCACGATCATCTGAGTCCCGCGGCCCCATTCCCCGGCACGCGAGAGCTGGGCGGTCGACTTCTTGAACTCGACCGTCTCGGATTCTCCCGCGTCGACGATTCGCTGTAACGCCTTCAAGTCCACGTTCCGCCTACTCCAACACGATCCGCCCCTTGCTCGGATCCAGCCCCTTGGCCTTCTCGTCCAGGTGTTCCTCGAAGCGCTTCTTCATCTCAGGGAGCGTCGCCGGCGAGCCGCCGGTCAGCAGCGCCGTCCGAAGGACGTCGGTCTTGACAACCACCTTCGAAAGGCCGGAGAGCACCTCCTTGACCGCGTGGATGAAGTCGTGGCCCAGATCGTCGGGCAGCTCACGCGATGCGATGAACGCATCCACCAGCTTGCGGGCCTCCGGCTTCAGCAGTTCGAGCTGCTTCTTGGTGGTGGGATCTCCGAGGTTCTTCAGCAAGGTGCGCGTCCACTCCGAGAGGAGCGTGTCCAGAACGTCGTCCAGCTCCGAGAGAACCCGATCGGCCGGGGCTCCCACCGCTTCCGAACTCGACCTGAAGGAACAGTGCGGGCACTCCGCAGACGCTTCGAGATCCTGCTCGGTCAGGGCAAGGCAACTCTTGAGATTGCCGAGTAGGTCCTGGAAGTCCTTCAGATGCTGGACGGGCATCAGGTCGATCGTCGCCAGGCTGCTTAGCTTCTGAAGACGCTCGTCCTTCGCCAAACGCGCCTTGCGCTTGTCGTCCCCCGCGCCGAGGCGCGCGCAAGCGTGCAGCGTGAGGTAGGCTCGGATGCATTCATGTTTCAGATCACCGAGCTTCTTCAGAACCTGCTGGCGGAGTCCGGCGGCCGATCGTTTCGCCGGATCGCCGACCTGTGAGAGTAGCTCCTCTCGGACTCCCTTCATCCGGCCCACCCACTCGTGACCCGGAGGGAGCACTGCCTCCGCCGTAGACAGATACGATGCGGTCCCGCCCAGCTCCGCCACCAGGTCGCGAATGGACTCGATCTTCTGCAAGGCCGACAGGCTGGGCTTCTGCTGCTCGACCTCCTTGCGGCTATGACGGAAGTTCTTGAGCTTGCCAGGCGAAGAGTAGGCCTGCAGCGACTCGAGGAACTCCTTGGTTGTGTCCAGATGGGTGCGGAGATCCTTGAACAGAATCTCGGTGTTGTCTGGCAGGACGATCGGATCGTCCGTGCCCACGGCCTCGCCCAGCAGGCGTGGCAACTGAAGGGCCCGCTGGCGCTCGGTCAGATCGAGCATCCTGCGGGAGAGCTCCAGGTTCAGGTTCAAGAGCGGTGCACCCGTGCGCGAGGCGATGTCCTGCAGGGCGACGGTCTTCCCCGATCCGCTGGCAGCAGCGATCAGGATCAAGCGATGATAGAGTTCGGCGGCCTTTTCGAGCTGCGCGAGCGCCTTCTCGGACAGGCTCTCTCCCATCACTGATCTCCGTTGGGCTGGGAGTCGCCAGCGGCGTGGTCCCGGGAAACGACAACGGGCGGCCGCTCCAGCCACCGATCGATCGCCTGGCGCCGAAATCTCCAATGGCGGCCCACCTTCTGGCCAGGCAGCCTGCCCTCCTGAGCGAGCTTGTAGAGCGTGGACTTTGGAATCTTCAGGTACTTCGCGAGCTCACCGATCGTAAGGATGTCTCTGGCATCCGAATCCACAGGCGGTTCCTTCTACACGCGAAGTTCATTGATTGACTAGCAGTTGTTCCTGGTTGCTGTCAATCAATTTGTGTTGGTTGGGGAGGATGTGATTGCCGGAGGCCTGGGGGGGCGGTACGCTCGCGTAGAATCCAGTCCCTCGGGTGCGTCGCATTCACCACCCGGATCTCTTCGGCACCGTCGCACCTCAGGTGCTTCGCTTTCGTGCATCACCCATCCTGTCTGCGAATTCCCGCAGTTGCCTCTGCAAGTGCGCCACGGGACGTCCAAGATCCACCCATCAAGGACGACGGCATTCTCCCCATCCGCTACCTCGATCCTTCGCGACGGTACGTCCCAAGATGGATAGGTCAGAACGCCGGATCGGAACCTGGGCGCACGCGCACGGAGTGCAGCCTCGAATACTGCCGGAAGATGAGAAGATGGAAGCTCTGCTAGGACGGTGTTGGCCCAACTGCGGATTCCGCGTCGGCACATACGGTTCGGAAGGCCTATCGGCACTGCCAGCGTGAGGGGTGGATCGAGAAGCGCCGGGACGGCCGCTGGGAGATGACCGCGGAGGGGAAGGCCGTAGCGCGGGGTAGGAACCGGACCTGATCGCCGCGACTCGGACCGGACTGCTATCGTACATATTGACAATCAGTTGCAGCGATTGAGGCGAACCCCGTCGCGACTTGCTCTGATGTTTCCGCCGCACGGGGTCGGCTCTCGGGATGCTCATCGAGGGTACTTGGCGGACTTGCAATCATGCATTTCAAATGCATAATTGCATGCAAGGAGATCCGCCCATGGCTGCAACCTACATCCGACGCAGTCTCGAGCCGGTCCTGCGCCGGGCGGCCCGCGAGTTTCCGATTGTGATTCTGACCGGTCCGCGACAGTCCGGCAAGACGACGCTGCTTCGCCGTCTCTTCGGCCGCCGGTATCGGTATGTGGCCATGGACGCGCCCGACTATCGCGCCGCGGCGGCCTCCGACCCGCGCCGGTTCATGGAGATGCACCCCGCGCCCGTGATCCTCGATGAGGTCCAGCATGTGCCGGAGCTGCTCCCGTACATCAAGGAGCGCGTGGATGCCGACCGGGGTCGCTACGGGCAGTACGTGCTCAGCGGATCGCAAAACCTCCTCCTGCTCGGGCGCGTGACCGAGTCGCTCGCCGGCCGGGCAGCGATTCACCATCTGCTTCCCCTCTCATATCGTGAGGCGGCCGGCGCGCCGGGCCGCCCGCTGGCCTGGGAAGGTGGGCGAGGCGCCCGATCGCCGGTCGGCCACACGGCCGGCCGGTTGTGGAAGAGCTTCCTGCGGGGCCAGTATCCCGAGGTCGTGGCGCACCCGCGTCGCGATGCGGCGGCCTGGCACGCGAGCTACGTTGCCACCTACCTCGAGCGAGACATCCGCACGCTGCGGCAGGTCGGAGATCTCTCCCAATTCCAGAGCTTTCTGCAGACGATGGCCGCTCGCAGCGCGCAACTCCTGAACCTGACCGATGTGGCGCGTGACATCGGTGTCGCGGTGAACACCGTCAAGGCATGGACCACCATTCTCGAGGCGACGCATCAGATTGTGATCCTCAGACCCTACTTCGTGAGTATCGGAAAGCGCCTGACCAAGACCCCGAAGGTCTACTTCACGGATGTCGGCACGCTCTGCTACCTGGTCGGACTGCGCGATGCGGAACATGCAGCCGCGGGACCGATGGCGGGTGCGATCATGGAGACAGCGGTGCTCTCGGAGATCGTCAAGGGACACCGGCATCGTGGCCGCGAGCCTCGTGTGCACTTCTGGCGCACATCGGCAGGAGCTGAGATCGACTTCCTGGTTGAGGATCAGGGACGCCTGGTGCCGATCGAAGTCAAGGCGTCGGCTACCCCAAGGCCCGCGATGGCTGCCCAGATCAGCGCCTTTCGGCGTGATCTTGGTGACAATGCCGCACCGGGGTATGTCGTCCATCCGGGCGAGGTTCGCCTGCCTCTGGGGCATGACGCGACCGCGCTGCCCTTTGCAAAGATGTGATGACAGAGCAATGGTGAGGCTATGACCACAGACGCGTCTCTGCGACCCGGCACGTCGACAACCGGTCCCACGAGGCGGTCCGCGGGTGAGGCATGATACCCTTCGAGGCGCCGAGCGTGCGGCCCGCGATCGAGGAGGACGGCGCGCGTCCGGGTGTTGCGCGTAGCAGGAGGAACCACTCGAATGACTCGTGACTCACGAGAGGACATTGATCGCAGCCCGATGGAGCTGGGCCACGAGCGCTGCGCGATCGCCCTGCGCAAGGCGCTGGCCGCCTCGGGGCGCTACTCGACGATGCGCGAGCTGGCCGAGGCCAGCGGAGTCAACTACTCGACCCTGCGCGGATACTTCCAGGGGCGCGCGCTGCCGAGCGATGAGATCTGGAGCAGGCTGCGCGCCGCTCTGGGTTCGCCGCCCGCGCCTCGTGGCCACACGGGGGGCCGCAAGCAGAAGGCCTCCGCGCCCGAGCCCTCCAGCGACGCCATCGCCCACGCGCGCGAGGTGCGCCTGCGCATACAGGAGCTGACAAACATCCTCGAGTTCTTCAAGCGCGGATCCTCCCGCGCCCGCGATGCCCTGCGCACCACGATCCCCGGGCGGGACATGGGCTATCTGACCAGCCTGCTGCGCGCCCTCTACGACGAGGACCAGTTCGAGGCCTGGATCCTCTTCAGCGAGTACGAGATGGGAGACGAGGGGCCATGAAGGAGCTCGCGATCGGGGATGCCAAGAACGCCATCCTGATCATCCAGCAGTCCCAGACCGATCCCCAGAAGGCGCTGGCCGAGCTGGTCGAGAACAGCATCGACGCCGGGGGCCGGCGCATCCGGATCATCCGCCGCAAGCGCGGCGGATCGGTGGAGATCGTCATCGAGGACGACGGCGAGGGGGTCAAGCCCGGCCCCGATGGACACCCCGACTTCGATCGCATCGCGAAGGGCATCTGCGACTCCTTCAAGCGCCAGCTCGATGCCACCCAGCGTCAGAACGTCCAGGGCGAGTACGCCATCGGCATGCTCGGCTTCGCGGCGATCGGCCGCGAGCTCGAGATCGTCTCGCGCACGGCCGCCTCGCGGACGCGGGGCATGCGGCTGACCGCCGGCTCGGTCGCCTACGAGACGTTCACCCCGAAGAAGGCCCTGACCGCGCAAGGCACCCGCGTGGTGGTGCGGGAGGTCCACAAGGAGATCCAGAACCGCCTGACCGCCGAGAAGCTCTCGCGGTACTTGGGGACCGAGCTGCGCGACCGCATCCGCGTGACCAAGGCGCAAGTCCAGATCGAGGACAAGCTCGCGCGCGGGAAGCTGGTGGAGGTCCGGCCGCGGGAGTTCGCGGGCGAGAAGCTCGCGGGCATCGGCCCGATCAAGACGGGCGGCGGGACGGTCCGCTTCGAGCTGTACGTCATGGCCGACCGCCGAGACGGCCGCGTCGGTGTTGCCCGCCGGGGCACGCGGCTGCTCGATGACGTCTGCCAGCTCGAGGAGCTCAATCATGCCCCCTGGGACACGGGCCAGCTTCAGGGTCTGATCCACTTCGATCGCCTCACCACCGCGCCGGCCTCTCGCCGCGGGATCATCCCGGACGCCAATCTCGAGGAGTTCCTCAAGGCCGTGCGCTTCATCGAGGACTCGGTGAGCGCGCGTCTGAAGGAGCTCGAGAAGACCAAGGAGGAGGAGCTCGGGCGCAAGCTCGTCCGGCAGATCCAGGAGGCGTTTGCCTCGGTGCTCGATGATCTCACCGAGGAGTACAGCTGGTTCGACGGCGGCAGGGGTGGTCCCCTGCCGGGTAGCACCCGAGGCAAGCCGGCCAGGCCGCGGCCGGTGCGCCTCTCACGCGGCCCTCTGGCTTCGGTGGAGATCGTGCCCAAACTCGCCCAACTCTCCCCGGGCGAGAAGAAGCGCTTCACGGCGCGCCCGCTCGATCCGACGGGGGCGTTGATCCCGATCGAGGTGAGCTTCGAGTGGTCCACGCAGAGCGCACTGGCGTCCCTCGAAGCCGACGGGTCCGCCGCCGGCGTGCAGGCCGGCAAGGAGGAGGGCGAGGGGCAGCTGTCCGTGATCGCGCGTAGAGGTGGAGACACGGCGCAGGCCCAGGCGCGCTTTCTCATCCTGCAGGTCAAGAAGCAGGCCCGCGGCCGCAAGCTGCCCTTCCTGGAACCCGTCCATCGCCCCGGAGAGAACTGGCGCTCGCGCTGGGTGGCATCGCGCAACCTGATCGAGTACAACACGGGGCACCCCAACTACGTGCAGGCCAAGACCCGCGCCCGCAAGGGCGTGTTGCGCTACCTGTCCCTATTGGTGGCCAAGGAGCTCGTCCTGCACAACTTCTCGGGCGTGCAGCAGGCCTTGCTTCTCGATCGGATGGTGGAGATCATCAGTGCGCTTCAGCAGAAGCTCTGAGGTCTCGAGGGCTTCGAGATGCAGTACTGGATCGGCGTCACCGACAACAAGTGGTACCAGTTCCTCGCGGCGTTGCAGCCGGACGAGGTCAACTTCTGGCGTCCCAGCGGGCGCGGGTTCGGGGCCATCCCGGTGGGGGCGCCCTTCCTCTTCAAGCTCCACTCGCCTCAGAACTACATCGTCGGCGGCGGCTTCTTCGCCCGCTACCTCCAGCTCCCGCTCAGCCTCGCCTGGGACACCTTCGAGAAGAAGAATGGAGCCGCGAGCCTGGGCGAGGTCCGCCGTCTGATCCAAGGACGACGCGGCGACAGCGAGCCCAATCCCCGCATCGGTTGCATCATCCTCAACGAGCCGTTCTTCCTGCCTCGGGACCAGTGGATCCCCGCTCCCGCCGACTGGAAGCCGAACATCGTCGTCGGCAAGGCCTACTCGACCGAGTCGGAGATCGGTCTCAGGCTATGGCAGCGGGTCAAGGACGCCCTGACACTGATGGACCTGCTGCGGGATGCCTCCAGCGCGCAGTTGCAGATCGCAGAGCGCCAGCCTCTCTACGGCAAGGACTACCTGACGCGTGCCCGCCTCGGGCAGGGCATGTTCCGCTTGCAGGTGATGGACGCCTATCAGAACCGCTGCGCCGTCACCGGCGAGAAGGCCGTGCCGACTCTGCAGGCCGCTCACATCAAGCCTTTCGCGGAGTCGGGACCGAACCGGACGGAGAACGGATTGCTGCTGCGGGCGGATCTGCATGCGCTCTTCGATCATGGGTATGTCACCGTCACGCGCGACCTGCGGGTGGAAGTCAGCCGCCGGATCAAGGACGAGTTCGACAACGGTGAGGTGTACTACCCGATGCACGGCCGGCGGCTGGTGATCGTTCCGGGGGAAGAGGACGAGCGGCCGGGGCGGGAGTTCATCGATTGGCATAATGAGAAGGTGTATGTTGGGTAGGC